>DATESQ010000041.1:0-19806 GCA_035283985.1 Thermoplasmata archaeon | reverse complement strand
CAGTTCTTCCGAAACGCTGCGAAGTGAGCGCGGAGCGAAAGGCTATCTCTCCCGCCGATAGTCGGGGTGGCCCGTGAAGCTTGTCGAGCAGGTTCTGAAGGGCGACAAGCGGGCCGTCGCGAAGCTCATCTCGATGGTTGAGGACGACGACCCCGGCGCAACGGAGGCACTCGCCTCGGTTTATCCGAAGACGGGTAAGGCCCACGTCGTCGGGTTCACGGGCCCGCCCGGCGTGGGGAAGAGCTCCCTCATCAACCGCCTCGTGCGGGAGTTCCGAAGTCGCGGGAAGAAAGTTGGTGTCGTGGCGGTCGATCCGACGTCACCGTTCACCGGCGGTGCGGTCCTCGGGGACCGGATTCGAATGGCGGACACGGGAACGGATCCGGGTGTGTTTATCCGGTCCATGGCGACAAGAGGCCATGCAGGGGGCCTCGCGCTCGCAACGTTTGACGCCGTCAAGGTGCTCGACGCGTTCGGAATGGACATCGTGTTCGTTGAGACCGTCGGTGCGGGGCAGTCGGAGGTCGAAGTCGCGAGCCGCGCGCACACGACCGTCGTCGTACAGATGCCACAGTCCGGCGATGCGGTTCAAGTTCTCAAGGCGGGGATTCTCGAGATTGGTGACGTGTACGTCGTGAACAAGACGGATCTCGGCGGCGCGGATGTGATGGCGACGAACCTCCAGTTCATGGTGGATGAGAAAGAAGGCTGGCGTGCGCCGGTTGCAAAGACGTCCGCGCTTGAAGGAAAAGGCATCCCAGAACTCGCAGATGCGATTGAGCGCCACCACAAACATCTTCGATCCGGACCCCTCTGGGAACGACGCGAATCGGATCGCGCCAGGAAGGAGCTACTCGAGTCGATGCGCCGTCTTCTCGCCGAGACGTTCTCCGAGAAAGGGGCGGGCGAGGCGTTCGAAAGCAACGTCAAGTCGATTGTTGCTCGGAGGATCGATCCCCGCACCGCAGCGGCGAATCTCCTGCACGATCTTCCACGATTAGGGTAGCGACCCCGCGGCCCAGCGCCCCGGCCGGGATTCGAACCCGGAACCGCCAGCTTTCTCCACGCCCGCCAGGGACGTTAGGAGGCTGGTGCCATATCCATTAGGCCACCGGGGCTCCGCGTCGAGTAGCCAGGCTGGGCGCATTAAAGGTTGCGAGCGGAACGATCCGAGGTCAGAGCTCTTCGGGCGCTTTCTCGTCGGGCGGGAGCTCTTCCTCCGCGCGCTCCCCCGCCGGCGGGGGCACGGGTGGAGCCTCTTCGGAAGTCTTCTCGACCGCCTCGGCCTCCGCCTTCGTGGGCGCCTTCGTGGGAGCCTTTGCGGGCGCGGGCTTCGTGTACTCCTCGACGAAGCGGATCTTCTCGAGGCCGAGGAAGTCGCGGAAGTCCGCGACGACCCTGAACTTCGAGACGAACCACCGCTCGTCCGTCTTGCACACGTCGGGCACGACGATGTTCGCCGTTCCGTGGTCGATCGTGATTTGGAATCGCTCCGGGAGGCCGTAGTCCATCTCGAGGATCGCGCGGAGCCGCTCCTCGGTCCCGGAGGCCTTCTTCGTGACCGTGTAACGGTAGAGGAGGGTCCGGCCCGCGAGCGGGTTATTGAAGTCGACGCGGACGCGCCCGCCCGTGACCTGCGTGATCGTGCCCCGGCGGCCGCTGAGAGAGACCTCCATTCCAAGGTGAGGGTCGATCTCCTGGCGGAGGAACTCGCGCATCGGATGGAGTTCCACAAGCTTCGGGTCTCGCTCCCCTGCGCCCTTCTCCGGAGGAATCGTGAGCTCGAGGTCTTTGCCAATCTCCGCGACCAAGAGGGCCTCATCGAGTCCGGGAAGAACCCGTCCGTTACCCACGACGATCGGGAACTCCGCGTACATTTTCTTCTCGTCGTACTTGTCCTCTTTCTTCGCGAGCTCTTCGCGGGTCGTGTCGAAGAGAGTGCGATTCCCGTCTGGGTTCAGGATCCAGCCTTCGTAGTCGATCCAGACAATGTCGCCCTTCTCGATCTTCGTCGAGGGGGTTTCCTCGTCGGCCTTCTTCGCATGGGAAGGCTTCGGCGCCGCCTTGGCCTTCTTCGCGGCCTTTGTGCGGGTCTTCGCCATGGAACGCTCAGTCCTCGGCATTCTCCCTGGAGCCGGGTTCCCGGCCTATGCCGCGGTTTCCTTGAGGCCGATCGCCTTCGAGATCCGCTTGTAGCGGTTCCGGATCGTGACCTCAGTGACGCCCGCGACCTCGGCGACCTCCTTCTGCGTGCAGGGCTTGTTCGACAACATCGCGGCGATGTAAATCACCGCCGCCGCCACGCCGCTCGGGGCGACGCCGCTCGCGAGCTCGTCCTTCTCGACCTGGTCGAGGATCTCCTTCGCCTTCCGCAGGACGTCCATGTCGAGCCCGAGTCGGTTGCAGAATCGCGCGATGTAGTCCCGCGGGCTCTGCGGCAGGAGCTTCAGGCCGAGCTCCCGCACCAAGGTCCGGTACGTCCGGCCGATCGATTTCCGGTCTACGGGTGTCTTCCCGGCGATCTCGTCGAGAGTCCTCGGGACGCCGCACTGGCGGCACGCCGCGTAGAGGGTCGCGGCGACGACCTCGTCGATCGAGCGTCCTCGGACGAGGTTGTGGAGCGATGCCTTGCGATAGAGAACAGCGGCACTCTCCCGTACATGGCGGGGAAGCCCCATTTTCGAGGCCATCGTATTGATCTCGGTGAGGCCCTGCGCGAGGGAGCGCTCGCCGCTCTTCGACGTGCGGATTCGGTGCTGCCACTTCCGAAGGCGGTAAATTTGCGCTCGGGACTTGTGCGGAATCTGGCGCCCGTACGCATCCTTGTTCCGCCACCCGATCGAGGTCGAGAGACCCTTATCGTGGCTCATCACGCTGGATGGCGGGCCTGCGCGCTCCCGGGATTCACGCTGCTCGGTGTCGAAGGCCCTCCAGTCCGGACCCTCGTCGATGATGAAATCATCAAGGACGAGGCCACACGATTCACAGACAATCTCCGCGCGCTCGTAGTCCCGAATCAGGTGCTCGGACCGGCACTCCGGGCACGTGGTCATGACCTCGATCTCCTTCATAACACTCCTCCCAAGACGACTCCTCCCATTGTGAGAAGGGACACCCATCCGAGAGTCGAGGTTCTTATAAACCTTGCGGGCCGCTCGAGACGAGCGTGCAAGAATATGTCACGCGACCGGTTTCATGACACAAAATCCGAGGGGGTTCACCGTGGAACGGGGAGCTCGAGGAACTCGCCGTTCCGGAGGAGCCGCCAACGTCCCTCGAAGCCTCCGAGGACCTCGGAGCACACGATCGCGACCTCGTCCTGGTGTGTCTCGTGAAGCGAGTAGTACGGGACGCACGTCCGCGCGTCCCGATGCGCGACGATCCGGTCGCCATCGATCATCAGGAAGGTGTACGACGAGGCCTTCCGTGGGAACTCGCGGTCGAACGATTCCTTCGCGGCCGCGACGGCGCGCTTAAACTCCGCGTGGTCCGTCTCGGCGAGCCCGAGGCCTTCGACGACCCGATCGAACAGGGCGATCGAATCGGTTCGCCCGTTCCGCACCCCATGTCCCTCGACGGCGCCGTCGTGCCCGAAAAATGCGAGGCGGTTCGCGGTCTCCCTTCGGAACGGATGGGAGAACTCCGTCCGGATCTCGTCCCGCCGCGGAGAGCGTCGGAGGTGAGCGAGGAGCAAGAACGGCGGGTTCGCCATTCGCGCAACCGCCTTCACAGCGTCCTCGTACGCGGGATCCGCGGTCGCCTTTAGCGCGCCGCGCCGGTAGACCTCTTCCGCCTCCCCGAGGCACGCGATCCCCCATCCGTCGGGATGGCCAGGCTTTGGGTCCGGCTGAGGGCATCCGAAGTCCTTCGGGGTCTTCCCACTCTCCGCCAGGGCCCGGAACGCGACCAGGATCTTCGGCGGGAACGGTCGCCGGCTCACGGCACCGATCATTCGGGACATCTCAGCCCAACTTGTAGCCGATCTTTCGGAGGAGCGAGAGCCGCTCCTTCCGGTCCGCGTCCGTCTCGATGTCCCTCGCCGACTCGCCGTCGATCACGCCGACGATTCCGCGTCCCCGGACGTTCGAGGCGACGAGGACGTCGGCAGCGTTCGCGGTCGCACAGAAGATCGTGACGATTTCGGGGACGTCTCGGATCGCGCGGAGGACGTTGATCGGATACGCATCCTTCAGGAACACGACGAATGAGTGTCCGGCGCCGATTTTCAGCGCGTTCCGGGCCGCAAGGTCCTTCAACGCAGCGTCGTTCCCTTCGGCCCGCACGAGACAGGGCCCGCTCGCCTCGCAGAACGCGACGCCGAACTTTGCCTGCGGTACGCTGTTCGCGATCGCCTCGTAAAGGTCCTCCGCCGTCTTGATGAAGTGGGTCTGGCCGATGATCACGTTCAGGTGCTCGGGGTTCTCCACGGGGACGTTCTCGATCTCGGCCATAGCGGCGGCGCATCCCTCCTTGGGCTGTAAATAGGTTGCCCTCGGCCGGGGGTCACGCGGGCCGGAACACCGGATGGGACCTGAGAAGAACTTCCTCCTGGCGCTCCCAGGAGTACGTCGTCTCGAAACACCGGAGGGCGGCCACGGACATCGCCCGGCGTTTCGCGGAATCCTCCACGAGCGATCGGATTGCGGCCGCAATCGACTCGGCGCTGCGGGGGTCCGCCGTCGTGCCGATTCCGCAATCGTCGACGATTTGGCGCATCGAGGGGAAATCGCTCACGACGACGGGGATCCCGAGTCCCATGTAGTCGAACAGCTTGAGCGGGACGACGTAGAGCTGGTTCGCGCTCGTCGGCTCGAACAGCGCGAGGCCGAGGTCGAGTACGGCGGCATGGCGGAGGTACATCGGCGTCGGGAGGGGTCCTGTGAACGCGACCCGGCCCGCGATGTCCCCCTCGGTGACGACCCTCTTCGCCGCCTCCACCTTGCCCGGCAGGCCGCCGACGACGAAGAGCTTCACGCGCTCGGGCAACCCCGCGATCGCCTCGAGGATCGCGGGCAGGGCTTCGTCACGCCCGAGGGATCCGGCGATGCCGACGAGAACATCGCCGTTCGCGAACCCGAAGTCCCGACGGATTTCTGACTTCTCCTGGTCCATGAGCCGCGGCATCTCCGTGATTGACTTCGAGCCGTACTGGACCGTTACGGGCCTGCCCCATCCCCGGTACTTTGCGGCGAGCTCTTCCCCCACGGTGTAGATGTGGTCGACGAACCGGACGAGCTTCCGCTCGAGGCGGGCGAAGACGCGGGCCTCCATCGGGCTCCGCTCGGAGACCATCGCCGGCCAATCCTCGTGGGAGTGATACAGGATTGGGACGCGGAGGGAGCGCCCCGCCATGACGGCGGCCCAGAGCATCTCGAGGTCGTGGCAGAGAATCGCGTTCGGCTTTGTCGCGGCGATCTCCCGGGCAAACATCTTCGAAATCCGACGGTACCCCATAGCACGGGCGATTCCTCCCTTGGGCGGGGCGAACTTGACCCGCCGGATTCTCACCCCGTCGCGGACCTCGTGGATCGGCCACGGCGTGCTCTCGTCCTTGATCCACGACACGACGACGACGTCGCGCCCGAGGCGGCGGAGGACGTCGACCTCCCGCTTCGCGCGGACCACGGGCCACGGCTCGTACAGGTCCGTATGGAGGACGACGCACACGCGCATCGCGCCCGCACCCGCGCGGCCTCACTTAATCGTTGCTAGGTCTGCGATGCTTCGACGTGTTCGTAGATCTCCTCGAACCGCGGGGCGATGCGATTCCAGCGGAACTCCCCAAGGGCCTTCTCACGACCTGCCCGCCCCATCGCATCCGCCAACGAACGGTCCCCGAGCAGCTTCCTCAGGTGGTCAGCGAGAGTCGCGGTGTCCCCCCATCGATAGAGGAGGCCGTCCGTCCCGTCACGAACGAGGTACGGAATCCCTCCGACCTGGGACGCCACGACGGGCCGGCCTTGCGCCCAGGCCTCGAGAATTGTGATTCCCTGTGCTTCGTAGAAGCTCGGGAGAACGAGGCACTCGCATCCTGCGAGGAGGTCACGCTTTGTGGACTCGTCGACGGACCCGAGGAAGCGAATCCGATCGCCAAGGCCAAGAGACGCGGCGAGCGCCTCGAGGCCGCGTCGAGCTCCGGCATCCGGTCCCGCCAAGACGAGGGACACGTCACGCTCCCGCAACGCGGCGCCCGCTCGAAGGAGATGATCCAAGGACTTCTCTCGGTGGAGGCGGCCCACGAACAGGATGTACCGCCCGAGTTCCAGCCGATCGCGGACGCGTCTCGGATCGCCGGGAGCGAACGTCTCCTCCCCAAGGCCCGTGGGGATCACATGAATCCGATTGAGGGGGAGCCCACGGCGGTCGAGCCATGCCCGATCGACCTCCGACGCCGCGACGATTGCCTGCACGGTTCGCAGGATCGGCATTCCTACGAATGGATCGTAGAGAGCGCGTTTCATTCGGGTGATGAGATTTGGCGGGGGTTGCGCGACGCCATGGTGGAGGGAGAACACAATCGGGGTACGACCCCGTACGTTGCGGGCGGTCCAGTCGTTCGCGACGTGGCTGTATCCGTGGAGATGAACGATATCGGCGCGCTCAATCTGAGGGCGAAACAATGTCGTGTAGTATCCAAGGCGGAACGCAGGGGCGTACCGTCGGATTTCGATCGCGCCGAGCGTGTCGCGCTGCGGTAGCGGTTGTCCGCCCTGGGAGCGTCGGGAGGTGTGGACGACGACTTCGTGGCCGCGGCTCAAGAGGGACTCCGCGAGCCGAAGGACCTGCGTCTCGACCCCGCCCACGTCGGGGTAGAAGTGCGGGGCCACGTGATGAACGCGCATCGCTCACAGCTCGGCGTACGCCTTCAGAAGCCGGTCTTCCATCGCCCCCCACGTGTATTTTGCCTCGTACGCGGCGCGGCCTCGGGATCCCATCGCAGCCGCCTCGGAGGGTGAGAGCATGAGCCGCTCGAGGGCTGCCTGGAGGGCGCGGCGGTCGCCGAACCGGACAATGATCCCACAGCCCTCCTGCCGGACGACCTCCGCCATCCGCGTGTCGTCGCTCACGATCACGGGTTTCGCGAACATCATCGCCTCGAAGAGCTTGTTCGGGGACGCGAGGCGATTTCCGGGGATTGCGGGGTCGTAGAGGGCGACGATGACGTCCGCCGTCGCGGTCGATTCGAGGACCTCCTCGTATGAGACGTTGCCCGCGTATCGTGCGACGGGGGACGATTCGATGAGCGGAAGGAGCGTCGCCTCGTCTGGGCCATGGCCTGCCACGAGGAGTTTCGCGCCGCTATCCTCGCACACCGCCACAAGGTCCGCAAGCCCACGGTCTCGAGCGATCATCCCGCCATAGAACACGAGAAACTCCGTCGCCTTCTTCCGCGAAACGGGCCGCTCCTCCGGGACGTTCATCACTTCAATGATCCTCGCGGGTCGTGCATCGCCGAGCTGGCCTTGGCGGGCGAGATCCGCAAGGATGACAAGATCTGCCGCGAGAATCGCGCGTCGCTCTCTGCGGGCGAGAAATGCGCGAACGCCCGAGGAGAGCGGAAGAGCGATCATGTCCGCGTAGAAGTCGAAGATGTCGTACACGAGTCGGTGGCCGACAATCTGCTTCGAGAACACGGCGGGAATCGCGGAGTCGAAGTCGATCGCGTGAACGACGTCCGGTCGCTCCCGGGCGATCTGCAGGAAGGACCGAAGCCACCACAGCGGCAGACGAACGGCAAGGTCGGGGCCGCCGTAGGATGCGCGCATTCGGATGCGCTCGATTCGGTATCCGTCCCGCACCTCCGATTTCAGATGTTCGAGGGCACGGTCCCAGAGGAGGACTGTTACGTCGTAGCCCGCGTTTGCGAGCGCGCGCGCCTCCTTGTCGATTCTCGGCTCGATCCCTGCGGGGCTCTTCGACCGCAGGAAGAGCACGCGCCGGGACATTCCGTCACCCGACGAAGCCGTCGACGATCCGGGCGATTCGCCGGCCCGTCGTGCCGTCGCCGTACGGGTTCGGCCAATTGCGCTTCGCGGCAAGCTGATTCTCCGCGGCCCTCAGGATCCGCTTCGGGTCCGTCCCCGCCAAGACATTCGCGCCAATCTTGAGCGTCTCCGGTCGCTCCGTGTTCTCCCTGAGTGTCACGCAGGGGACGCGGAAGAAGCACGACTCTTCCTGAAGGCCACCGGAGTCCGTGAAGACAAGAGCGGCGTTCCGCTCGAGCTCGAGCATGTCGAGGTACCCCGTAGGCGGGATCACGCGGAACCCGGAGTCCGGATAGATGACGGAGCGTAAGCCGTACCGCCTCGCCATCTTCTCCGTTCGGGGGTGGATTGGGAAGACAACATCCATTCCCTCCCGGGAGGCGAACTCCCGCATCGCTACGAGGACCCTCCGCAGCCGGACGGCCCGGTCGACGTTCTCCGCGCGGTGGAATGTGAGGACGGCATACCCGCGGCGCTTCAGCCCGAGCTTCCGGAGGATCTTCGAACGGCGCGCGATCCGAAGGTTCTGCTTCAGCGCATCGATCACGCTGTTTCCGACGACGTGGAGGCCCGTGCGGATGTTCTCGTTTTCGAGGTTCTTCTTGGCGATCGATGTCGGCGGAAAGAGGAGCTGCGACACCTGGTCCGTGAGGAGCCGATTTACTTCCTCCGGCATCGTCTTGTCGAACGACCGGATCCCCGCTTCGATGTGCGCGACAGGAAGGCCGAGCTTGTGCCCGAGAAGCGCGCCCGCCAGTGTCGTGTTCGTGTCGCCGTGGACAATCACGAGGTCGACGTTCTTCATCACGACGGCGGCGCCGCGGATTGTGTTCGCGACTTGGAGGTGCGGGGGCTTCGCCTTGAGTTCGAACTGGAAGTCCGGCTGCCGGAGCTTCATGTCCTTGAAGAAAATCCGGTCCATCATCAGGTCGTAGTGCTGCCCGCTGTGAACGAGAACGTGGTCATGGGAGAGGGTGTCGAGGGCTTTCACGACCGGCGCCATCTTGATGATTTCCGGGCGGGTCCCAATGATCGTGACGATGCGACCCATCGCGCGCGTCCGATGGGTGGGCGCGTTATAAACATAGCGAAGGCGTTATAGAATTCCGCGAAAGGAAGATAACGGGGCCTCCCTTACGCGTGCCAGGTGTTGATCAGCGTCGTTGTGACCGTTCGGAATGAGGAGAAGAACATTCGCGATCTCCTCGACAGCGTCGTGACGCAAGAGCCACCGATTGAAGTTCTCATCGTGGACTCGGGAAGCACGGACCGCACGTGCCCGATCGTCGAGCAGTATGCGACGAGATACGATTTTGTTCGGCTCATCCGTCATGGCGGCACGCGCGGCGAGTCACGAAACTTTGGTGTACGGCTCGCGAAGGGCGGAGCGGTCGCATTCACGGACGGCGACTGCATCGCGAATCCGTTCTGGATCAAGAGCCTCCGCGAGGCGCTGCAATCCTCGACGGTCGTGGCGGGGAAGACAATCCAGATCGGATACCGGCCTTTCGAGGAGCTCGAGCGGGTCGAGCTTATCCACCACGGGTCCGACGTTACGTTTCCAACGTCCAACCTTGCCTACACGCGCGACGGGTTCTCGGCCGCTGGCGGGTTCGATCCTTGGTTCGTCACGGCCGAAGACATCGACATGAACCTCCGGGCGGTTGACGCTGGGCATCGGATCCAGTACGTTCCGGAAGCGATTGTCTACCATCGCACGCGGGACTCCGTGTACGACTTCCTCCGCCAAGCCCTCTGGAACGGCGCGGGCCGGAAGCAGCTCACCGTGAAGCATGGAGCCCTCTGGTCGCGATACCGCCCAATCGAGATGTTTCGGCGCCAGGTCACCGTGTGGTCCATGATTCGTCTCGTCGTCGCGCTCATCGGTTACGTTGGCTACAAGTTCTTCGGGCGCGCACACACGACGGCGTGAACGATGCCCGCGATACCCTTAAGGCGCTCCCTCGAATGCGCCGCCGATGGCCATGAGGCCTCGCGTGTCGGTTCTCATCCCCACGGTGAATGAGGAGGCCTCGATCGGGTCCGTCCTCGACGCCGTCCATGCGGCCCTCCGCGACTACGGACCGTACGAAATCCTCGTCGTTGACACGACCTCGATCGACCGAACCGTGAACATCGCGAGGGAAAGAGGCGCGCGGATCATCCCGGAACCGCGGCGGGGCTACGGCCGGGCCTACAAGACCGGATTCGCGGCGGCGCAAGGCGAGATCATCGTGACGCTCGACGCGGACCTCACGTATCCAGCCGACCGGATCCCCGACTTCATACGAATCCTCGAGACCGGAGAAGCGGACTTCGTCAGCGGAGAGCGGCTTTCCGGACTCACGGAAGGCGCCATGAACGGGATGCATCAGCTCGGGAACCAGATGCTCACGGCTGCGTTCCGCTTCCTCTATGGCTTCCCAATCCGGGACAGCCAGAGCGGGATGTGGGCGTTCCGCCGAGCGATCCTTGACCGGTTCGAACTCCTCCACGATGGCATGGCCTTCTCGGAGGAGTTGAAGCTCGAGACGATCTTGAAAGGCCTCCGGTTCCGCGAGATTCCAATTGTGTACCGGACCCGCGTCGGAGACCGGAAGATTCGGAGTTTCCGGGACGCGACCGCGAACATGGTGTGGCTCTTCCGAAAACGCTTCGGCTGGGTTCCGCGCCGTCGCGGGATCTAGGCTTCGGCCCCGGTCAGGAATAGGCGGTCAATCATCCACTTCGCGTCGAAGGGGACAAGGTCTCCGTACGCTTGGCCCGTGCCGACGAACAGGATCGGCTTCCCGATCGTATGCGCGATCGAGAGCGCGGCTCCTCCTTTGGCGTCCGCGTCGATCTTGCAGAGGATCGCGGCATCGACGCCAACGGCCTCGTTGAACTGCTTCGCCTGCTCGACCGCGTCGTTCCCTGCCAAAGCGTCCCCGACGAAGATGATCATGTGCGGATTCGCGACCCGCTTGATCTTCTTCATCTGGTCCATGAGGTTCTGGTTCGTCTGCATCCGTCCCGCGGTGTCAATCAGGACGACGTCCCGCCCTCGGGTCTGCGCGTGCTCGACCGCATCGTAAGCGACCGCGGCGGGGTCCGCGCCGGCCTGGTGCTTGATCAGCTTCAAACCAAGCCGCTGCGCGTGGACCTCAAGTTGCTCGATCGCCCCCGCGCGGAACGTGTCCGCCGCCGCAACGACGACGGTCTTCCCCCGCTTCTGGAGCATGTCCGCGAGCTTCGCAATCACCGTCGTCTTTCCGGTCCCGTTTACGCCGACGAACATCACGACGACGGGCTTCGGCGCGGTCTCGACGAACCCGATGAAGTCCATCGGCTTTGCGGAGAGCGCCTTCTCAACGGCCGACCGGAGTGCAGCTTCGATCGCGCGTTCGAGCTCGACCCCACGGACGATCCGCTTCCCTTGGAGGTCCTCCGCGAGGGTGTCGACAATCTCCTTCGCGACGGGGAACGCGACGTCGCTCTCGAGGAGAGCGATCTCGAGGTCATAGAGGATCTCCTCCATCTTCCGCTCGTCGACCTTCTTCCCGCTCTCCCCGAAGACGGCCTCGACCTGGGGCTCGGCCTTTTTCGTCCAGCCCAGGAGCTTCTCGCGCAGGAACCGGAACATTCGTCTCCGCTCAGGCTCCCTTCTCGCCCTCTCGCTCCGCGAGCTGCTCGTAGACGCCCTGGACGAAGTCCGTCTGGGCCCGAACGCGTGTGTCGAGCTCCGCAATTCGCTGCGCGAGGCCCCCAATCGCCTCCTGGAGGCTCTTGACTCGGCCTTCGAGGCGCTCGACCGCCGCGGGGATCGTCTCCTCGATGAGGAGGTCGGCCCCGATGCCGATGATCGTCCGTTCCTCGTCCGCGATCTGCCCGAACAGGAACGTGTTCCCGCCGATCGGCACGAGGATCGGCGCACCCTTCCCCGCCTGCTGGTAGCGGGACATCGTCTCCCGGGCGCGCACCAACTCTTCCAGGGAGAGCGTCAGGAGTTCCTGCTGGCGCTGGAGGGCGTCGAACTGCGCGCGGTATTGGTCGAGGATGCTGAGGGCGCGCCGGAGCTCCGTCTCGCTCACGGTCATTCCGCTGCACCTGCCTTCATCCGTGCGAGGGAATCGACGACATCGGTGAGAGGCACCTCCGTGACCGTCGAGATCCAGATCACCCGCCTCGGAGCGCGGTGCTTGCTGCCGAGGTCGCCGTAGACGACCTCCCGCGCCGCAGACTCATCCTCCGCCGCGACCTCCTTCGAGAATGTCTGGATGGACGGCCCCATGCGGAACGTGCCTTCGACCCGAAAGACCTTCATAGGAACGGCCAAGAGAGGCGGGTCTTACTTTAAGGTTGCGAGCCGGATTGCTACCTTACTCGGCGTCCAGCGCGACCTGCCCTCGGAAATGCGCGAGGATGTCCGCGGCGACTTTGCGCGTGATTCCGTGGACTTTCAGGAGGTCGTCCTCTGTCGCCTTTCGGAAGTCGTCCTGCGTCACGAAGCCGGTGTCCTGCAAGGCTTTCGCCCGCGCGGGGCCGATGCCCTTGATCTGGAGCAACTCCCGGATTAACTGGTCGTGCTGCGCCCGGGCGGAATCGAGGCCGCCCAAGCGGGCTCGGAGGTCCTCGTCGTCCGGGGAGATCTTGAGGGCTTCCTTGTACGATCGGAGCGCGTCCTCCGAACGGCCCATCTTCACGAGGACGTTCCCCTGGGCGACCCAGGCGTCCGTGTCCGTCGGGCCGAGCTCGACGAGCCGGTCGTACGTGTCGAGGGCGTCGTCGAGCATGCCGCGGTCCTCGAGGATCCGGCCCCGAGTGAGGAGCGCCCCGCCGTGGTCCGGCTTCAGGGCAATTGCGCGGTCCAAGCACTCCACGGCGTCATCGAGTCGACCCGCCCGGCGCAGCGCGGTCGCCTTCGCAACGAGGGCGTTCACGTTCTCCGGCTCAAGCTTGAGGACTTGGTCTAGGAGGTGCACGGACTCCTCGACGTTGCCGGACGCACTCGCGATGAGCGCGCGGCTCTGGAGGGTCGCGACGTCGACCATAGCCTGGTCCAGCTTCGCGAGGAGGGCGGGGTCCCCCGGTTTCCGAGCGAGCGCCGCCTCGAACGCGATCTGCGCCTCCTGGCGGCGATACAACGCGAGGAGCGCGTCTCCCTTCCGATCGAGCATCGCGGGATCTCCGGGCCGTGCGACGAGGGCTTCGTCGATGAGATCGAGGACGTCGCGCCACCGCTTCTCCTGCGCGAGGGCGTCCGACTTCCCGATAATCGCGGTTTGGTCCGACGCGTTGATCCCGAGGACCTCCTCGAAGATTGCAAGGGCGCCCTGCACGCGGCCGAGCTTCAACAACGCGTTGCCCTTCGCGTTGAGGACGATCGGGACGCGGGGCTGCGTTTGGAGGATTTCATCGAACTTGGCGATCGCGCCATAGTAGTCGCCACCTGTGTAGAGGTTCGCGCCTTGGGCGAAGAGGTCCTCCGGGACGGCTTCGATGGGCGTCTCGGGACGGGGTTCTGCGGGAATCGGCACCTCGACCGCAATCGGGGTCGCCCTGGGCACGGATGGCGACGCATTAACGAAGGGAGCGGGCGTGATCGGCGCTTCCTGCGGGTGGTCTCCCCCGGGGGCGAGGCCCGCAGGCGTGATCCGGGAGTGGGACGGGCGCTGGTATTCTGCATACAGCCGTTCTCCCGGGGCTACAACGTCCGCGGACTCCGTGGAGAAAATCGATGCTTTCTGGGACTTCGTTCGCAGCGGCTGCAGGTAGAAGAAGAACACGGCACAGGCAATCATGAGGGCGATCGCGAAGCCGGGGACGACACTGGACAGGGAGGGAAGGACGACGCGCCGGAGCGCATACGTGAACGTGACGGGTTCGAGGGTCGGATTGTAGAACGTGATGATGTACGTGTGGACCCCCGTCCGGTCCAGAGGGATTTCCGTTAGGCCCCCGTTCGTAATCGTCTCGGGATCGAGGGTGAGACCGTCCTTCTCCATGATGACCTGGAGGCCCCGCCCCGACGAAATCTGGACGAGGAGGTTCGGGTAGCGCACCCCGCCAAGGGGGTCTGCCGAGTCAACGCGTAACGGCGGTCCCGAGGTCTGACGCGAGAGGACGAGGAGTTCCAGGTCCGTCGTTTCCGGCCCGCTAATCATCCGATGCGCGGGCGGAAAGAGCAGAATGGCGACGAGAAGGCCGCAGACAATAATCACGATGCTGATCCGGCTCATCGTGTTCATGACCATCAAAAACTTCTGCCCCTCGTGGCTCGCGAAGCGAATTTCTAGGGTGCGGAAGAACATCTCGAGAATCGAACCAATGAGGATCATCACGAGGACCGGAGGGAGGAGGGCCTCCAGCGGGATGTAGAGCGGCTTTAGCGTCGCGCCGCCGGAATAGAGGGAGAAAGCGACGAGGGCCGCGGTCGCGAGAATGAGGGCGGCGTGGGTCCACGCCTTAATGTTCCGGACTCGAAGGAGTCTATACCCTCCTACGAGCCGGTTCCGGTAGCTCGCGTCCATCCGTTTTCCCCTACGCCGCCACCGACGCGATCCCTCGGCACGCCAGGAAGACGGCTAGGTATTCAGGAACTTGAATCACCCCCTCCTTTAGGTTAAAGGTTTCGTCCCGTATCGCGATACTGATTCCAGTTCGAAGTTGGACGCGGACTGGTTTCTCTGTCCACGTCTTTGGGACTGCATCGCGGAGGGGCACGAAGTCCTCGATTGTGTCGCGCCCCAACGGGATCACCGCGAGCCCCGTTTTCCCGTGCAACGTGTGCGGCATGCGGATGAGCCGCTTGATGTCGGACGTTACCGGCTCGTCCGTCTCGCGCTTCCCGAGGTCTACGGCGGGTGGCACGAAGACCTTGCGAAATGGATCGAGGAACTTTTCCGAGGGGAAGACGTCGATGTCTCCTCGACGAAGGCGCTCGATACCGCGACTCCCGGCGCGACCCGCGAAGAGTGCATCGTACATGTCTCTCGCCATCTTCGTCGGGATGGCGCCAAGTGTCGCGAGCTTCTCGGTCGCGTCCTCTTTCGGCAGGGACTCGAGGCGTTCGACGGCCGCGACGATCCCTTGTGCCAGGCGCCCGGGCCATCCCGGTTCTTCCGGGCTCGGCATCCGATGGCGGTACTTCACGGTAGCCTTGTCCTTCCACTGTTTCAGGTCGATCGGCTCCCGGCGGAAGAGGGCCTCCGCATCGAGCTCCGTCCCCGTGATGTAGTCGACGATCTCCCGGCGCTCATGGCTCTGGAGTTCCCACACGCGGGGGTCGCGGACGTGAATGTGGTAGCCGCGCCCGCCGCTGAACGTGATGAGGATCGCGCTCGCGTCGAACCCGAAGTCCCGGAGCAGGTACTGGTCCACGATCTTGATGATCTCGGACTTCACCTCTTCGAGCATCCGCTCGTATGGCATTCCCTTCACGCGCTCGATGTGGTCCGCATCGAGGTCGAAGATGAGGTCCGCGCCGAGCCAGCTCTTCTCCTCCATCGTTGGCGCGCCTGGACTCTCGTAGTACGCGCTCGAATAGTACACGTGCATCGGCGTGCGACGAACGAGGAAGTCCCGCAGGACGTCAGCACTCTTGAACGCCTGATGGCGCTGCATCATTCCTGCCTCCCAGAACATGAAGCCGTATTCGCGCCGCGCGTACCGTGGCGGGAGGTCGATCTTCGCGTCCCGATAATACGCCCGGAACCGCTCCCGCAGCCACGTGATTGTCGCGGCGTCTCCCCTCGTCCCCTTGGGAGGCGCGGCCATCGCACGACGATTCCCGAGCCCGCCTTAAGGATTCGCGTGGGGCCTTCGAATCCGGGCCTTATGAGCGAAAGGAGATCGTCGCGGTGGCGTTCCCCGTTGCGGGCGCGGTCCGGAGATCGCGGAGCCGGATGAGCTCGAGAGGACGGTCTGAGAGCAGGGTTCGCAGGCCATCGACATGCCCCTCGCCGACGACGGCGAGAACGGAGCCGTGCTTTGCCTCCAAGCCGCGGAGCGCGCGGGCCATGTGGTCGTTCCTCTCGTCGAGGAGCACCCGCTTGACCGCAGGGAAGTGGCGGGCGAGTTCATCGAAATAGGTTTGCTGGTTCTGATCGAACTTGGCGAGCTCCCGTTCGACCTGCTTGCGTCCGATGAAGAGACCGCCGAAGACGGACAGCGCGAAGCGGACCTTTTCCCCGAACGACATCGCGTTCAAAAGGCGGGCGAGGACGACCCGCGAGTCGAGATCGATGAACGCGAGCGTCGCGCCGACGTCCTGCGCAGCTCGGGCAGCTGCCTCCATCTCGCCGCCGACCTCGGTCCCGTACTCCCGCGCGATTCGGCGCTGGACATACGCGATGAACGCGTAGATCCCCAAGGGCGGGCCCTTCGGCGTTCGCGCGAGAAGCGCCTGGTAGCGAAAGGAGTCTAGTTCGACGCCGACGACTGCAGGCCGCCGGTCCTCGATCACCTTGCGAATCCTGTCCCGGAGATCGAAGACATGGCCCACACCGACGAGGGTAATCACGGGGGGTCGAACGCTCCCTGCGTAATGAGCCTTCCCGGAAGTCCGGATCCTGTGAAGATGAAGCGGCACTCTCAATGCGAGGTTCGCTCTCGGACGATTGTTCCGTAAATCCGGACGATCTCGTCCGCGGTTGCGGTGCCTTGGTGGATTGTCCGATGCGTCGTCCGGATATGATGGACGAGAACTCGCTCCCGCCCGACATCGACGATATCCTTCACGAGGAACTCCTCATCCGGGGCCGCGAGGATCTTGCGGGAGACGGTCCGGTTCCCCATGTTCACGGAGAATGAAACCCAGACCTTGTCCGAGCGCTTCACCCAGATCGCGTCGATCTCGGAGGCCTTCGCCTCGGGAACACGGCGCCCCTTCGACTCAATCGAGGTGACCCGGGCACTTCCGTCCACGAGAAACAGTTCGGACCCCACCGCAACAATTTCGTCAGGGGCCATTTCGATGGATTGCCTGACGGACTTCTCCATCCAGCTCACGATGAGCGGGATTTCGATCGGCTTCGATTCGCGCATCGAGACGTTCCGGACGGACCCGCACGCGGAGCACTTCACGACGCCCTCGAAGACGACATCACCCTTCCCCGAGAGGCGGCCCTTGAGGACCCGGTGCGGACCTTCCTCGCCGCACGCTTCGCACTTCAGAACCAGGGCGCTCGGAGCCGCCACGAGAGATCGGGATGTCACCGCGGGCGAAATCGTTTGCGCTCCCGCCACTCCGGGCTATCCGACCTTGAGCTTCCATCCACAGTCGGAGCGCAACGAACCTCGGCTCCAGTTGAGCGGGAGTCCGCACTGGGGACATTTCGCCTTACGCGCGAACTTCTCGAGCCACGCCTCCTGGGCCTCCCGGAGGGACTCCCGCGACAGGTGATCGTAGATCTCCTCGAGATCTCGGCCCATCACCAGCGGCCTGAGCCCCGAGAAGTCGCGCACCGCGAGAACTCGCGTCCGGTCGGGGATCCGCATCACGATCGGCGCCGTCGCGAACCCGAAGACGAGGCCCGCGACATGCGCTTCCCAGGCAATCCCGGATCCGCGGAAGACAAGCGCGAGAAAGAACTCGAGGACGACGAATCCGATAACGTAGTAGAGCACAGGCAGCAGCGGCAGCGGGAAGGGAACGAAGAGGCGAATCCGGACCCAGGGGTAGAGCCGGCCGAAGGCGCCGAAGACTGCGCTGAGGGCGCCCGAAGCTCCCAGGAGGACGTACACGGGAGACTGGTACCGCAGGAGTTCGAAAACGACCGTCGCAAACACGCCCCCGGCGAGGAAGAGAACCCCCCAGCGGAACGGGCCGATCCGTTCCTCGAGCATCGGGCCGAGGAAGATGAGGAAGAGGAGGTTGAACAGGAGGTGCGTGAGGTCGGCGTGGATGAACATCATCGTGACATACGTCCAGGGTTCCGAGTGGACCGGACCGATGCGGAACACCGCGAGGCTAAGGAGGAAGTCCTCCCCGCCCGCTGGTGAGCTCCGTGCGGCGATGTATCCAAGGATGAATGTGACGAGCATCGCGACGGCGAGAGTCAGGGTGATTGGTGCCTTCCGCCACCATGAGTAAAGGAGGGCGACGGGGATCGAGAGAGCCGCCACGGCCGCGAGAGGCTCCATCCGCGCCCGCAACGCCGCCAACGGTTAAATCCATCGCGTCGCAATGGCTCGACGGTGCGCCGGAATCCGAAAATCACGATCGAAGAGTCGTCCGAAGTGTATCGGCCGAGCGACGACACATTCCTCTTGCTCCAGGCGATCTCCGTGGAACCGGGCGAGCGGTTCCTCGAGGTCGGGACGGGAACCGGGATCATCGCGCTCCATGCGGCCGCCTTGACGGAGGCCTCGGCCACGGATGCGAATCCAGAGGCCGTGAAGCTCGCGCGCTCGAACGCGCTGGCCAATCACCTGGCGCTGGTCGTCGTCCGATGCGATCTCATGAGCGCCGTCCGAGGGCCGTTCGACATCGTTGCATTGAACCCGCCATACCTTGCGGGACGCCCTACGGACGAGCTTGAACGGGCGTGGCATGGCGGGGCTTCTGGGAACGAGATCGCCGTCCGGTTCCTCGCGGAACTCCCCCGCGTCCTCGCGCCCGGCGGGCGAGCCTATCTCCTCCTCAGCCGGCACAACACGGAGGCACGCAAGTTCGCGGAGTTGCATTTCGAGACGATGAAGGTCGGGAGTAAGACGCTGTTCTTCGAAACGCTCGATGTCTTGCGCCTACGCCAGCGATTCGAGTAGCTTCACGATCTTCTCGGCCGCGTGGCCGTCGCCGAACGACTTCGACTTCGTCCCCTGCGGATTGAAGTTCCGGATCGCGTCGACGATGTCTGCGGTCTGCGTGCCGACGACCGCGTTCCACCCGTCCTCGACGGTTTCCATCCACTCCGTCTCGTCCCGGAGCGTGACGCACGGTATCCCGAAGAAGTACGCCTCCTTCTGGACCCCCCCGCTGTCCGTCGCGACTTTTTTCGCAGAGATGACAAGGGCGAGGAAGTCGAGGTAGTCAACGGGCTCCAGGAGGCGGACGCTCTTGGGGAGTCCGCGATCGAGGTTGATCTGGGTCAGGTTCTTTCTCGTTCGCGGGTGAACGGGAAACACGACGATCTCCCCGCACTCTGAAAACGCCTTTAGAATCGATCCGAGGGTCTCCCGGTCATCGACATTCGCGGGCCGATGGACGGTCGCGAGGACGTAGCCTTGCGGGGTCAACCCTAGACGGGAGACGATGTCCCGCTTCCGCGCCTGTTGCGCGTGCGTCAGCGCGACATCGTACATTACGTCCCCGACGAGGTGGACGCCCTTCACGACCCCCTCGCGATGCAGATTGTCGACGGCCGTCTGCGTCGGGCAGAACAAGAGGTTCGATAAGTGGTCCGCGACGACCCGGTTCAGCTCCTCCGGCATCGTCCGATTAAAGCTCCGAAGCCCAGCCTCCACGTGGCCGACAGGGATGTGGAGTTTCGAGGCGGCGAGCCCGCCCGCGAGGGTCGAGTTCGTGTCCCCGTACACGAGGACGGCGTCGGGCCTCACAGACGCAAGGACCTCCTCGATCCGGACGAGCATCTCGCCGGTCTGGCGGGCGTGGCTTCCGGATCCGACCTCTAGGTTGTAGTCGGGGAGCGGGATCTCGAGGGCCTGGAAAAATACGTCGCTCATTGATTCGTCGTAATGCTGGCCCGTGTGAACGAGGATCTCCGTGTCGCGGCGTCGGAGGACGCGGCTCACGGCGGCGGCCTTGATGAACTGCGGCCGAGCTCCGACGATGCTGACGATTTTCACGACCTGCCGAACGGGCCCGTCCTCTTAAAGGTCG
>DATESQ010000040.1:0-28228 GCA_035283985.1 Thermoplasmata archaeon | reverse complement strand
CACGTGGCCTTCGCGGGCTCCCGCCACGAAGAGGTTGCGATGAAGGTGGCGGGGCTCACATACCGCGAGATCGCGGCGCGTGGCGGCGGGATTCTGAAGACCGTCGCGGATACGCGCGCGGCGCCGAAGGCTGAACTTCTTGCCGCGACCCGCATGCGTCTCGATGGGATGCTGAGGTTCGGAACGACGACCGCCGAGGTGAAGAGCGGCTACGGTCTCACGGTCGAATCCGAGCTCGCAATCCTGCAGGCGATTC
Source organism: Thermoplasmata archaeon (assembly GCA_035283985.1). Lineage (GTDB taxonomy): Archaea > Thermoplasmatota > Thermoplasmata > RBG-16-68-12 > RBG-16-68-12 > EA-19. The sequence continues at coordinate 27,972 of DATESQ010000040.1, read as the reverse complement.
AGGAGCTCTCTCGTTCGCATCCGATGGGAATCGTTCCCACGTTTCTCGGCGCCCACGCGATTCCGACCGAATTCTCAGGTCGGACGGACGCATATGTAGACCTCGTCGTGGATGTCATGATCCGAGCAGTGGCGGACCATTCGAGCGCGAGGTTCTGCGACGTCTGGGTCGAGGACGGATACTTCTCGGCCGCGCAGGCGCGTCGCATCCTTGCGACTGCGAAGGCCCACGGCCTCGCTTCGAAAGTCCACGCTGACGAGCTGAGCGATTCCGGGGGAGCGGCCCTCGCCGCGGATATCGGCGCGGTTTCCGCAGACCACCTCGTGCATGCGTCGGATGCAGGGCTCCGCGCGATGGCGGACCGTGGCGTCGTTGGCGTCCTCCTACCCGGAGCGTCGCTCGCGTCCGGGATTCCTTACGCGGACGCTCGCCAAATCCTCGACCTCGGTGTGCCCGTGGCCCTCGGCACGGACTGCAGTCCCGCGTCGTTGAACGAGTCGATGCCGTTCGTTCTCGCGCTTGCGACGCACCGCCTCGGAATGTACCCGGAGGAGGCGATTTCCGCAGCGACGGTCAATGCTGCGTTCGCAATCGGCCTCGGCGAACAGGTCGGAAGCCTCGAGCCCGGAAAGTCCGGGGACCTCCTCGTCCTCGACTTCAACACGTACGGTCATCTGGGCTATCGGATCAGTGGCAACCCCGTGGAAACCGTCGTGAAGGCAGGGCTCGTCGTCGCGAAGCGGCCAGGCGTCGGGTAATCGGCTTATTCGGGTGGCGGAGAAACCGTCGCGTTCTCGAGTCGGGAGCTCGCGGTAACCGTCATGTCGTCTCCGATGAGGCTCGCGGTGAGCCGGCAATCCGCCTCGATCGTGCAGTTCGTCGAGACGACGCTGTCGATGATCTCGCTCCGCGCGCCGACGCGACTCCGCTCGAGGACGACGCTGTTCGTGACCCTCGCGCCGGGCTCCAGGGTCGTGTCCTCGTAAATGCACGCGTTGCTCACCGTGCACCCCTTGCCGATTTTCGCGCCGCGGCCGAGGAACACAGGACCTCGAAGGATCGCCCCCCGCCCGACCTCGGCCCCCGGCTGGATGATGAGCGGGCCCGATGTGTCGACGCCCGGGATCGACATCTCCCTCCCCTCCCTGCGGACGACCTCCATGCTCGCCCGCCACAAGTCCCTCGGTCGCCCGATGTCGTTCCAGAATCCATCCAGCAGTCTCCCGTACACCGGGAGCCCCTTCGAAAGGAGCTTCGGGAAGACGTCCTTCGCGAAATCGAACGGCTGATCCGGCGGGATGAACTCGAGGACCTCGGGCTCCAGGACGTATATCCCCGCGTTCGCGAGATCGGAGAACGCCTCTTCCTTCGTGGGCTTCTCCCGGAACTTGACGATCCGTCCACGGCTGTCGATCGCGGCGATGCCGTACTGGGTCGGGTCCGTGACCCGGGTCAGAGCAATCGTCGCTACGCCGCCGCGCTCGCGATGAAAGTCGTACATCGCCCGGAAGTCGACGTCCGCGAGGACGTCGCCCATCGCAACGACGAAGGTTTCCCCGATGAAGTTCGCGACGCGCCGCACAGCGCCAGCGGTGCCCGCGGGAGTCCCTTCGAACGAGTAGAGGATCGACGCGTTGTAGTCGAGTCCATCCGCGACGGTCTTGATCAGTCGGTCGGACATGTATGCGGTCGTGATCACGATTTCTCGAAATCCCGATGCGATCAGGGAGCGGAGGACGAAATCGATACACGGTCGGCCCGCGATCGGGATCAGGGGCTTCGGCCTCCGGAACGTGAGGGGCTTCAGCCGCGTCCCCTCGCCCCCCGCCAGCACGACCGCTTTCATCCCTTGATCTCCACACGTCCCTTCGCGAGCAGAAGGCGGAGGGCCTCCTCCGCGGCGCTGTCGAGCTTCCGCTCGTCGAGCAATTCTCTCTGCACGGACAGGTTCTGCTGCCGGATCATGTTGCGAGCCTCACGGTTCTCCGCGCGGTAGGCCTCACGAGTCGCGAGCACTCGCGTTCGCATCTCGACGGCCTTCTCGTGAAACTCGTCCGCCCGGTTTCGGATCTTGAGGTATTCTTCGTGCTTCTTGTCAGCCTCCGCGGTGATCGACGTGACCTGGGTCATCAGTGCTGCGATCTCCTCCCGTTTCGCCCTCCCTTCCGTGCTGAGCCGCACAACCTGCTCGTGATTCTTGTCCGCTTCGCGGAACATCTCCGTGATGGATGCGTCGATGTCGTTGACTTCGCGCGCGATGCGGTCCTGCTCCGAATGGAGGGCCTCAAGGTCCTTCAGGTCTCGCAGCTTCGCGCGGATCTCATCGAGGAGATCATTCTCCTCCTCGAGCTTGAGCGATGATGTCTGTTGGCTCATCTCGAGCTGCCGGACTTCCCGGCGAACCCGATCGAGGTCCGCGCGGATAGACGTCTGAACTTTCGACCGAGTTCTGCGCTTCAGCTCAATGAGCTCCTTCGCCTTCTTCTGCAGATCGTCGCGCCGAGCCTTGTGCGCCCGCAACTCGTCGAGTGCCGCCCCCCGCCTAGCCCGGATCTCGCGGACATGGTCTATGATCTCTCTCCGCTGCGCGTTGAGGAGATCGCGCTCCTCGCGGAAGACGGCCGCGTCCGCGTTCAGGGCGTTTCGCTTCTCAACGAGGGTCTCGAGCTTGATCTCCGCGAGCTCGAGCTCGGACTGTTCCTTCCTTCGAACCATGCGGCGCTCCTAGAAGGGAGCTGCGTATTTGCGGAACGGCAATTAACCTTTTGCTCGAACGATTTCGTTCGCGAGTTTCGCGAACTCCTCTGGGGTGAGCGTTTCGCCGCGACGCTCGCCGAACGGGAGCTCGCGTAGTTCTGATCGCCACGCCTTTCGATCCTTCGCGAATTGCGGCCACGCGAGGTCAAGCGCGTTTGCGATGGTCTTGCGGCGGTGCCCGAAACAAGCATCGACGACCCTGTGGAAGGTTGGATCGTCTCGCACACGGTACGGCGGCGCCCGGCGCACGAGGCGGACGATTGCAGAGTCGACCCCGGGAACCGGGTGGAATGCGGATCGCGGCACCCTCGCGATCAGGCCGCACTCCGCACGGTGATAGACGCCGACGGTGAGGCGGGAATACGCCTTCGTCCCCACCTTCGCGACCATCCGATCTGCGAACTCCCGCTGGAACATCAAGACCGCTCGATCGGCTGGATGATCGAGAAGGCGAAAGACGACTGGCGATGAGATGTTGTACGGAAGGTTCGAAACCATCACGTCAAATCGAGGCCAGGGGATTTCGAGCGCGTCGCCGCGGAGGATCTCGAGATTGTCCCCGATCGACACGAGCGCCTCCGCGAGCCGGCGGTCTTTCTCGATCGCGATGACGCGCCGCGCCCGTTTCGCGAGAAGGCGAGTGAGGATGCCGAGCCCGGGACCCACTTCGAAGACGATCTCATTCGGTTGGATCGATGCGAACTCGACCTGGCGGTGTGCGATCCGCTCGTCGATGAGGAAGTGCTGGCCGAGGCCCTTGCTCGCACGGATTCCGAGCCGCTGGAGCTCCCGCCGGATCTCCTCCGCGCGCATGGCGCTGTGCATCGACGGGAGGGCTAAGAGGATTGCCACCGTCGCCCGCCAAGATTTAAGACAACCCTCCGGGATGTCTGCGCATGCCCGAGGTTCTGCCGCTCGTCCCCCTCCAAGAGACGGCACTCACATGTCTCGTCGTTGCCGGGATTCTCGGGCTCTTGGTCCTGATCCTCCTTGCACTCATGGCGTACCAGCGGTATGTAACGAGCCGCCGGCCGATACAGCACCTCTGTGACTACTGCGGGCACATGGTCTCCGTCGTGAGCGATTGCCACCACGCGCCCGTTCGGGAGAAGTTCCTCCACGGCCTGTGCCTCGAGTGCAAGAACGAGTGCCGCCTCGTCTGCTCGACCTGCAAGCGCCCCGTGTAGCGCGTCGGCCGCATCAGTCTTATATGCCCGGCGCCAATGGTCTGGAACCCATGCAGATCACGGCGCGGCCCTGCGGATCGTTGATTCGCGGCGTCCTCCCCGTCGGTTGTCGCCAATGCACAGAGGGAGCGAAGATGGTCCTCTTCGTGACGGGACTCTGCTCGTTCCACTGCTTCTACTGCCCCGTGTCGGAGGAGAAGATGTACAAAGACGTGATCTTCGCGAACGAGCGACGCGTCACCAGCGACACGGACGTAATCGAGGAGGCGCGCGCGATGCGCGCGAGCGGCGCCGGAATCACGGGCGGCGACCCGCTCGACGTCGTGGATCGGACTTGCCACTACATCCGCCTTCTGAAGCAGGAATTCGGCCCGCAGTTCCATACCCACCTCTACACGATGACGCCGGACCCGGAGAAGATCCGGAAGCTCGGGGCCGCGGGCCTCGACGAAATTCGCTTCCACGTGCCGGCCGGCCTCTGGTCCCGCGTCGCGACCACCCCCTATCCCAAGGCCTCCCGCCTTGCGAAGTCCCTCGGGATCACGGTCGGCCTTGAGGTTCCATTGCTCCCCGACCGCGCCAGCGATCTCGCGAAGCTCCTTGAGTGGGCGGAGGCGGAGGACATGAGCTTCGTGAACTTGAACGAGCTCGAGTTCTCCGATGCGAACTACGCGCGGATGGTTCGCCATGGCTACGAGCCGAAGGCCGAGCTCGCTTTCGGCGTGAAGGGCGCGGACGCGGCCGCCGACGAACTCCTCCGTCGTTCCTGGAGGATTACCGTTCACTACTGCACGAGCGGGTACAAGGACGGATTCCAGCTTCGCGAGCGGATGAAGCGGCGGGCGGAGACGCTCGCGCGCCCACTCGATTTCATTACGGAGGACGGCACCGTCGTGAAGGGCGTCATCGAAGGGGACGACCTCGACGCGATCGCCACAACCCTACGGAGACGCTACCACGTCCCCGCGGACCTTCTCGCCGTCGTCCCGGAACGGGGGCGTGTGGAAGTCGCGGCGTGGGTCCTCGAGGGGCTGTCGTCGCGACTCGGTCGACCGTGCCACATCGTCGAGGAGTTCCCAACCGCGGACCCGATCGAGGTGGAGCGAACCCCGCTCGCCTAGATGCCGAGGACCTTCTTGCGCACGAGGACGGCGCCCTGCGCCGCGAGCACGAAGAGCTGACTCCAGATGAGCCCCTTCGCCACGACAATCGTGTACCTGTGGTTCGACCCACGACGCCACCTTGCGACGCGAGCGAGCGCGGGGTCCAATCCTTGGACCGCCGCGACGGAGGGATCGTCGATCCCCGCGATATCGAGGCTCCGGCACGTCAGGCACTGATCCGACGGCGCGGAGACACACACGACGCAGTACGCCTGCTCGCACGTTCTGCACGTCCGCACGTACTCGGGGCCGACGGTGCGACTGCAGATTGCGCAGGAATGGATGTGATCGGGGCAATACGGACGGCGGCTCAGAGCGTCGACCTCAACGTGATCGGGACAGACCCCGCGACCGCAGGCGCCACACGTCGCGATCGCCCCCTTCGTGGAAATGCACTGCTGGCAGTGCACCTGGTCGCAGAAGACACAGCCTTGGACGCACTCCTCGCCCGCGAGATGACCACCGAAGCACAGCACGGGCTCCGGGGTTCGCGCGCCGCAGACTTCGCACGCGACGGGCTCCAAGCCATTACCGAGGGGGTCGTATTCGATGGACAAGACCTTGCGCGCACCACGGTGTGAAATCGCCAGGGATGCGGCCGTGACGTCGAGGAGGACCGTCCGGACATTGCAGAGCTCGATTTCCCCCACGAAGCGGTACTTCTCTTCAGATTCCTCGAGCCGTCGCTTCCGCTCGAGCTCCAGGGCGCGCATTTCATCCTGCGCGTTCCCCGCCTTCGATTCAGAGAGTTCGTGGATTGACCGGTCGAAGTATTCCTTGATTCGCCGTCGATCCTCCTCGAGCAGAGTGTGGGCCTGTCCCTGGAAGGTTCCGACATCCGCTTCGATGCGAGCTTCGAGCGCGCGACACGCGGCACGGTAGTGAGCCTCGACTTCTTGGACGGCAGCAATTCCATTCGCCGAAACCTGCACTCCCTCTCCGAAGACGATTGGTGCGGTGTGTCGTTCCGATGCCGACCGCGTGTCGATGAGGACGGACTCGAGGCGTTCGATTCGCTCATCCGTTGTCAACCGGACGCGGAAGTTGAACAGGATGTGTGGGACCGACGTCGGCTGGGTCGCGTCAACGTTGAGAGTTGCGTTCCGTGGGCGGAACGACCTTGCGAGGATCGATTCCGGCGGGGCGGAAAGTGCCTCGATCCGCGCGACGCCGTGGAGACCCCCCCGCACCGCGTCTTCGATGATACGGTCCATCAGGTAACTCCCGACGACGGCGATCTCAACGTTCGGAGCCGAGGCGGCGACGGCAGGGTCGAACGCGATTCGGAGCGCGATCGCCCCCTCGAACGCGGGCCGTAACGTCTCCGGAATCGTTGCGAGAAAGATCCCGGGCGTCTCCTCGCGAAGGCCGGTCGAACGGATTTCGAGGTACCGTCGGACAAACGACTCGTCCGTCGAAGCGTCACTCATGGCGGGGCCTCTACTGCGAGGTCGCTCCCGAAGAGTCCTTCCTCGTACAACTTCACGGACTCGTACCGCGTGCGGGCCGCGAGGAGCTCCTCGCCGAACGCCTGCAGCTCCGCCTCCCGGCGGGCCAGGTCCTGGATCGTCCAGATGTCCATGAGGACCTCCTCGAACGCCTTCGGGCGGTCGAGGTTCCCGAGGATGAGATCGAGTTCGCCGACAACGAGGTGGAACATATTGATTTTCCTGTCGAGGAGCTCGATCACGTACTCCTCGACGGTGTCCTTCGCCCAGAGGTTCACGATGTACACCTCTCGGGTCTGACCAAGGCGGTGAACTCGGCCGATGCGCTGCTCGATCTTCAGCGGGTTCCACGGGAGATCGAAGTTCACGACCGTGTTACAGAATTGGAGGTTCCGGCCCTCGCCGCCCGCTTCCGTGCTCAGGAACACGCGATTCCGTTCCTGGAACGCGCGGACGCTCGCGTCCTTCTCCCATGGCGGGAGGCCGCCGTGGTACAAGGAGATTGTGTGACCGTCCGCTTCGAGGAGGGAGCGGAGGTGCTCGAGGGTACGGAGGTATTGCGTGAAGACGATCGCTTTGCCCTCCAGCCGGTTCAAGAGCTCGAGGAGCCCCTTCGCCTTCGCGTTCTCCCGGATCGACACGGCACTCTCATAGAGTTCTCCGATGGCGAGACGATCCTCGTACGGGAAGTTCGGGCTGTCTTTCATCTTCCGCAGAGTCGCGGCAGCCGCGAACGTGCTGCTCCCCATCTCCTTCTGCAACACGAATAGGGCGAGCTTGTTTAGGCTCCGGGAAGCAACTCCATCGCCTGAATACCGGGCACGGACGAAGGCCGTCACCTCCTCGTACAGCTTCCGTTCCGCCTTCGAGAGTGACATTTCCGCGGGGAAGACGCGCCTTGGCGGGAGAACGAGCACGTTGCTGCGGCGGTTCCGGATCATGACCTCGCGCAGCAGGCGCTTGAGCTCCGTCGTATTCACAGGCACGCGACGGTCGCCCCGGCGGACGAATCGCAGGCGGAACCCGCCAGGAGAGCTGAGCTGGCCCGGGCGGAGGAGCGTGACGAGGTTGAACAGCTCCTCGAGGTCGTTCTGGACGGGGGTCGCCGTCAGGAGGAGCATGTATTTCTTCCGGATCGCCGCGACGAGCTTCCAATTCTTCGTGTACCGGTTCTTCAGCTTGTGCGCCTCATCGACGACGACGACGTCATACGAAAGCTTCTGAATCTCTTCCTTGTGGACGTCCCGCTTCGCGGTGTCGATCGAGGAGATCACGCGGTCGTGGCGGGCCCAGTCCTCGAGTTCGTCCACGATCTCGAAGTCGATTCCGAACTTCCGCTCCATCTCCTCCCGCCACTGCGTCGCGAGCGAGGCGGGCGTGAGGATCAGGACCTTTTTCGCGAGCCCGCGGACCAAAAGCTCCTTGAGGATGATACCCGCTTCGATCGTCTTTCCGAGGCCGACTTCGTCCGCGAGGATGGCGCGGCCCCGCATCTCCCGCAGGACCTTCAGCGCGGTGTTCTTCTGGTAGTCGTAGTGCCGCACGTCCCTCAGGAGTGGGAGGCAGAGCAGGCGGTCGAACCCCGACTGGAGGCCCAGGAGGCGCGCTTGGTAGTGCAGAGCCCACGCCGACGGGCTCTCGACCAACCCGCCACGGACCTTGTCGAGGACTTCGGCGTCCCGCCGAGAGAACGCCAGCTCGGGAATGCGCTCCGGCGTGTACGAGATTGTGAGAAGAGCGCCGACGTCGGGTGAAATCGGTGAAGCGGGTTCTTCAAGGGCTACGACGGGGGCGGCCGGCACGGGTGGAGGCGTTGACTCGGGGCCGAGCACCGCCAGGCGGCCGCACGCGTCGCATTCGCCGCGGTCACACTCCGCCGCGCCAAGGTCCGCGTCGATCAAGGCCGACAGGGCGGACTCTACGCGGCCAAGGAGGAGATGATTGAGCGATTCGCCCCGCATCCGGAGACGGCCTGCCTCGTACAGCGCGAGGCGCGCATCGTTGTCGAGCAGCCCGTACCGCTTCGCTTTGCTCGCGAAGTGGATGAGCTCCCATCCCTGGAAATGGTCTTGGAGGGGAATCGAGGGGCCTCCGTTGGGATTACACACGCCGACCTTATCCCGCGTGTGGAATGTGCGTTACGAGAACCGACATCGGCCCTCGCGCGTAACCGCGGATTCATGCGCGCAGCGTTAAAGGTTTCCGCGGGATTTCCCGGGCATCACGCGACGCTCACGCTTTCGATTGGGAAGTGTCGGGAGATCAGGTCTCGCGCGACTCGGAGGTTCCGTCCGCCGCGCCCGATGGCCTTGCCCTTGAGGGTCGCCTCGACGGTGACGGTCGCATGGGTCACGGTTCCCCGCTGCTCGATCTGTACCTTTTTGACCTGATAGCTCCGAAAGATGTTCGCGATGAACTCCTCGGGAACAGCGGAGAACTCGACGACGAGGATGTCCCGGTTCAGAAGCCGTCGGAGCTTAGCGACATTCTCGCCCCGCTTCCCGATTGCGCGGCCGATCTCCCCGGGACGCACGACGAAAATGATCCGGTCCGGCGTGTTGAGGCAGTCCATCACCGTCGTCCGCGTCACGTCCTGGAAAAGTGAGGCGTACCGGAGTGTGTCCTCCGTGAACCTGACTTCCGCCATCCGGGACTCCTAGAGCGAGAGGATGTTCGACTCCCCGGGGTTGACCACCGCGAGTGCGGACACCGAGAACGGTTTCCCGCAGGCGGCCCCAAGTTCCGCATTCGTGCCAGGAAAAACGTGGACCTTCACGCCCGCGAGGCTTCGGAGTTCCTCGTCTGGACAGTTCGCCGCGACGACGAGGATCCGGGCGAGCTTTTTTTCTACGGCCTTCCGGGCCTGCTTCGCCCCGAGAATGACCTTCCCCGTATCCACGGCGAGCTTCAATGCACGCGCTTCGTCGATCATGTCGACGCCTTCGTGGATTGCACCGCGGACCGGCCCGGCGGGCGGTACACGAGGTTCACGGCCCCCGTGCCGAGGGTCACTGGCTGGCCGACGATCACATTCTCCGCGACGCCATCGAGGTTGTCGACCTCACCCGTGATCGCGGCGTGGAGGAGGTGGTGCGCGGTGATCTCGAACGCGGCCCGCGCCAGGACGCTCGACTTCCGCCCGGAGATGCCGTGGCGGCCAATCGCCTTCACGTCGCCGTCGTTCGTCATCATGTCCGCGACGAGCATGATGTGGCGCAGGTCCACGGTGAGACCCTGCTCCTGGAGTGTGTCGTTGGCTTCCTTGATGATCGCGTTCCGGGCCGCCTCTACGCCGAGGACGTCGAAGATTTCCTGGATCGAGTTGGTCGTTGTCTGCGTCGGGTCCGCGTATGGGAGTTCGAGGACCTTCGCGAGGTTCGATCCTTCCGTGTAGATTACGTATCGGTCCCCGCGCCGACGGATGATCGCCCGCCGGATCCCGTCGATCCCCTTGATTCGCGTCGACTTCACGGTCTCGAGGACCCGTTGGAGCTTCTTAAACGACGGCTCTCCTGCCTCCGCGAAGAAGCCCTTCACGGTCTTGGAGCCGGAGCCCGTCGACCGGCGGATCTCCTTCGGCATCGCGAACTTCTTCAGCCGCTCCTCAAGGTCCGCATACGTGACGCCGCGTACCCGCATTCGGTTCTCGTCCGGGTAGATGAGGATCTGCATGTTGACGAGATCTGTCTCAATCTCCGCGATGTCCTCGAGGTTCGTCATCTCGATTTCCTGAGCGATCCTCCGCATCTTTTCGATGTCCTTCGGCCCCTCCTTGATGTGAACCTCCATGATCGGGGTCGAGGGCACCCGCCGCGCATCGACAATCTCGATGAGCCGCGGAAGGCCGAGGGTGACGTTCATCTCCGCGACGCCCGCATAGTGGAACGTTCGCATCGTCATTTGCGTGCCCGGTTCCCCAATCGATTGGGCGGACACGATTCCCGCAGACTCATTCGGGTCGATCCGGTGCGCGTCATAGCGCTCGCAGACCCTTTGGAGAAGCTCCGTCATCTTCTTCTTCGTAACCTTGAGGCCCAGGGTCTTGTCCGCAATCTTCGACACGATCGAGCGAGGGAGCCTCTGGCCCATCCCCTCCAAGAGATCGGCGATCTCCGTTTCTCCCTTCGAGAACGGCGGCGCCTTCTGGGGAACTTTCGGCGGTGCCTCGACTTCCTTCTCCTCTTCCGCACCCGACTTCGCGGCCTTCGGTTTCCCCGTCTTCTTCGCCTTCGGCGCGGGTTTCTCCACGGGCGCCACGCCGAGCTTCTGGAGGATGCGGGCCGCGTCCTTCTCGGGAAGGAACCTCTTCAGCCGCTCGGGCTTCGCTTTCGAAAGCGTCTCAAGCGTGAAGCCCGCGTCCGCAAGGAGCTCCGCGGTCTTCTTCGCGATGCCCCGTTTCCGGAACGCCTCAATCGTCGCTGCCCGCGCCATCCTCACTCCTCCGGGGCCGGTTCCTCCTCTTCGATCTCGACCTCTTCCTCGCTCACTTCGACGTACATGTCTTTCTCCGTGAGGCCGTACGACGCCATCTCCTGTTCCTTCAGGCGCTCCTGCCAGGAAGGCTCCTCTCCCAGGACCTCCTGGAGGATGTCGTCGATGTCGACGGCGTGGCCCTGGACAGACCGCGAAGGGTCGATCCCGTCCTCGCCGAACTGGAACTGGATAATCGTGTCTCCCGTGTTCCGGACCGTGCCGTCCTCTTTTACCTTTAGGTCCTCGAGCGCGTTGATGAGCCGGCGTTGCATGTAGCCAGACCGAGACGTCCGGACGGCGGTGTCAACGAGACCCTCGCGCCCGCCCATCGCGTGGAAGAAGTACTCCGTCGGATGCAGGCCCGACTTGTAGGAGGACTTCACAAAGCCCTTCGCCTCCGCGCCGAGGTCCCCTTTGCGGAAGTGCGGCAAGGTCCGGTTCCAGTAACCGCGTTGGAGCCGCTCGCCTCGCACGGCCTGCTGTCCGATGCAACCCGCCATCTGGGAGAGATTCAGCATCGAGCCGCGGGCCCCGGAGCGGGCCATGATGACCGCGGAGTTCTCCATTCCGAGGTGCTTCGACGCGATCTGGCCGGCCTGGTCACGTGCGCGGCCGAGGGCCTTCATCGCGTCGACCTCGAGGGTCTCCTCGAGGGACCGGCCCGGCATCTGCTCGAGTTCCCCGCGCTTGTACGCCTCGACGAGCGATTCGACGTCTGCGACCGCCTTCCGCAGGATCTCCGCGATCTGTTTCTTCGCCTCCTCCGGGATGTCCTCGTCGTCGATCCCCGTTGTGAACCCGCGAACCATGATCGCGCCGATTGCGATCTTCGTGGCCTTGTCGATGAGCTCCCGGGCCGCGTCCGGTCCGTAGTCGCGGGCGATTTTGTCGAGGATCTTCCCTTTCATGGCCCCGATTGCGTTCTCGTCGATCGTCCCGCTGAGGAGCTCGCCGTTTTTCACCACGACGAGCCCGTCCTCTTCCCGCAGCTCCTTGAGGCCGACCTGCCCCTTCGGGGCGATCGAGGCCTTGAACGTGAGGCTGAGGTCCTTCGGGAGGATCATCGAGAAGATCTGCTTCCCCGTCCAGGACTCCTGGCCGCCCTTCTTGATCGCGGGCGGCGGGAGCTCCATGACCCCGATCTTGCTCAGGATGTACTCGGTCTCTTCCTTCGTGAACTTTGAGTCCTTGTACGTGAGGAGGAACGCACCCGTGATGTGGTCGTGGATCCCGCCGATCACGGGCCCTCCGAACCGCGGGCTCAGGATGTGCTCCTGCACCCGCATCAAGACGCGGGCCTCCGCGCGCGCCTCCTCGCTTTGAAGGACGTGGAGGTTCATTTCGTCGCCGTCGAAGTCCGCGTTGTACGGCGGGCACACGGCGAGATTGAACCGGAACGTCTTATGGGGCATCACGCGGACCTCGTGGGCCATCATCGACATCCGGTGGAGCGAGGGCTGCCGGTTGAAGAGGACGATATCCCCGTCGACGAGCTGCCGCTCGACAATGTACCCGATTTCGACGGTCTCCGCGACGGCCTCCGCGTTCTTCTCCGTCACGCGGATGCGGCGGCCATCGGACCGGATCACGTAGTTCACGCCGGGGACGAAGAACTCGCCGACCGGCGTCGGCGGGACGGGGCCGCGTTTCACCCACTCCTTCACGATGTCCAGGTTGTACGCCTGGATGTGGATCGGGACGGTGAGCTCGCGGGCGGCCTCGATGGGCACGCCGACCTCGTTGATCGAGAGTACGGGGTCCGGCGAGATCACCGTGCGCGCGCTGAAGTTCACGCGCTTCCCGCTCAGGTTCGACCGGAACCGACCCTCCTTCCCCTTCAGCCGCTGGACGAGGGTCTTCAGGGGACGGCCGGATCGGTGGCGGGCGGGGGGGATCCCGCTCGTCTGATTGTCGAAATACGTCGTGATATGGTACTGCAGGAGCTCCCACAGGTCCTCGACGATGAGCTGCGGCGCGCCCGCGTCGCGGTTCTCGCGAAGCCGCTGGTTGATCCGGAGCACGTCGACGAGCTTGTGCGTGAGGTCGTCCTCGGATCGGTCGCCGCTCTCAAGCGTGATCGAGGGGCGAACTGTGACGGGCGGGACGAGGAGCGCGGTGAGGACCATCCACTCCGGACGCGCGACGTCCGGGTTGATCCCGAGGACACGGAGGTCCTCGTTCGGGATCCGCTCCAGGCGCTCTCGCACCTCTTTCGGCGTGAGCTTGTGTCCGTTCTCGCGGAACGTCGTCGGCTTGTCGAGCGTGACCCGCTGCTGTTCCTCGCCGCAGTGCGGGCACCGCTGGCGTTTCGTCGCCTCCCGCGCGGTCTCCTTCGTGACAATCTGGATGTCCGCCTCCCCGCCGAGCTCCTCCATCTGCTCCATTTCACTGCGGAACTCTTCCGCCTGCTGCTTCGTGAGGAGGAGCCGCCCGCAGCGCCGGCACGTTGCCTGAAGGAGCCGCTTGAGCTCCTTCACGTACCCGACGTGAATCACGGGCATCGCGAGGTCGATGTGGCCGAAGTGGCCGGGGCAGTCGTCGACCTTTCCGCCGCACGTCTTGCACCGCAGGCCGGGCTCGATCACGCCGAGGTGCGAGTCCATGAGGCCCATGTCGATCGGGAAGCCGTCGTCGTCGTACGTGTCAGCGGTGATGATCTTCGTCGCCGACATCCGCCGGATCTCGTCCGGGCTGAGGAGGGCAAACCGGATCGCTTGGATTCGCTTCGTGACCCCGCGCGCACCCATCATTTCAAGTCCTCCAGCTGGAGTCGCATGGCGACGCCAAGCGACAGCATCTCATCGAGCAGGAGCTTGAACGCGTACGACGTCTGGATCGGGTAGATATTCGAGTTGTTGTCGCACACGGGGCATCGGAGCATCCCCTTGCGGTCCTTAATCGCGAAGTGGCCGCACTCCACATTCCCGCACACGTACTGAATCGTCCCATCGGACTCGTCGAGGAGGCGGTCCTTGATCACCATCGCCGCGCCATGGCCGATCAGGCAGTCGCGCTCCATCTCCCCGAAACGGAGACCACCTTGGCGAGACCGGCCCTCCGTCGGCTGCCGCGTGAGGATTTGGACGGGCCCACGAGACCGCACGTGGAGCTTCCCGCTCACCATGTGGTGGAGCTTCTGGTAGTAGATCACGCCGATGAAGATCTCTGCGGGGATCATCTGGCCCGTCTGGCCATCGTAGAGGATCTCTTTCCCGTTCGACTTGAAGCCGCCCGCCTCGAGCGCGGTGCGAAGTGCGTCCTCGCGCTCCCCGCTGAACGGCGTTCCGTCGACGAACCGCCCCTCGAGCGCGCCGACCTTCCCGCCGATTGTCTCGAGGACGTGCGCAACCGTCATCCGCGATGGGATCGCGTGGGGGTTGATGATGAGGTCCGGCACGATCCCCTCTGCAGTGAAAGGCAAGTCCTCCTGCGGGGCGATGAGGCCGATCACGCCCTTCTGCCCGTGGCGGGAGGCGAACTTGTCTCCAAGCTCCGGAGTCCGCAGGTCCCGGACCTTCACTTTCGCGAGCTTCGAGCCGTTCTCGCTCTCCGTGAGCATCACGGAGTCGACCCAACCGGACTCCCCGTGGCGGACCGTGACGGACGTCTCCCGCCTCTTCTGCGGGGTCAGGAAGTCCGTCTCCTCCTCGAGGAACCGCGGCGGGCTCGTCTTCCCGATCAGGACTTCGCCGCCGGTCATCTGGACCTCGGGCGAGATGAGCCCGTCGTCCGGCGTGAGGTTCGCGTAGCTTAGGTCCGCCCGCGCGCCACGAACGTCCGGCGACGGGATTTCGAAATGGTCCTCCTGGCCGCCTGGGTAGCGCCGCTCCTCTGCCCGGTACGTCCGCATGAACGAGGACCGACCGAGGCCCCGGTCGATCGACGACCGGTTCATCACGATCGCGTCCTCCATGTTATACCCGTGGTACGACATCACCGCGACGACGAAGTTCTGGCCCGCGGGCCGCTCGTTGAACGACAGGAACTTCATCGACTCCGTCTGGACGATCGGCTTCTGTGGGCAGTGCAGGAGGTGGCTCCGCGTGTCGGGCCGGGTCCGGTAGTTGCTCGCCGCGAGGCCGAGGGACTGCTTTGCCATCCCCGCCCCCATCGTGACGCGCGGGGACGAGTTGTGCTCGGGGTACGGCACGAGGCCCGAGGCGACGCCGAGGATCACGAGAGGGTCGACCTCGCAGTGCGTGTGCTCCTTCGTGACGGAGGACTTCACCGTGAACGTCTTCCCGCACTTCTTGCACAGGAGGTCGACGACGTCCGTCGTCGCGCCGGGATTCATCCACTCCGCGTCATTCCGGCTAATCGGCTCTTTGCATTCCTTGCATCGCGGCGGGACCTCGTACGGGTAGAGGGCGATGTACGCGTCCTCCTCTTCCTCTGCGTCGATCCACTCGACGATGCCGTTCCGGACGAGGTCGCTGAATCGCCACTTCCCGATCTTCAGGTCCTCGAGGTGCTTCCGCGTGAGGACGAGGCGGCCGTCCTTGACGACGAGCATCGGCCGCCGGATGCGGCCCTCGTCGCAGTTGATCACGACCTCACTCATGTTCTCGTCGTAGTGGACGTTCACCTCAGCGCTGAGGAGGCCGGAGCGGCGCCGCTCTCGGATCTCCGTGATCAACCGGAACGGATCCTCGTGGAGGCCGACGAGGTCTCCGTTCACGTAAACGCGCGTCGAGGTCGTCTGACCCTTGACCTGCCGCGTGCCGAGGTCCGCGAGGAGGAGTTTCACCTCATCCTCCGGGAACCCCTCGGAGACGTCGATCACGAGCGCGCAGTTCTTCACGAGGCCGCAATTCTGGCCTTCCGGAGTTTCGTTCGGACAGAGGCGGCCCCACTGCGTGGGATGGAGGTCGCGGGCCTCGAAATGCGGTTGGGACCGCGTGAGCGGGCTTGTGACCCGTCGCAGGTGGCTGAGCGCGGACATGTTCGACGTGCGGTCGAGGAGCTGGGACACGCCCGCCCGGCCGCCGACCCAGTTGCCCGTAGCGAGCGCGTGGAGTAGCCGCTGGCTGAGGAGGTCCGGCCGGATCGCGGAGCTGATTTTGATCTCCTTCCGACGCGCGTACGATCGCTCGAGCTGGTACTTCAGGTCCTTCACAAGGTTCGCGAACGCGACGCGGAACAGATCCTCCATAAGATCGCCCGCGAGCTTCAGCCGCTTGTTCGCGTAGTGGTCCTTGTCGTCCTCCCGTCGCTTTCCGAGGTGGAGCTCGAGGACGGACCGCGCGACGCGGCCGAGGAAGACGGCCTTCTTGATTCGGTCCTCCCGGGTGTCGCCGAGGTGAGGGAGCAGGGAGCGATCGAGGATCGCCTCGACCTTCTTCGTCCGGTACTCCTTCGCTTGCCCCGTCGCGAACTTCTTCTCGAGGTAGTTCACGGCGTCATCACGCGTGAAGATCCCGTTCGGCGGGTACAGCTTCTTGTTCTGGACCTCCTCGATGTTCGCGTACACGATGTTCGCCATCTCGGGTACGGACACGATCGCGTTGTAGATCTCCTCGTCCTTCTCGAGCCCGAGTGCCTTCATGAGGATAATGAGCGGAATCTGACCCGACGCGGTCGGGACCGTCACGATCAGCATCCCGTCCTTCTTCATCTCCACGAGCGTGAGCGCTCGGTACCCCTCGCGCTGCGAGAACACTTTCGCAACGGGGACCTTCCGGCCATACCGCTCGTTGTACTCCACGAGAACACGATTCGGCGCGAGATCCTCGAGCGAGATCAACGCCCGCTCCGTCCCGCCGATGATGAAGTAACCGCCGGGGTCGAACGGGTCCTCGCCCATTTCGATCAGTTTCAGGCGGTACTCCGCCTCCGTGAGCTCTCCGTCGATCTCGAGGTTCTCCCTGTGGAGCGCGCACTTCTTCGACTTCCCCATGACCGGGAGGTTCCCGATGTGGACCCGTTCCGGCTCTCGCTCGATCCCGTTCTCGATGACGGTGAAGTCCAGGTAGATCGGCGCCGTGTAGTTCAAGTTCCGGAGACGCGCCTCCATCGGAGTCAGGGGGTGCGTCGCACCGTTCGCCTCCTTGACGATTGGCGTCCCGACAGAGATCGTGGGCTTCGCGTCGATGTCGACCCGCGAGCGGTCGTCCCGTTTCCGGCCGATCCGGATCTCGATCATGTCGCCCTCGGTCCGGTCCTCATCGAGCTTGAAGATCCCGCGGCGGTCGTCCTCCGGCGAGTATCGCATGTTATCGACGATCCGCTGCATCCGCGAGCTCGGGTTGTCGATCGTCGGCAGGAAATCGTTGAACGACGCGATGTGATGGTTGACGATGGACCGCTCTCGGAAGAATGCCTCGACAAGTTCGCGCATGCTCTACCTCCCGATGACCAAGCGATACGCCTCGAAGACTCCCGCGGTCTCCGACAGGCGCGTCACTTTGATGATGCGTCCTTCGGTGATCGGACCGTGGATTTTCTCGAGAACATGAATCACGGGGTCGTTCTTCTTGATCTTCGGGAGCTGATCCATTGAAACTTTGAGTCGCTTGAGAATCTCCTGCGCCTCCTCCGGAGACAATAATCGGTGTTCAGGGACAAGCCTGTGCTCGAGCACGTTGAACTTCATCCTTGGGACGCCTCCCAGCTCGCCTATGCCCTCTCCCGTTGTGCGCACGGAACCCGGACGGGCCCGCGGGGACTTTCGGGCCCTGTCGCGGAGCAACAAGGCGCTTTCGAACCCCGGACCAACTGGTTTCTCTCCCCTCCGCGCCCGAGAACGAGAACGGATGGGCTAAAAGCCAGATGCTCTTTCTAGGAACGACGCCTCTGTTCCGCCGCCGTCCAACCTAGCTGAGCTACGGGCCCGCGGGGGGTGCAGCGGTCCATGCGAAGTCCAACCTATTCCGATGTTCTAGTTAAAGTTTGTGCTTCCTCGGGAGAGGAACGTCTCCGGTTTCGTTCGGAAGAAGAATCAGCGGCTCTGGGTAGCGACGATCCCTGATCCCCGCCATACCTTGATATAGGATTCGGGATTTTGAGCGATCCTCATGCTCGCACACGAGCGACGGTGTAGTTCCTGCGGCGTGACCCTTCTCGGTCCCGGGACGACGGCGTTCCCCTGCCCGAACTGCGGCAAGGCGACGATCGGTCGGTGCGCGCGTTGTCGCGATCAATCCGTCGCGTACCGGTGCCCGAAGTGCGCGTTCCAGGGCCCGTAGCGGTGGTGTGATGAGCAAGGTCGCCGTGACGTTTCGCGTGATGCCGGAAGGGGTCGAAGTCGACCTCGACGCGGTGCAGTCGCAGCTTCGTGACTCCCTTCGAGAACGCCTCAAGAAGCTCGAGGTGAAGCCCGTCGCCTACGGCCTCCGCGCGGTCGAGGCGATTGTCATCCTCGAGGACGCGGCGGGGGAGATGGAGCGGGTCGAGTCCCTCCTTCTACAGATCCCCGGTGTCGGCGGCGTAGAAACGACCGAGGTCACCCTTCTTTAGTAAGCGAGCTCGCCGCGGACGAAGGCCCGCGTCCTCGGGTCCCCCGGCTCGTCGAAGAACTCGATGACGGAACCGGATTCGATAATCCTCCCTTCGTACAGGAGCGCGACGCGGTTCGCGAGCCGCTTCGCCTGGAACATGTCGTGGGTCACGAGGATCACGGTCGTTCCCGTCGACCGGTTGTACTCCAGCACCGCCGCCTCGAGGATCCGCGCATTCGCAGGGTCCAAGTTCGCGGCGAACTCGTCGAGGAGGAGGAGGTCCGGCCGGAACACAACCGCGCGCGCAAAAGCGACCCGCTGCGCCTCGCCCGCGGAGAGGTCGGACGTTCGCGCGTGGAGTCGATCGACAAGGCCTACGGCCTCGAGGGCCTGGAGCGTCCGAATGGGGAGCTCGGGGGGTTCGACGCCGCGCACGCATAGGCCGTACGACACGCTGTAGAATACGGATCCCCGAAAGAGCCGCGGGTTCTGCGCGACCATGCTGATTCGCCGCCGCAGCGCAAGCCGCGCCTCGGGGTCGGCGGGCCCGTCGCGGCCGTCGTACCGGACCGCGCCTGCATCGGGACGTAGGAGAAAGTCCACGATCCGAAGCAACGTCGTCTTCCCCGCCCCATTCGGGCCGATCACCGCCAAGATCTCCCCGGGAGGAATGTGGAGGTCCACGTCGACGAGGACATTGCGGCGGTCGAACGACTTGCGAAGGGCCTCGACCTCGACGGACATCGTCATTGGAGTGTCCTCTCCTGGAGCCGGTACAAGAGCGAGTACACGAGCCCCGCGATCACGAGGAGGATGATCCCGACAGCGATTGCATGGCCGTATGCGGCCTGCTCGATGTCCGTGATGATCGTCGTCGTAAGGACCTGGGTCTGTCCTTCGATATGACGGCCCACGATGAACACGGCGCCGACCTCCGAAATCGCCCGTCCGAAGCCGACCATCACAGCGGTCAGGATTCCCGCCGTGGCCTCGCGCATCACCGTAACCCGGAGCTGATGGGCATCCGCGCCGAGGACGAACGCGGTTTCTTTCAGGCGGGATTCGACCGTCGATACGACGGACATCGTAATCCCAAGGATGATTGGCGTGACGACGACGACCTGGGCGATCACCATCCCGAGAGGCGTGAAAAGGAGGCCGAGTGGCCCGAGGGGACCGCCGCGGGATACAAGGAGGAACACGAGGAGGCCCGCGAGGACCGGCGGCAGGCCGTACAGCGTGAAGAGGATGTTCTTCAGGAGCCGTTGGCTCCCGATCTCGCGAAGGCCGAGCGCGATGCCGACCGGGACCGCGACTGCGGTCGCAACGAGCGTCGATGTGCTCGAGACGTAGAGAGAGAGGAGGGTGATGTCGACGATGTCGCCCGCCATCTCTAGCAACCTCCGACGGGAGCCGGAGTGAAAATTGGGTGCCCGTTCACCGTGAACTCCGCAATGAGTCGCTGCGCGTCAAGTCCGATAAGCCACCGCGCAAACGCGACGGCCTTCTCGAAAACGACGTTCGAATGGACCGCCGGGTTTACGGGGATCACGGAATACACGTTCTGAAGAACAGGCTCGTCCGTCGAATAGAGGAGCCGCAGGAAGGGTAACGCGCCTTCGAGGGCGAACCACGTGCCGTCATCGGACAGAGTGTACGAGTCCCGCTCGTTCGAGATCGTGAGCGTGGCCGCCATCCCCTGGCTCGTTCGCTCGTACCACGACCCGAACGTCGACGCGCTAAGACCGGCGAGGGCCCACAGCTCGAGCTCCTTCGTGTGCGTGCCGGAGTTGTCTGCGCGGGATTCGAAGAGGCTTTCGTTCTCCGCGATCCGGCGGAACGCATCGATGGCGGAGGTGGCCTGCGCGACGCTCGCAGGATCGTCTCTCGGGCCGACGATGACGAAACGGTTGAACATCACCTGGTTCCGACAGAGCCCCTGGCCGTCCGCGAGGAACTGGATCTCGAGCATCGGCGCGTGGACGATGACGATATCGACGTCGCCTCGGCGGCCCGCGTCGAGGGCTTGGCCGGTCCCGACCGCGATGTAGCGGACCTCAATCCCCGTCGCGTCGCGGAACGCGGGAAGGAGGACGGAGAGGAGTCCCGTGTCCCGCGTGCTCGTCGTCGTTGCCATCAGAATGTACTCTCGGTGGAGTCCGACGTTCGAGATCACGACGCCGACTGCCATGAGGACGAGCGCGGAGGCCGCGAGGATGGCGAAGAAGCGCCGGGGCGCGCGGAAGTGCATGCCCCGCGCGGAACGGGAAGAGCGTAGATGAAGTTGGCGGGCCGGCGCTCGGGTCGATTAAGCTTATGTAATGTGGACCGTCTTTGACCTCGTGCACCTCACGGCCCTCCAAGGGACCGATGTCCTCTTGGAGTGGGTCCTGCCGCTCCTTGGCGTCGGGCTTGTGATCGCTGCGATGATGTGGCTCCTCGCGTACACGACGCGGTTCTTCCAGTACTTGAAGATGCAGGACAGCAAGTGGTTCGGGCGGGACACTCTCGACTTCACGAAGCGCTTCCTCTCGCTCATCTGGGTCGTTCTCTCCGTGGTCCTGATACTGTTCCTCCTGCAGTTCCCTGCGCCGGAGGCGCGCGCCGCCTTCGAGGCCGTGATCCGTCACGTTCCCGCCGCGCTCTTCGTCGCGTTCGTCCTGTTCGTCGCGATCGTGTTCGTCCGCGTGTTCCATCATTTTGCCGCGTTTCTTCGGGGCGAACTCCGGACCAAGCCGCGGCAGCCGGCGCCGTCGGGCGCGCTCGCGTTCACAGAGCTCGGGCTGAAGTATGTGATTTACGTGATTGCGGGGATCACCGCATTCGTCGGCGGCGTCCAGGCCCTCCCTCCGGAGGACTACGCCTTGAAGGACTTTCTCTCTGGGGTGATCCGGACGGAGCAGTGGTCCGCGGTCCTAACGATTCTCGCGGGTGCGCTCCTCCTCGGCTTCATCGTCGACCGCGCCGCG
The DNA here is from genome assembly GCA_035283985.1 of Thermoplasmata archaeon. Lineage (GTDB taxonomy): Archaea > Thermoplasmatota > Thermoplasmata > RBG-16-68-12 > RBG-16-68-12 > EA-19. The sequence goes on along the minus strand of DATESQ010000040.1, from coordinate 6,539 downwards.
AGCTCGATCTTCGAGGACTTGAAACTGCGGAGCCGGAAGTTCAGCGCGCGGGTAATCGACCAGTTCAAGTCCGCGACCCGTTTCGCGCTGTTCTTCATCATCGGCGTTACTGCACTGTTCCTCCTGTTGAACCTCATCCTCGACCCGACGCGGGTCTTCGTGTTCGGCATCGGGTTCCTCGCGCTCGTGATCGTCGTGGCGCTCGCAGCGATGGGTTCGCTCCAGGAGGCCGTCGCGGGAATCGGCCTGATGATGACGGACGCCTTCGACGTCGGGGACCGGATTAAGATTGGAACCGATCTCGTCTCCGATGTCGTTGGGATTTCCCTCACGATGACACAGGTCCGAACGCTGAAAGGCGAGCTCGTGAACCTCCCCAACTCCTGGGTCCGGAAGGAGCCGATCGTGAACTTTAGCAGGTCGCAGGCGTACGCGATGTTCCTCGACATCTCGGTGAGCTTCGATGTCCCGAACGACCGCGTGCGCGAGCTTCTTCTCGAGGCCGCGAAGAAGACCCAGGGAATCGTCGATTCGCCCCCGCCGGAGGTCTACGGGAAGGATGTCTCGGGGTCGACGATTCAGTACCAGCTCCTCGCGTACACGCGGGAGCCGGAGCGGATGAAGCAGATCAAGAGCGACCTCGTGTTCAACTTGCAGGAAACGTTCCGGCGGTCCGGCGTCGTCCCCGGCGTGTTGCCCGCTTGAATCAAGGCTCGGCGCCCTTCCGGAAGATCAGGACGGGAACCTTCGCGAGCTTCGCGATTCGGTCCTCGACAGGGCCGAGGGAGTATCGCCGAAGCCCCCCCGGGGGGCTCGCTCGGACGATGAGGAGGTCCGCTGACGCGCTTTCGCGGAGGGCCGTCGACTCGTATGCCCCCGAGTACACGACCTTCTGATCGATCTCGACGCCCGCTCGGTGTGCCTTCTCCAGGAACTCGTTCGTGTCCGCCTTAATTCCATCGACCTTCGAGGCATCGTCGACGATGCTGAGGATCGTGATCCGGGCGCCGTTCTCCGCAGCGAGGATGAGAGCGAGATCCTCCACGCCGCGGACGCTCCACAGGAGTGAGCTGAGGACGACGATCCCGTCGAGGGGGTGCCGCATTCCCTTCGTCTTGAACACGACGACATCGCACGGCGCATTTTCGATAAGGTAGTCGATGTTCGATCCGAGGATCCGACGGTCCCCCTCGATTCGCTCTCCCCGCCAGCCCATCACGAGGAGGTTCACCCGCTCCTCGCGGAGAGTGTCGAGGATGATCTCGTACACCTTGCTCCCGAGCTTCACGACTGCGCGAGTCTCCACGCCCCGCCGCTCGCCGATCCGGGCGAGCTTCTGGAGGCCACGGATCCGCTCGTCCACGTAGCGAAACTTCACCGCCTTCGGCGGGAGGTTCGCGGGGATTTCGACGACGTTCAGGAGGCTTAGCTCGCCGTCTCGCGCCTTTGCGACGATTGCGCCGAACTCCGTCAGGTCGATGTCGTCGAACTCGCGGAGGGGGAGAAACACGCGGTACCGCTCGGGGTCGAACCGGTCCTGCGTTGCGCTGAGGACGTCGATGAGTTCCACGCGAGGTTTTCCCGCGACCGCCGTGAGCGCGGCGCGTCCTCCCGCGAAATAGTGAAAGATGAGCCCGACGACGAGCCAAGCGCCCACCGCAAACCAGGCGATACGCCCGGGACTGACGAACTCCGGCGAGAGGGTGGGGAGCGCGTAGAGGTCGATCGCGAGCGTGAGGTTCACGATTGCCGTGAGGACCGGGAGAACGGGGACGAAGGGGACGCGGAACCCACGGACCGCCGCGCGGCCGCGTCGGCGGAGGACCACAAGGGAGAGGTTCACGAATGAGTAGAGCAGGAGGAAGAAGATTCCTGCAATCGCCGCGATCTGCTCAATCGAGAACGGGATCAGGAACACGAGGCCGACCGCGGCCCCCGCTCCGATCGCGGCGCGCGGCATTCGAGTCTTTTCGTGGACTGTGCCGAGAACACCGGGGAGCGCACGGTCCCGCCCCATCGCAAAGCTCGCACGGGCCCCCGCCCGGAGGTTCGAATGAAGGGAGGACGCCATCGCGAGGATTGCGGTCGCGAACAGGAGGATCGCGGGGATCGCAAAGGGTCCGCCGATTGAGATCGCGGAGAGGACGGCGCCGAGCTCTGGCTCTGGGGCCGCTCGCGGGCCGTGGGCGAGGCACTCCCAGGCGGTCCCGCACACGGCGGGATTTATTGGGACGTTCCCGAGCACGACGACGTAAAAGCCGAGGTACAGGAGCGTCGCCAGGCCGAGGGCCGCGAAGATCCCGAGGGGAATCGTCCGGTGGGGCCACTTCACCTGGCCCGCGGCCTGCGCGATTGTCTCGAACCCCTGGAACGAGACAAAGAAGATGCCGGCGGCGAGGGTGATCCCGGGAACGATCCCCGGGGAGAGTGGCGAGCCGAACTTCGTCATGAGGTCCGGGACGCGGAGGAGGGCGACTGCAGCGACGGCGATGAACGCGACGATGAGGCCGAGCTTGATGAGCCGGAATGGGGAGATTCCGCGACGCGGGGGGCCGAACTCGACGATGCCCGCGGTCGCGAAGACGAGGAACGCAATCAGCGCGAGGGCCTTCTCGGATGCGTTGAACGGGATCCCTCCGACGACGAGGTTTCGCGGGAGGCCGAGGAAGCTCACGCTCGCGCCGTCGAGGGCGTAGTCGAGGAACAGGCCGATCCCCGCGGCGCAGAGTGCGGCCGCGGCGAGGTGGCCCGCCCAAGAGAACCAGCCACTGAGGAACCCGCTAGGCGGCGGGAGGGCTTCCCGGACCCATCCATACCCGCCGCCCGCGACGTCGGGCCGGGACCCCGCGAGCTCCGCGTACGCGAGCGCGTTGAGGGCGACGACGAAGGCGGCCATCCCGATCCCGAGAATCGTGGCGACGCCCGCGACCCGGGCGGCGCTCCCGACGAGGACGAACACCCCCGCTCCGACCATCGTCCCGAGGCCGAGCATCACGATGTCGTACAGCCCGAGGTCCCGGGTGACTTGGATCCGGACAGCGTCGCGTTCCGGCCCCGCCATGCGGCCGCGACGGAACCCCGCCCGCTAAGACCTTTCCGGTAACGGGCTCTGTTCTATTTGCGGGTGATGCGCGTGTCCACTTCCGGGTGACCCCTCGGCAGGTTCAAGTGCAGACGGGCGACTGGGAGAACATCCCGTTCCCCCCGCCGAAACGCGGGAGAGGCCCGAGCCATGCGTGTGTCGCCCCCACGGGAGCATGCGACGAGAACGCGGGCCGGAACACGAGGTCCTCGTGTTTCGTGAGACAACCGCCTTCGAGAGAAGGCAAGGGGTGTACGGTTCCACCTCGGTGTCCTCAGGCATGACGCCGTGACGCCCCCCCGCGACCCGACCCTGCGGGGAAGGGCGCACGGGCCGAGCCGAACGGAGTGGAGTCTCAGACGGGCTCATCACCCGACCTGTGACAGAACCCCGGTGACGTCACTTCCCGGAGCTGCCCCGCGCGATGCCGTCCGCGAGCGACCGGAAGAGGGCCTCGACGTTTTCGCCCGTCCTCGCGGACGTGTAGTAGAATGGTGAGTCGAAGCCCTCCGTAGCGCTGCGGATCTGCTCTTCACCGAATGCGGCCTGGTCCCGAAGGTCCGCCTTGTTTACGGCGAACACGACGGGAACCTCGCCGACCGTGCGGAACACGGACTCGACCCAGGAGTCGAGGTCCTCGAGGGTGTCGTACCGCGTGATGTCGCAGATCGCGAGGACCCCCTGGGCCCCGTGGAAATACGCCTCCCGGAGGAGCTCGCGGAACCCTTTCGACCCCATGATGTCCCAGATTGTCACGTCGATCTGGATCGGGCTTCCGTCCGGGGTCTGGAGACGGAGCTCCTTCTTTGAGACCTTCGCCCCGAGGGTCACGATGTACCGGTCGTCGAACTCGTCGAGGACGAACCGCCGGATCAGGGAGGTCTTGCCGACGGCGTGCTCGCCGACGAGACAGACCTTCGCCTTCATCCGACGGGCTTCTATCATCGGGACGCGTCCTCCTCTTGGGACGGTCGAGAAAAGGCGCACGCCCTCCACGAGGTGGTCATGCGGCGCCTGATTCTGGTCTCGAGTATATAGACTTTCCAACACGATTCCCCAAACCGCTCCGTGCACTCGAGGTGCTCTCGCGCGGCCGGGAGCGATAAATATCTTTTAAGGCCGAATTTTATTACGCGTAGTGGACCTCCTCGACACGCTTCGCCTCGTGTTCGGCGCGGCCGTGCTCACGTACGCCGCACGTTCGGACTGGCGGACCCGCGAAGTCCGCGATCGCGCGTGGATCCTTTTGGGTTCCGTCGGGCTGATTCTTTTCGGCTACGAGCTCGTGCGCGACGCCGTCGAGGCGATTATCGCGTTGGCGCTTGTTCCCGCGGTCGTCCTGTTCTACGGCGTGTTCTTCGGCGAGGATTTCGTAACGGAGACGGGCTGGCGGTTCCCGCCCGCCACGATCGCGGCGTACGGGATCGCCCTTGTCGCGGCACTGTACCCGATCGTCACGCTTTCCCAGGTGGGCGATGCCCTCGGCCTCCGGTCGTTCGTCGTCACCCTGACCCCTGCGGTGATGATGCTCGTGTTCCGCGGGATGTACCAGGCCCACCTGATCAAAGGTGGCGCGGACGCGAAGGCGATGATCGCGATCGCCGCCCTCGTCCCGATGTATCCCTCGCTCGACCCGGCGCTGCCGCTCCTGACGCTCGGCCCCCGGATTCAGGAGGCCCTCACGATCGTGTTCCCGTTCGCTTTCCTCGTCCTGCTCAATGCGGCTCTTCTCCTCGTGATCGTCCCGATCGCCCTTCTCCTGTCCAACGCCGCGCGGGGGGATGCGGAAATCCCGGAGGCGTTTCTTGGATACACCGTCCCGGTCGACCGGGTTCCGAGGTTTGTGTGGTTCATGGACCAGGTAGTTGAGGGGGAACACGTTCGAATCCTGTTTCCGCGAAAACGACAGGATCGCGCGGCGATTGCGCGAGACCTGAAGGTCGCCGGCGTGTCGAGGGTCTGGGTCACCCCCCAGCTGCCGTTCCTGGTTCCGCTCGCGATCGCGTACGTCGTTTCGTTTGTCATCGGGAACCCCATCATGGGCCTCATGCAGGCGGCGCTGCCCGTCCCGTGAAGCGGCGCCGTCTTTGTGCGACCTTGGCAAGAAATCACGTCCCACTCGGGACGAGCCAGCGGCCCCCAGGAGGGGAGCTGGTCGCTTCCTCGCGTCCGGATGAAAACCCTGAAATATGGCCTCGCCTCTCGGATGGCCAGCAGTGGTTTGACGGCCAAAGCGACGGGGATACACCCGGTCCCATCCCGAACCCGGAAGTTAAGCCCGCCTACGTTCCCTGCGGTACTGCAGTGCGCGAGCCTGTGGGAAGCCTGCCCTCCTTCGAGGAGGGCTGGTGCCGGCGACCTAGGTACGTGAGCCGCCTATCCTTGTGGTAGGCGACGGAGCGTGCCGCTTTAACGGCCGCCGGTGCCTGGAACGCTGTCAGCCACTGTACTACTTGTGAGGCCACCTTGCCTGCGCTCTGACCCTGGATCCTCGAGAGCCGAATCGATCTGGGCCGCAGATGTCCGCGAACGAAGGGATCCCGATCGGTTTCGATCGAGATGTCTGTCCCGATGTCTCGAAGCCGATCTCATCGAAACGATGACAACAAGGAGCGTTGTGGTGAGCGGGATGATCAGGTGGGGAAGCTCCGGAATCGGCAGGGTCGTGCGTGAATCGCCTGTCGAATCTGCATCGTCGTAGTCGATGCTAATCGTCCCGATGGACCCCGAATGGACGATTCGGATGCGGACGACCTCGTTCGAGGCGATTGTCTGTGAGGCCACGCCGGAAGCGAGGCATTGCACGTCGTCGCCCTCTGCACTCACGTCCAGGCACGAGCCGATCGTAGCGCTGACGGCGTCCGTGTCTTTGTTCCAAATCTGGAGATACACGTCGTAGGTGATGTCGGCCCCAAACGCGAGGTAGCCGACGAACGATTGCGCGGGGTCGGCATCGTCCATCACGAGCGTGAACCCATCGGAATCCACGCTCTGAATATCCATGAGACCTTCGATTGCCGTCGCTGTGCTAAGGTTGCAGTACAGTTCGTCGTGCTCTACGGCGGTCCCGACATCAGAAGTTTGCACGGCGTCCTCGTCGATTACACATTGTCCACCGCGGTCGGTTGTGGAGCTAAACGCGCCAACGCTAAGCTCGTCGTGCGCCTGGACGGTGTCGGCCGAACTCTGGGCCTTATTATGGGAAACGAAGAGCGTTCCTTTGGGCGAGAACCCAAAGCCGGTCTCCGCGATTGTCGTAAGCGATGTCTGGGTCAGCAGGTCGCCTACAACATAATTGCCGCCTTTCAGCGCCAGGTAGTGAATGCGCCGAGAGCCCGCTCGTTCGTTCCAGTTCAGACTGAAACCGTTGGCGAGCCAGGCGTCGACCTCGGCTCTTCCGTTCGTAAGCGTGATAGGGGCATTGAAGAGCGCTATGCTTTCACCCGCACGGGAATAA
>DATESQ010000039.1:0-3085 GCA_035283985.1 Thermoplasmata archaeon | reverse complement strand
GCGCGGCGCTTGCCATCGAGGACATCGACGTTGTCGCGATCGAATCGGAGGCCCGTGTCGAAAGAGTGGACGGCCTCTTCGGGCCGGCCCAGCGTAATCAGGAGTTCGCCCCGCGCCGTCCACGCCCGGACGTTTTCTGGGGTGCACTCGAGGGACGAGTCGTACGCTCGGAGGGCCTCTTCGAGGGAGCCGGCCCCCGTGAGGACCCGTCCGCGTTGGAACCAGAGGTCGGCGCTGTGGGGCTCGAGCGCGAGGGCCTTGTCGAGGCACCGCAGGGCCCGGTCAAATTGCTTGATCGACTCGTGGACGAACGCCTTCCCCGTCCAAGCATCGACCCGGTTCCCGTCAATCCGGAGCGCGCGCTCGAAGGCGTGAAGCGCATCCTCGGCCTCCTTCCGGCGGACATGGGCCTCCGCCTTGCGGACCCACATCTCCGCGTCGTGGGGCGTCAGACGGAGGAGTTTCCCGTAGTTGTCCACGTCGTCCATCGCGAGGTCCGCGACCTTCCGAAAGGACGTGATCGCCTCGTCCTTGCGGCCGGCGACGAGGGCCGCGTCGCCACGGTACCCCCAAAGCGAAGGGTCCACCGGAGCGGACCGAAGCGCCTTGTCGAAGGAAACGAGCGCGTCGGAGGGCGCGCCACGCTCGAGCTGGATGAGCCCTTGGACTTCCAATGCCGTCGGATTTCGTGCGTCAAGGGTCAGCGCATCCCGCGCTGCTCCCCACGCAGAGTCGTAGTGGTGGAGGCCGTAGAACCCGCGGGCGATGTTCGCGTATACGGCGGCGAACTCGAGGCCATGGCGGTGGATCCGAGGGCGGCCCCGCTGCAGAATCCGGTACGCCTTCGAGATGGAACGGTGCGCACGGTACTTCGCGCGGCGCTCCGAGTAGGCAATGCCCTTTCCGGTCGATCGTTCCGCCTTCCGAAGGAGGCGCGATTCCCCATCGAGGAGGTTCTCTAGGACGCCCATCCCTATCGCCTGGTGAGGCGATTCGCGACCCCAACGTGGCAGACGCCTCCGCTCGGTCGCGTCCGACTCGTGGCGGACATATGGAACACCCGATTTAAGGCTGCCGTCAATGCGGGAAATGGTGCGACGCCGAGGCGTTCCTCCCGTTCCGGTTTCGAGTTCTGGACCTTTGAGAGAACCATCTTATGGCGGCTGGGGTCATCGCCCACGTGCCTGACAGGCGTCAGACACCAGGGATGGGACACCGTGATGGAGAGTCCAGACCTGCCGCGTGACAGGATTTCGGGGAACGCGGGACTCGAGTGTCTGAAGACCCACACGCTCCAGGACATCCGCAACCTCGCGAACGAGCTATTGAACTATAGCGAGGACGTGACCGACCTCGTTAGTGCTGTGGACACCTCGAGCTCCTCTTGAGCGAGGTCGAGGTGCGATCGAAGCCCGAGAACACGCCGTAGTCGGCACCCGGAATCCGGAGAAGTCGCGTTCGCCCGACGAGCGAAACGACGAGAGTGGGGACGCTGGGATTTGAACCCAGATCAGCGGGTTTCCACCAGGCGGGGAGCGACCCCGCCCGTTGCCGGATCGTAAGGGTCCTCGCTCCAGTCACTCATCACGGAGTCAGCAAACCCTCTGTCAGTCAAACCCATAACTGGAGCCCGCCAGTCTACCGGGTTAGCCTACGTCCCCTGGCGTCGCGGAACCCTCAGGGTCGTATCTAGTTTTCCCCCGCCATCGCGGCGCGTGAGATCGCTACTGCTTGCGCAATTTCTGCTCGCGCTTTCGGCGGCGCATCCGCTTCTTGCGCCATTTCCATCGCATCTTTCCGCGCTTCTTCCATGCGCGCGAGCTGCGTTTCATCGAGTGCCGGGCGGCGAAGTCGGCAGATTCTTAAGTAGTTTCCCGTCCGAGGCACGGTTACAACGGGAGGGAGGAAAAGCACCGCGCCCTCTTTGCGCGACGTCGCAACGTAATGTTAATGGCGGTCGCGGAGTTCGCCGCCGCGTGCGTTTCTTCTCGGGCGAAGCGAGGCGCCTCCGGCGGACAATTCTGGACCTCGCGTGGCCCGTCATCATCGCGAACTTTCTCCAAGTCCTCGCAACGACGATCGATCTCGTAATGGTCGGCCGCGTCGGCGTCCCGGAAATCGCTGCCGTTGGAATCGGCGGAAACCTCGTGTTCTTCACGTTCACCGTGATGATCGGGATCACCGCAGGGACGATCGCGCTCGTCTCCCGAGCCACCGGTGCGAAGAATCCCCGGGAGGCAGACCACTTCCTGCTCCAGAGCCTCGTCACGGGCGCGCTGCTCTCGATCCCACTCCTCCTCATCGGGATCCTCTTCGCGCAGTACATCGTCGCGCCGTTCTCGCCGACGGAGAACATCCGCAACCTGTCTGCCGATTATGTCGGGATCCTCTTTCTCTCCGTCCCGTTCCTCTTCGTGATCTTCATCGCGAACGCGGCCCTCCGCGCGGCGGGCGACACGAAGACCCCACTCAAGATCGGAATCATCGAGAACATTCTGAACTTCGCGATCAACTACACGCTCATCTTTGGGAACTTCGGCTTCCCCGCCCTCGGCGTCCGTGGGGCCGCGATCGGCACGTCGATCTCGTACTTCGTCGGGGCGATGCTCTTCCTCGGGCTCTTCGCCGACCACCGCCTCAAGGTCGGGATCCGGTGGGAACGACCGTTCGTGAACTGGCCGACAATCCGGCGAGTCCTCCGGATTGGGCTCCCCGCGGCTACAGAGCAGTTCGCGTTCCAGATCGGCCTCCTCGTCTGGATCGTCATGGTCGTCTCGTTTGGGGAGGCCGCGGTCGCCGCGCACCAGATCGGCCTGCGAGTCCAGTCGTTCGCCTTCATGCCCGGCCTCGGATTGAGCATCGCATCGAGCGCGCTCGTGGGTCAGAACCTTGGGGCGAATCGGCCAGAGGAAGCGGATCGGAGCGCGCGCGAGGCGACGAAGCTGTCGATCCTCGTCATGGGGGCGATTGGGGCCTTCACCTTCGTGTTCGCTCCTTGGATCGCACTCGCGTTCGCGGAGCCGGGGCCCGCGGTGGACCTCTCGATCCTCTTCATCCGCCTCCATTCAACCTCGATCCCCGCCGT
>DATESQ010000038.1:0-29626 GCA_035283985.1 Thermoplasmata archaeon | reverse complement strand
CTGAACCTCCTACTTTCCGGACGAGCGTTGCGGTTCCGGAAGCTCCCACCAGAGGAGAGGGAGGCGTACCTCCGCGAATGGGCCCGGAGCCGCCTGGGGGTGAAGCGCCGCGGGTATCACGCGATCAAGCGGATTACCTGTTTCCTCTACTACTCCGCCCTCCCTGATGGCTTCCGAAACCCAAACTGGCCGGGGATTGGGTACGACGCGCCGAACGACGCGGTGCGGGCCGAGTATCGAACACCGCCCGAACTCCGAATCGTGCCACTGGCGGTGGACCGAGAGACGACACTCGAGACCGATGTCGCGGTCATCGGATCGGGCGCGGGCGGTGCGGTGATCGCTTCGACCGTTGCGAGCGCGGGACATCGCGTCCTCGTGATCGAGGCGGGCTCGCTCCAGACGGCGGACACGTTTACCGAGCGCGAGTTCCATGGTACGGACACGATGCTTGAGCGACACGGCCTGATGACGACTCGGGACTTCGCTTTTGGCGTCCTCCACGGGAGGACCGCCGGCGGCGGGACGACGGTGAACTGGATGACGTGCCTTCGGCCGCCGCCCTTTGCACTCCAAGAGTGGGAAGAACGGTTCGGGATTCCCGGTCTCACGAAGGCCACCTTCCAGGGGTTCGTGGACGAGGTGTGGGCGCGCCTCGGTGTGAACACGGAAGAGGCGGTCCTCATGCCCGTGAGCCACGTGCTCGCGCGCGGATGCGATGCCCTCGGGTACCGGTTCGGTGTCGACTACCACATCACCCCGAAGAATGCCCGAGGGTGCGCGAACCGGTGCGACTACTGCAACTTCGGCTGCATCTATTCTGGGAAACAGTCCGCGCTCGTGACGCACCTACCCGACGCGCAGCGCCATGGGGCGCGGTTCCTGTTTGACACGGAAGTCCAGAGAATCGAGGCCCGCGATGGGCGCGCAACGGCCGTCGAGGCCATTCATCGGTCCGAAGGTCGGTCCATCCCGATCACCGTGCGAGCAAAGATCATCGTCGTCGCGGCGGGTGCGATTCACACTCCCGCCATCCTGTTGCGTTCCGGAATCCGCGAGCCAAACGTCGGCCATGGCATGCGGTTCGACCCGACGACCGCGGTGGGAGCCGTCTACAAAGAACCGATCCGAATCTGGGCGGGCGTCCCACAGACGCTGCATGTCGACCGATGGCTGAACCTCGACGGGCAACACTACGGGTTCTGGCTTGAGACGGTGCCGGCCCATCCGGGGCTCACAGCCCTCGGACTCCCTTGGCGGGGCGGACGCGAACACAAGGAGGCAATGCGTCGGTACCGCCACACCGCCGCGAATATCGTCCTCGTCCGAGACCGCACCGCAGGCCGCGTGACGATCGACCGCCAGGGCTACCCCGTGATCGATTACGAAATGGTCCAGGAGGACCGGGAAGCGATGATTCAAGGCATCATTGAATCCGCGCGGATTCACATCGCAGCAGGCGCGCGGACGGTATGGAGCCTTCACGTGGAGCCGTGCGAGATCCCGCTCCGCGACGGCAGGATTCATGCCTCTGAGCTCGACGCGTTCGCGAACCGCGTCCGCGCCCTCGGCGTGAAACCGAACGGGATTGCCCTGTTCACCGCCCACGCGATGGGCAGTGTCCCGATGGGCGTCTCGGCTCGATTGCCCACAAAGCCGACGGGCGAACTCCGAACGGTGCGGAACGTCTTCATCGGCGACGGAAGCGTATTACCGACGCCGCCGGGCGTGAATCCGATGATCACAATCATGGCGATGGCACGTCGAACCGCAGGCTTTATCCTCCAGGCCCTGCGGATCGCCTCATAGCGGTGCAGGCCGTCGCAACCCCGCTGAGCCCGGAGATGCTTAAGCGTCCCTGACCCCTTCCAGAAGCCCTCGATGGCAGCTCCTCATTCCCTCCGCGAACTCGATCGCGCCCAAAGGGTGCTCGAAACACTCTTGCCCGCAACGGGCGAGATTCTCCGCGAACATTTTCTCAGTCGCGCGTTCACGCGGACCGAGAAGGCCGGCGTGAATTTCACCACAGGAGCCGACGAAGAGGCCGACGCGTTCTTACGTCAAGCGCTCGGACACGAGTTTCCCGACAGCGCGCAGCTCAGTGAGGAGACTGCCCCGCTGGATTGGTCTGCTCTTCTCGGCGCCGAAGATGTATGGGTGATCGATCCGCTTGACGGCACCGGCAACTTCTCGCGCGGCACGCCCCACTTTGCGATTTCGGTCGCGCGGGTATCGCGTGGAAAACCCTCGATTGGCGCGATCTATGATCCGATGACACGCGATTTCTACTTGGCGCGCCTGGATCGGCCCCACGCATATAGAAACGGCGAACCGATTCGTGTTTCCCCCACCGAAGCCTTGCGCGAAACTGTCCTCGCCTGCGACTGGGGGTGGGACCTGCCGAAACGCAAGGAGATCGTCCGCGCTCTCGACGCGCTCTGCACGCACGTTCGGCAGATCAAATCCATGGGCAGCGCGGTCGCGAATCTGGCCCAATTGGCCGAAGGTCGGATCGACGCCTACGTGCATTCGGGCCTGAAACCGTGGGACGTCGCCGCCGCGGGCCTGATCATCACGAAGGCCGGAGGAACGATTACGACGATCGCGGGTCGCGAGTGGAACATCTTCGACAGCAGCATCCTGGCCGCGACGCCGTCTCTCCATCCGCAAATCCTGCGTCTCCTGACCGGAATCCTTTCGTGAAACCTTCCCTCCCATAGCGCATGAACCCGGTCGGAACGAGGGTTAGCCCGGAGATCACGAAACGTTCTCAGGCATCCATGTACCGGTAGAACTCGTATGGCGAGGGCCGCAACGAGGTCTGCAAGTGCTCGTCGAGCTTCAGCTCCTCGTATTTCTCCAAGAGGTCCTGTGGGATCACGGTCTTCAGGAACATGTAGTCTGTCTGCAGGTACTCAATCGACTCCTTCAGGGAGCCGGGCAGCTCCCGTACGCCGTATTCCTTGCGCTTGTGCGGGCTCAGGTGGTAGAGGTCCTCGTCAACCGGGTCGCCGGGATCGATCTGCTTCTTGATGCCGTCTAGGCCGGCGCACAGCATCGCAGCGAAAGCGAGATAGGGGTTGCACGCCGGATCGGGCGTTCGGTACTCGATCCGCTTCGCCGCCTCGATCCCCTGATAGTACATCGGAATGCGGATGTTCGCGGAGCGGTTGCGCCTCGACCATGCGATGTACACGGGCGCCTCGAACCCGGGGACGAGCCGGCGGTACGAGTTCGTCGTGGGGTTCGTGAAGGCGCACAGGGACCGGGCGTGCTCCATCAACCCTCCGATGTAGTACCGGCACGTCTGGCTGATCTCCGCGTACTCGTCGTTCGGGTCGTACATCACGTTCTTGCCCTTCGTCCAGAGGCTCTGGTGCACGTGCATCCCGCTCGCATTGTCGCCGAAGATTGGTTTTGGCATGAAGGTGGCCATCATGTCCATTTTGTGAGCGACCATCTTCATCACGTAGCGATACGTGACCACGTTGTCCGCCATCGGCACGAGCTCGTCATAGCGCATGTCGATCTCGCATTGCCCGGCGGTCGCGACCTCGTGGTGGTGCGCATCGAGCGTTAGCCCGAACGAGTCCACGAGAACCCGGCACGCCTCGTTCCGGAAGTCCTGGAGCGCGTCGACCGGCGGTGCGGGGTAGTAGCCTTCCTTGAACCGGATCGGGAAGTTCTTCCCGCCGCTGTCATGCCACGGCGCCTCGCGGGAGATGATCTCGTACCCGGCGCCGGACCACGGGTTCCGCACATGGTCGGGCGTGGGCAGCAACCGGATTCCGTCGAAGACGAAGAACTCGATCTCGGGTCCCCAGTACGTCGTGTCGTAGCCCGCGTCCGCCGCGACCAGGGCGGCGCGCTGCACCATGAAGCGCGAGTCACGGGTGAATCGCTCTTGGGTCCCGCCCTCGTAGACGTCGACGAAGAATCGGGCCGTCCTGTGCTCGCCCTCGTACCACGGCAGGATCGCGAATGTGTTCGGGTCCGGGTTCATCACCATATCGGACTCGTGGATCTCCTTGAAACCCTTGATCGAGGAACCGTCGAGTTTTCCGACGCCGCGTTTGAAATCCTCAGGTCCAAGGGAGGTCGAGGGAATCGTGATATGCTGCAATGCCCCGAGGATGTCCACGAACTGCAGGTCGATCCAGCGAATCTTTTCCGTCTCAATCTGTTTGAGTACCGAGGCCACCGTCGCCTTCCGCGACTTCGCCGGGGAAGCTGAAGAAATCGCCATCATCCTACCGCCTAAACCGCAATTAGCCGTCCTTGTTTTTAGGGAGAAATCTGTAATATATAAACTCTGATATCCAAAAACCGTTCATATGCACGGAATATTGGTCATCTGCAAGACATTGTTCGACAAGGTTCCCAATGAGGAACGGACGCCTCGAGCATTCGAACGTCCTCCTTAGGGACGGTGCGCCGAGTGGCGGCATCGACACCGGGACAACGGACCTGGGTGAATCGCACTCGGAGCTCCAGTCAGGGTTCGGCGGAACGGATTTCCCGTTCGGGAATCAGCCCGGATTCCACGCTGTCGACCTGGAGCGTCGCGTGGGCGATTCCGAACCGGCGGGATAGCCGATCCCGGATCGACGCGACGAGCTTCGACGCCTCGTCCACCGTCAGCGAGCCATCCACGACGAGGTGACCGGACAGCGCATACAGCCCGCTCGTCACGGTCCAGACATGGAGGTCGTGCACCTCGCGCACCCGTTTCTCCTCGCGAATCGCGATCGCCACGTCCTTCGCGGCAAAAGCCCGTGGCGACCCTTCGAGGAAGATGTGGATCGAATCCCGGACAAGGCGCAGGGCGCCATAGAGAATGAGGGCCGCCACGAAGACCGCAGCAACCACGTCGACGATCGACATCCCGCTCACGGTAATCACGACCCCTCCAATGATCACGCCCACGGAGCCGAGGGTGTCGGACCACACGTGGAGCCACGCGGCCTGGACGTTCAGGTTGTCCTTCGCCCACGGCCGGAGGAGAAGAATCATCGTGAGGTTCGCGACGAGTCCGAGCAGGGCGACCGTGAGCATGATCGAGCCAAGCACCGCGGGCGGGTTCAATGCACGCTGGTACGCTTGGAACAAGATGTAGCCCGCCACGCCGAAGAGGAGGAGGGAGTTCAGGAACGCGGCGAGGATCTCGAGGCGGTGGTAGCCGAACGAAAGGCCGGGCGTGTGTGGTCTCGCGGAAATCCGCATCGCCCACAGCGTGAGGCCGAGCGCGAGCGCGTCCGTGGCGACATGGCCCGCGTCGCTCAGGAGCGCGAGGCTCCCACTGAGATAGCTCCCGAAGAGTTCGACCGCGGCCGCACCGAGCGCGATCGCGACCGCAGCCGCGAGACGGCGCTGGAGGCTGGCGGGTCGACCGTGGCGGTCCTCCGTCACGAACGGCACGATGGGATGCGTGCGATTTCAACTTGGCGAAGTCGGTCTTCGAATCCGTGAACTCGAGGGGGACAGCGCGGAAATCGCAGAACGATCGACCGGTTCAGTCTGGAAGCCCGGCCCCGGCGACCTCCTCAGCGAGTTCCGCCGCGCGACGCGATGCGGCGACAATCCCGTCGCGGATCGCCTGAGGCACCCCTCGGGCCTCCATGATCGCCCATCCCGCCTCCGTCGTCCCGCGAGGCGTCGCGACCATCCCGTACAGGTCCATCGGCTCGAGGCCGTCCACGAGGAGGAGTTCCGCGGTCCCCTTCATCGTCTGGAGAGCCAGCTTGAGAGCGACGTCCCGCGGAAGCCCGCAGCGCACGCCCCCGTCGATCATCGCATTCACAAGCGCTGCGACGAGCCCGGGCCCGCTCCCGCTGAGGGCCGTCACTGCGTCGAGCAGCGCTTCATCCACCTTCGTGACGCGGCCGAGGCCGCCGAAGATCTCCTCGACGACGAGGGCGTCGGACGGCGACGCGGTGGAACCCAGAGCGAACGCGGTCGCGCCCTCCCCGACCGCGCAGGCGAGATTTGGCATGACCCGTACGACGCGTCCGCGACCTCGGAGGGCGGACTCGATGAACGCCGTGCGGACGCCGGCGGCGAGGGAAATCACAAGGGCGTCGGTCGGCACGGCATCCGCGATGGAACGAACGAGCCCCGGCATGTCCTTCGGCTTCGCGGCCAGGACGACGACGTCCGACTCCCGGGCGAGGTCCGGGGCACTCGGCACGCTGCGCACACCAAACCGTTCCGCGACCTCCGCGGCCCGCGCCGCAACGAGATCACTCACGAGGAGGTTAGACCGCGATACCACGTGACCCACGATCAGACCGCGCACGAGAGCCGTCCCCATTTTCCCGATGCCCGCGACGCCAACTGTCCGCTCGCCCTTCATGTTCATCCCGCCGAGCTCCTTGGTCGTGGACCGGAGCATGTCGGTTCCATATCACCTCTTGGTCCGACGACCCCGGACGATAGGGTTATCATCCGCGGGCATCTTCATCGGGCCCGCCGCCGCAGTGGCTTAGTGGTAGAGCGGCGCCTTGGTAGATTGCCGCATAGGCGGTCCAAAAAGGCGCAGGTCGGGGGTTCAATTCCCCCCTGCGGCTTTCGGGGGCGAGAAAGCCTCCTTGGTGGCGGTGTTTGTGGACAGAACCCCTTGGCCTCGAATCGCCGTCATCTAGAATGTCCCTCGCTTCATTCGAAGGGGGCCGGCCGGACGTTCTCAAAGATCGCGAACCGGTTCCCGCTCGGGTCCTCGAACGCATAGCACGGCCCATTCGGGATTTCGAAGCGACCGCCGTCGGGCTTCCATCCCCGCTTCTTGAGCTCGCGGGTCGTCTCGCGGAGGTTCTTGACGACGTAGACGGAAATGCAGCTGGGGGCAGGTCGGTGGTCCGCGAGGAGGAGGAGGGGCGGACCCTCTGCCACCCGGAATGCAGCAACGTGAGCCCCGAACCCCGTGAGATTCCAGACGAGCTCGGCGCCGAGGACGTCGCGGTAGTACGCGAGGTCGCGCTTGAAGTCCAAGGTTCCGATGTAGAGGTACTCGAGCCTTACGAAGGGGGCGGGCACGTCTGGGGAATCACGCCGCCACGCTTCGACTTTACCCTTCGCCTCCCGGACAGGATGCGGCCCGGGTGCGCCGCACTGTCCGCCCGACTACGGATCTCCGTAGGTGATGTAGTGCCAGGCCTTCCGCCGATCCTCGGTGAGATCGACGTACACATGTTTCAGCTGCGTGTAATCTTCGACCGAGTGGAGGCTCAGGTCCTTCCCGAAGCCGCTCTGCTTGTACCCGCCATGGGGCATCTCGGACACGAGGGGGAGGTGATCGTTGATCTCCACCGCACCGAACCGGAGCGCCCGGCTGACGCGCATCGCGCGGACGACGTGCTTCGTCCACACACTGCTGTACAGCCCATAGATCACGTCGTTCGCCCGGTCGACGACTTCCTGTTCCGTCTTGAACCGCTCCACGGTGAGGACCGGGCCGAAGATCTCCTCCCTCACGATCCGCATGTCCGGATCGCAGTCGCGGAAAATCGTCGGCTCGAAGAAGAAGCCCTGGTCAAACATGCCACCGCTCGGCCGCTTCCCGCCGATCGCGGCCTTCGCGCCCGCCTCCTTCCCGAGGCCCACGTAGTGTTCCACCTTGTCCCGCTGCGCGGATGACACGAGGGGCCCCATGTCCGTGCTCCGGTTCATTGGGTCCCCGATCCGGACCGTCTTCGCCTCCTCGACGAGCCTCTTCAGGAACGCGTCATGGACGGAGTCGTGGACGAGGAAGCGGCACGCCTGGGTGCAATCCTGTCCCGTGTTGACCATCCCCGCGGCAATGCCGCCCTTCGCCGCGGCGTCCAGGTCTGCATCCTCGAACACGATGAACGGCGCCTTCCCGCCAAGTTCGAGGTGCACCCGCTTGATCGCTTTCGCGGCGCTCTCGAAGATCTTGCGTCCAGTCGCGGTGTCGCCCGTGAGGCTCACCATCTCGACCTTCGGGCTGGCAACCATCGCTTCCCCGATTACGCCCCCCGGGCCGGTGACCACGTTCACAACACCCGCCGGGAAGCCGACCTTCTCGATTAGCTTCGCAACCTCGATCGTTGTGAGCGGGGTGTAGCTGGCGGGCTTCAGGACAACGGTGTTTCCGGCCGCGAGGGCGGGACCGAGCTTCCAGACCGCCATCATGAGCGGATAGTTCCAGGGCGTGATGCTCCCCACGACGCCAACGGGTTCGCGTCGAAGGAAGCTCGTCCCCGTGGACGCGTATTCTCCAGCGGCCGCCGACGTGAGCGAACGCGCGGCTCCCGCGAAGAACCGAAGGTTGTCGACGCTGAACGGGATGTCCCCGTCGCGAGCCTGCTTGATCGTCTTCCCCTGATTCGTCGTCTCCAAAACCGCCAAACGGTCCGCATTCGCCTCGAGCCGGTCGGCGAGCTTGAGGAGGTATCCTGCGCGCTCTCCAGGTGTGGAGCGGCCCCACGGACCCTTGTCGAAGGCATCCCGCGCGGCATCGATCGCGGCCCGTGCGTCCTCCACGCCTCCCTTCGGAACCTCGGCAATCTTCGTGCCATCCGTGGGGTTGATTACCGGATACGTCTCCCCACTTTCGGCCTCGACCCATTGTCCGCTTACGTAGTTCAGGTGCCTCTCCGCCATCGAGAACCTCCCCTTCCGTTGCTTCGGCGCCCTATCGCTGCCCATCGGCTAAGTAACTTTCGGGCGCCGCCAAGTCACGGCCACCGAGTGATGGCAACTTTGTGATCCGAGAAAAAGCGAATCGCATCTCGGCCCTGGCCGTGCAGGGTGCCGAAAAACGAGTCTTTCTGCCCGCCGAAGGGGAAATAGGCCATGGGAGCTGCGACGCCCACGTTGATTCCAATGTTGCCGCACTGCACTGAGTAGCGGAACGCACGGGCCGCGGCGCCACTCTGGGTGAAGATTGACGCCGCGTTCCCATACCGACTGGCGTTGATTGTTTCGATCGCCTCATCGATGCTCTTCGCCTCGAGGACACTGACAACGGGCCCAAAGATTTCCTCGCGGGCGACCTTCATGTCTGGAGCAACGTCATCGAGGATCGTCGGCCCCACGAAACTTCCCGGGTAGTCGGGAACCTCGGCGCCTCGGCCATCCAAGAGAACGCGGGCGCCTTCCTCCGCTCCGCGCGTAATATGGTCGACGACCCGCCGGCGAGCTGCATCCGAAATGACGGGGCCCATTTCCGTCGCCTCGTCAAGGCCATACCCCAGTCGCAGGTCGTTCGCAGCGCGGTGGAACTTCGCCATGAACCTCTCCCGGATATCGTCGAGGGCGAGGACGACGGAGCCGGCGAGGCACCGCTGTCCCGCACACCCGTACGCGGAGCGAATGACGGCCTCGACGGCAGCGTCGAGTTTCGCATCTGGCATTACGACAAGGAAGTTCTTCGCGCCGCCGCCGCACTGCACCCTTTTCCCGTGGGCCGCTGCACGCGCGTAGATCGACCTCGCCACGGGAGTGGAGCCGACGAACGAGATTCCGCGGACATCGGGGTGGTCGATGAGCGCTTCTGCTGTGTCCTTTGCCCCGTGGACGAGGTTCACGACGCCCGGCGGGAACTCCGCCTCTTCAATCAAACGAAAGACGAGGTCTTGAACGACAGGATCCTGCTCCGACGGTTTCACAATGAACGTGTTTCCCGCCGCGACCGCGTAGGGCAAGAACCAGAACGCAACCATCACGGGGAAATTGAACGGCGTGATTGCCGCAAACGGCCCGATGGGCTGGACGACGACCTCTTCGTCGATTCCCGCCGCGGCACCGTCCTCGAGACCATAGCCCATCATGAGGGACGGAATCCCCGCCGCCACCTCTACATTCTCAATCGCGCGAGCCACCTCGCCCCGGGCCTCGTCAATCGTCTTGCCCATGTCCTGGACGATGATCCGTGCGAGCATCTCTACGTCCCGGAGTAGGAGTCCGCGGAGGGCCAAGAGCCGACGCCCCCGCTCTGCCGGCGGTGTTTCCCGCCAGTGGGGAAACGCCTCGCGGGCCGCGCTCACTGCTGCGTCCACCTCGTCCTTTCCCGCCAGCGGCACCTGCGCAATCTCCCTCCCCGTCGCAGGATTCAGGACAGGGAGGACGTCACTGCCCTCCTGCACGCTCCACTGACCGTCGATGTAGTGACGAAGGCGTCCGTAGTGAGCCTTCATTTCGGGGAGGAACGCGCGTGCGGAACCCATGGCCTCCTCTCTGGGGATGATGCCGGAGTCCGCATCGCCGCCGTCCGCTATATACCTTGAAGGAAGCGTTATCCGCGACCGCCGCATCTCGAGGTCCAGGGGTGTATCCACGGAGGCCTTCGAAGCTGAGGTCGCGAAGTTCCGAGAGCGGACGCCCGGTTCCGCCCGACACCTTGACAGAGCCCGTCGTCACGCCCCGTACGGTGTGCACAGCAACTACCGGTCCGTCGACCCGTACCCGCTGTACGTGCGGCGGGCCGCGGGCGCTCGCATCTGGGACGTGGACGGCAATCCCTATCTTGACTTTGCGATGGGCTTCGGCGCCCTTGGCACGGGCCATGCCCATCCTCGCCTCGTCGAAGCGCTTGGAGACCGGATTGCCAACGGCACGATGTTTGGGTTCGAAGGCGAAGAGACGGCGCGTCTTTGTGAGCATCTGTGCAAGCGGTTTTACACCGATCGCGTGAAGCTGTCGAACACGGGACTCGACGCGACGATGTTCGCGGTCCGATTCGCCCGCCACGCCACCGGTCGCGGACGGATTCTGAAGTTTGAAGGGTGCTACCATGGATCCCACGACGCCCTCTTGGCGAGCGTCAAGCCGACGCGCAAGAAAGCGGGCGACCCGAAGCGCCCCACGGTCGTCCCGGCTTCAACGGGCCTGATTCCAAAGGCGCACGACGCCACCCTCGTCGCGCCGTTCAACGACCTGTTGGCGACCGAGTCAATCGCGGAAGCCCACGGAGACGACCTCGCCGCGATAATCTTGGAGCCGATCCCGATGAACATGGGCTTCATCCTGCCGCGACACGGGTTCTTGGAGGGGCTCCGGAAGCTGTGCAGTCGCCTGGGAACCGTTCTTATCTTTGACGAGGTCAAGACGGGCGGGAAGTTCTATGGCGGTGCGGAAGAGGCCTTTGGCGTGCGGCCCGACTTGAAGGTCCTCAGCAAGGCGATTGGCGGCGGCCTCCCGATCGCCGCCGTCGCCGGTCGTTCGGACATCCTCGACGCTGTGGAGCCCGGCGTCATCTCCCATGCGGGGACGTTCAACGCGAACCCACTCTCCGTCGCGGCCGCACGCGTGACCCTGGAAGAGATCCTCACGAAAGAGGCCATGGAGGATGCCGCGGGACTCGGCGAGGAACTCGGACGTGGCTATCGGGACATCGTTGCCGATCGCAGTATCCCGGCGCACGTGCAATATCGGGGGATCAGCGGGACTCTCGCCCTCGCACCTGAGCCCGTCGTCGACTGGCGGACGTTCCAGAATGTCGACGTGGGGAAGTGGTGGGGGTACTATACCGCCATGCTGAACCGAGGCATCATCCCCACAGGCACGGGGCCCGATGAGCAGTGGACCCTGTCCGTTCAGCATACTCGGGAGGACGTTCAAGCACACCTTGAGGCGTTCACCGATGTGGCGGTGCTCCTGCCTCACTTCAAGGCAGACGTACCCATTGTGGAATCTGTTTAAGCCGAGCCCTCTTTCGGGTTCCCGACTCCGCGGCGGGAGGTCGCGTCGAGCTTGGGACTTACGCGACCCCGGAAACCCTTTTGCCGAGGAGTCCCATTCCGCACCGAGGGAGGTCGCGACGGGGCGAGACGGCCATCTCGAGGCGGGATCATCTTTGGCTCCCGCAGTAAAGACACGCTGGACCCGTCTCTTCCAAAGCCAAAACCGTCTGCAAGCCCAGGAACGACGGTGGAACCTGGTTCTGTCCCTCCCGATGACCCTCTTCCAAGCGATCTTCTTCATCGCTCCATTCGCGTTCATTGTTCTCTACGCGTTCGGATACTATAGCCGAATCGGGGGTCCTCCGACGGGAGAGGTTTCCCTCGTGAACTTCAACTCGATCTGGAACACGGGGACCGTCGTCATCCTGTCGCGCACGGCGGCCGTTGCAGGCGCGGTGACCGCCCTGTCTTTTGTTTTGGCCTATCCGGCCGCGTACTACATGGCGAATCTCCCCCCGCGGACTCGAGGCTTAGTCGTGATGCTCCTGATGATTCCGTTCTGGACGAGCTTCTTGCTTCGGACCTATGGTCTCGTGAATATTTTCCAGGGTGGCGGGCTGGCGAATCAGTTCCTGATCGCGACCGGGCTTTCGCAGGACGATGTGTTCCGGACCCGCAACCTCTCGTCTGTGGTCTGGGCCGAGACGTACACGTTTCTGCCGTTCATGGTCCTGCCTCTGTATGCCACCCTTGAGCGGCTCGACCGATCCTCAATCGAGGCGTCCTACATCTTGGGAGCGGGCCGCGTTAGGACGTTCTTCCGGGTCGTCCTTCCCCTGTCGACCCCGGGGATTCTCGCGGGAAGTCTGCTTGTCTTTATTATTGCCATGGGAGAACTCGTCATCCCCACACTCGTCGGAGGAATCGAGGCTCAGTTCCTCATCGGCAATGCCATCTATGATTTGAGGGGGACGAGCACGGGAATCGCCGCCGCCCTGAGCCTCCTCCTAATCGCGATCATCCTTGCGGTTTCCCTAGTGTACATCCGAATCGGCGGAAGGGAGGGTCTGCGACTGTGAAATGGGGCAGGGCTCTTCTCCGGGGTTACACCATGGCGTTTCTCGCCGCCCTGTATGCCCCGATTGCCGTGCTGATCGCCTTGAGCTTCAATGAGAGTCGCCTCGTGTACGTGTGGACGGGCTTCTCGACGCGATGGTACGAACAGATTTTCGCGAATCGTCTGTATACGTCGGCTCTCCTCACGAGCGTCATTGTTGCCCTCGCGACGACGCTCCTCTCCCTCGTCTTCGGCACCATGGCGGGCATCGCCGCGGCTCGTATCATCTCCCCCCGCGTGGATCTCCTCTGGACTTCCTTGGTTCTACTCCCGCTCATCATGCCGGAGATCGTCGAGGCCCTCTCGCTCTCCCTCTTCTACGGTGCCGTCGGCATTCCAAACGGGATCGGGGCAACCATTCTCGGGCACGTCGTCTTCTCCGTCTCCTTTGTCGCCCTCATCGTGCGTGCGCGTATGGCCGGCGTTGGCAAGGCCTACGAGGAAGCTTCGATGGTGTTGGGCGCAACCCGGGTGCAGACGTTCCTGAAGGTCCTCCTGCCGATCGCCCTCCCGGCAGTTACCGCGGGAGCGTTTCTCGCCTTCGCGGCTTCCTTCGACGATGTCGTGAAGTCGGATTTCACGACGAGCGCGACGACGCGCACCTTGCCCATCATCATCTTCTCGGAGGCGGCTCGGGGCGGGGTGTCTGCGGGCCTCAATGCCCTTGCCACGGTGACGGTCGTGATCAGTCTCGCATTCGCCATGATCCGGAACGCGGCTGAGCGGCGCATCAGCCAGACATAGCGGGAAAGACGAGGACTGAGTCCAAGTCGAATCCGAGATGGACGGTCGATCCGACTGCAATTCTACTGGCGACTGCGCTACTCACCAGGGCAGATAGTCGAAGGCCTTCCGCGATCTTCATCGCGACGACCGCGTTTGTGCCCCGAAATACGGTCTCCTCGACGACGGCCGACCAACGCACTTGGCGAGCACGCGCCGGCTCACCTATCGAGAGCGACTCTGGGCGGATCGACAGAGAGACTCGCTCTCCGTCCGGGGCGCTCGACTGTTTGGGCAAGGGGATGGTTACGCCGCCGGGAAGCTCCACGATTCCGTCGCGGATCGAGCCCTCGAGGAGATTCGTCTCGCCGATGAAATCTGCCACAAACGACGTGCGCGGCCGATGGTAGATGTCTTCCGGGGTTCCCTCCTGTTCGATGCGCCCGCGAGCCATCACTGCGATGCGGTCGGACATCGCCAAGGCCTCTCCCTGGTCGTGAGTGACGAAAACAAACGTAGTCCCGAGCTGACGATGGATCCTTTTGAGCTCCAGCTGCATCTGGAGGCGCAGTTTGAGATCAAGGGCGCCCAGGGGTTCGTCGAGGAGGAGGACGGAGGGCTCGGTCACGATGGCGCGGGCGAGAGCGACCCGCTGCTGCTGGCCTCCACTCAGCTTGGCAATAGACCGGCGCTCAAACCCGGAAAGGCCGACGAGGGCGAGCGACTCCCGGACGCGACGCTTGACTTCGGACTCGGGTCGCTTCCGAATCCGCAGCCCGTATGCAACGTTCTTGAAGACGCTCAGGTGGGGGAAGAGCGCGAGGCTCTGGAACACCATCCCAAGGTTTCGCTTGAAGGGAGGGACCTCGTTTACCCTGACGCCTCGCAGTCGGACCTCGCCTTCGTCAACGCTCTCGAGGCCGGCGATGATCCGAAGGGTCGTCGTCTTCCCGCACCCGCTCGGACCGAGGAGGGAATAGAACGCCCCCCTCGGGACGGTCAGGCTCACTCGATCGACCGCGGAGGTTTCCTTGAACCGCCTCGATACTTCGATGAGCTCGATGTCCGGAGGGGCTGCCAACGGAATTTCGGGACCCGAGACCACGTCACGCCGCCTGGATTCTCAGCCAGAGTTCGTCCAGTGTCCGATTCTCGGCCTCCGTGCGCGATTGTGTGACTTGGAGGAGGGGCGCGCGGTCTGGAACGTCATCGGGGTCCGCGAGCACATTGATGTCGGGGAGGCCTCCGACGTACGGGGTGACCATGCCCAGCGGAATTCCGGCGTTCCTCTGCAAGTCCAAAGTCCCGCCTCGAAGGGCAAGCCGGTTTGCAATCGTGTAGTTCCGGAACATCGCGAGCACCGCCTGGTTCGCCGCCTCCCACATGTAGTTGATGAAGACCATCGCGGTATCCCTGTTTGGAGCGTTCTTAGGAATCACGAAGTTGTCCGTCCAGAGATGGGCGCCCTCGTCGGGGACCGTGTACACGATTTCCGGCTTAGACCCGTCCTCCCGTACAAAGATGACATCCCCGCTCCACGCGTGGGAGGCGTGGAACTGGTCGTTGAGAAGACCGTCGTAGTAAGTCGTCGCGTCAGCGAACTGCGCGAGGTACGGCTTTGCGGCAATAATCGTCTGCTCGATCTCGTTGAGCGTGGCCGGGGACAGGTCATTGACACTCTTCCCTAGGTAAATTGCCGCCGCGCCCAAGGTCTCGTCCCGATCTGCGTGCAACGTGACCCGACTCGGGGGGCCGCTGTTCAGGCGCAAGAAGCCTCCCGGGGAGGTGTCGAACAACTGGTCCCAAGAGCGGACCGTGGTCTGTCCCGACGGAAACTTGACGAGGTTCTGGTTCCAGCCGATTCCCGTCGTCCCCGCCAGATACGGCAGGCTGTAATCGTGCCCCGGGTCCCACGGGGTGGGGGTTCCGGTGTCGAGATAGTCGATGTTCGGGATGTAGTCCTTGTTCAGTTTCTCGATGAGGCCGAGCGAGATCGCCTCCTCGACCGCGTAGTCGGTGACGACCATGATGTCGAACCCATCTGGGTTCCCCTGTTTCAGCTTGGTGCGGAAATCCTCCTGGGTCTCCGCGGTCTCGTCGTAGACCAACTGTACCCCGAACTTCTCAATGAACTGGTCCAGCAACGCATAGTTCGTGTAGAGGGACCAGTTGAACATGGAGATCGAGGGCGACAGTGGCGGTAGATTGTAGATTTTCGTGATTGCCGCGAGCCGCGCATTGAGGCTGTCGATATCCACTTGGCGGGAGCCCGCCCCCCCAAAGAAGCCAAGCGTGCTCCCCACCGCAACACCGCCCGCGGTCGCGACTCCGATCTTCAACAAGCTCCGACGGGTGACCCCTCGCTCCTCCTTATCCTCAACTGGTTCGTCTGGCACGTCCACTCCTCCCTCAGAGCGTAAACTCCTTGGGAATCTTAATAGTTAACCCAACGAGGGGGACGTGTCGACGGGAACCCTTATAGCTTCCCGGGAACTCGTCGCGCCGCCAGGGAGGTCCCGCTTGAGAATCCTCGTGCTCGGCGGTGCCGGAGCGATGGCGAGGGCCACGATCCGGGACCTGCTAGCGGCGAAGGCCGTCGAGGCGGTGGGAGTCGCGGACTTCCGGCTCGACAACGCAAAGGCGTTCGTGGCGGGTCTGGGGTCTGACCGCGTCGAGGCCCTCGGGATCGACATCCGGGACCGGGATCGCCTCCTCCGACTCCTGAAGGAATGGGACGTCGTCGTCAACGAAACGTGGTACGAGCTGAACCTCGATGCGATGCAGACGGCGATTGCGGCCGGGGTTCACTACGTGGACCTTGGCGGCCTGTACCACATGACTCTCAAGCAGCTCGCTCTGCATCGAGCGGCGGTGGACGCGGAGGTCACGTGTCTCGTGGGCATGGGTTCCACGCCAGGGACGATGAACCTGATGGCCGCCTACGGCGCAACCCGGCTCGACGCGATCGAACGGGTGAGGTTGTGCAGCGCGAGCGCACCGGTTTCCGACGTGTCCTCGAACGGGTTCGTTGCGCCGTATTCGATCCGGACGATCCTCGACGAGATTACGCTCGACGCCCCCGTGTATCGGAACGGGCGGATCGAATTGATCCCGCCCATGACGGAGAAAGAGACGTTCGAGCTCCCCAACCCCGTCGGGCGCGTGGAGGGCTACCACACCATCCATTCCGAACTGGCGACCCTGCCCGAGCAGTTGGGGAAGGGACTGAAGGAAATGGAGTTCACCGTCGCCTTTCCCGACGAACTGGGGGCGATCCTAGCAACCCTCGCCCGCCTGGGCCTCGTCTCCCGCGAACCCCTCCGCCTCGGCGACCGAGACATCATTCCATTTCACGTCGTAGCGGCCGCGATTGACAGCTTGCCGAAGCCCAAGGTTCCGGCCCTCGACGTCGATGTCCAGCGGTGCGAGATCACAGGGCTTCGCGACGGGGAGCCGGTCGTGCTCGTGTATGATTGCATCGCGAGACCAAACAGGAAGTGGATGATCGACGGGGGGACCGTTGGTACGGGCACGCCGGCCTCGATCACAGCGCAGTGGATCGCCCGCGGGAAGATCGCCACCCGTGGCGTGGTCCCGCCCGAGGTCGCCGTCGAACCCCTTCCGTTCTTCCGGGAGCTTGGGGCGAAAGGTCGGACGATCGAAGTGTGGGAACGGGATACGGTCGAGCGGTTGCTGTCCGTGGGCGGTTGACAGCGGCGACCGCGACGAGACGCTAGGGCCGAGCCGCTACGGCGGTGCGCTTCCGCACGTGGAGCTGAGCGACTTCCAAGACGGATTTCGGCGCCTTCGTCTTTCGGCGAACCTCCCCCGCGATCGCCGCTAGGGCCTGGGCTGCGACCTCGAGCGCGCGGTCGACGTCCTCCTCCGTGTGCTCTGAACAAAGGAACGCGCGTTCCCCCGCGTTCGGTATGCCGAACAACACGTTATTTCCGAGGCAATGAATGAACCAGTTCCACCACCGCCGCGTGTTGGCGCTGACCGTGTCGCGGAAGTCCCGGATCTCGTCCTTCGATGTGAAGTAGATCGTGCCCATGGAGCCGACCCACTCCACCCACGCGGGGAGCTTGCGGTCGTCTGCGAGTTCTTGAAGGCCGCGGAACAGGCGCCGGCCGAGGGTGTTGATGTGATCGTAGATTCCTGGGTTGTTCCGAAGGATCTCGAGGCACTTGCGCCCCGCCGCCAAGCTGACCGGATGTCCGTTGTACGTACCCGCGTGGAAGGTCCCGTGTTTCCATCCACGCCCGGGCGTGATCACGTCCATGATCTGCGCTTCGCCGCCAAAGCCTGCGAGCTGGAATCCGCCTCCCGCGATTTTTCCGAACGTCGTCAGGTCCGGTGTCACGTCGTAATACTCTTGGGCTCCGCCGCGGGACAATCGGAAACCGGTGAGCACCTCATCGAAGATTAGAACGATTCCAAGCTGCCGAGTGATGCGCCGCAGGTGTTTCAGGAAATTCCCCTTCGGGATCACGATCCCCGGCCCACACAAGACGGGTTCGATGATGACTGATGCAAGGTCCTCCGCGTTCTCCTCGAGGATCTCCGCGGTCATGTCCACGTCGTTGTACGGGAAGATCACGGTCAGGTCGCTGACCGCCCTCGGAATCCCTTTGCCGTAAGGCACCGGCCGGGGATGGTCGTTCATCCGCCGGGCCGTCCGGCTGTCCATGTCCAAACTTTGCAGGACGTAGTCGTGGGCCCCGTGGTACGCCCCTTCCGCTTTCGCGATCTTCTCCTTCCCGGTGTACGCGCGTGCAGCCCGGATTGCGTGCATCGTTGCCTCGGTCCCACTGTTCGTCAGGCGGACCTTCTTCATGCTTGGGATCGCCCGCTTGACCTCCTCGATGTATTCGATGTACAGGGGCGTGGTGAGGCCGAGTAGCGCGCTTGAGTCGAGCTGCCGAATCACCTCGAGGGCGACCTCGCGATTGTTGTGTCCCAGGATCAGCGAACCGAAGCCCATCATGAAGTCGAGGACCTTGTTGCCGTCCACGTCGTAGAGGTAGCCGCCCTCCCCGTAGTCCACATACAGCGGGTGGGGCTTGAACCACCGGATGTTCGACTCGACACCGCCGGGGGTGCTCCGACTTGCCCGCCGGAAGAGCTGTGCGGACTTCGCACGCGTTGCAACATACCTTCGGCTGAAGCGCTGGGATGGCATTGATCTCACCTCCCGGCCTGGGTTTCCGTAGTGCGGAGCTGTTCGGAGGGAACGGCGGGGGAACCCGAGGGACGAGAGCGCGTCCCCGATTCCGTCCGCGATCGCTACCTCGACAGACCGTCCCAACTCAACCAGTTCGGGCGGGAATCACAAGCCTTCGGGGGCTATGAATAGCTTTCGCGGATACAGACAATGGGGGGAAACCGAAGGGGTGGGAGACCGGTCGGGGACGGCCTTATAAAGGACTCTAAGGGGCCGGGTGGGGGTTTATAAGACTTTCACAGGGAACCGGGCGTTTCTCCGCGGGATTGACCCGTACGGCATTCGGCAACCGCCGGATGGCGTTACGACAGTCTCCGTATGCGGGTGACCCTCTCTCGGATCTCAATATCCCGTCCCTTGAGCCGCGCAAAGACGCTCGCCGGGTCTAGCTGCTCAGGAACGACGACCCCGGGTGGCACCTCATGATCGAGGAGGAGGAGCGAACCGACCGCCGCGGAGGTCCCCGTGATCCATGACGTGGCCGTCGCGCCATGTCGCCTCGCCCGCGCGTGATCCAGGGCCGTCCACACCGTGTGGGTTGCGGCCACTCCGTCGCGCCGCCCGGTCACCTCGACCAAGATGGCGGCGTGGCCGGAGATGCGGCCCGCCAAGGCCCCCGGAGGCGGTATCAACGAGAGTATCGCCTCGCGCACCTTGGGGCGATTCCAGCGCACCCGCTTGAGCCATCGGAGCCATCGCACGGTATCGGGGAGGAGGGCCAGCTTGAAGTCGACGTACCGCGGTCGCTTGGGGAGGAACCGCGGAAGCGTCTCGACCTCCTCGTGGCTCACGTGGTACACGGGTACGGCGCCGACGGGAGGGGGAAACGGGAAGTCCTCGCGCCCGCGGAACGGCGGGAGCTTCTTCCACCGACCGCCCTCGAACACGATTGCGGGAGCCAACGTTTCCTCGATGAATACCTCGGGGCTGAAGAGGAGGACCACGGGATAGACCTCGGAGCGAGCTGTCTCTCCGTCACGAATCCGCACGGTCGTGACCTCGTCCAGCGCATCCGCGGCATGGCGCGCGAAAACGTTCGAGAGACCGGGATCCTCTCCCATGCCCAGGAGGGCCGAGCGGCCAGCGCGCCGCCACTTCCCGTGAAGCGCTAGCTGATCCTTGCCACCTCCCGCCAAATCAAGATAGTCGGCGGTGGTCTCCAAGGCAGCCTTCATGACCGGGAGGTTGAACTTCGGATGCGCGGCGTTGACGATGAGCGACGATCCCCGGGCGGCCGTGGCGAGAGCCCCTTCCTCGCGGAGATCGAGGCGTAGGGGTCGGACCTTGCGGGGCGACACGACGCGGGCCAACGCCTTCGACCTCTCGGGGTCCATATCGGCCGCGACGATCGTCCGGACGAGCGACGACGCGGCGAGGTGCCGTGCAACGACCGCTCCGACGGCCCCGCACCCTAGGAGCAGAACCCGGCTCTCTTCCCGTTTCTTGATGGTGTCAAACCTTGACGCCGAGGACCGGCCGGGGGATACATAACAACTTCTGCGAAGACTCAAGTATGCCGCCGACCCGCGCGGTCCTCACAGAGTGACCTTGAAACGGAGCCGCCCGGAACCCAACTGCCGAGGCCAGGCCTGTCCGCGCGATGTCATCATCCAGCCCGGACTGTCGTCACGTGTCGGTGCCTCTCGGGCCTCCCGGCTATGCGTCCACGGAGATCGTCTTCGCGTTCACGAATTCCCGGATTCCCCAGGAGCCGAGTTCCCGGCCGTAGCCAGAGCCCTTCACCCCTCCGAACGGGAGGCGCGGATCGGACTTCACCTGCCGATTGATGAAGACCATTCCCGCCTCGATTCGCTGGGCGAACCGAAGGCCGCGGTCCACATCGCGGGTCCAGAGGCTCGCGCCGAGGCCGTACCGCGAGTCGTTCGCGATCCGGATCGCCTCGTCCTCGTTCTCCGCGCGGATCACGGCCGCGACAGGGCCGAACACCTCCTCGTCGTACGCGGGCATGCCCTTCGTGACCTCCGAGAGAATCGTCGGCGGATAGTAGAACCCCGGTCCGGGCAAGCGGGCTCCGCCGAGCTCGACACTCGCACCTTTCGCAACGGTCCCGCGGACCTGTCGGTCGAGGTCTTGGAGGAGGTCCTCCCGCGCGAGCGGGCCAATATCGGTGTCGTCCCGCATCGGGTCCCCGACCTTTCGCGCCGCCATCGCTTCGCGGAACGTCTCGAGGAACTCGTCGTACACGGCCCCCTCAACGATGAATCGCTTCGCCGCGATGCAACTCTGGCCGGAGTTCACGCATCGCGCCTCGGCGGCGACCCGCGCGGCGCGGTCCACGTCCGCGTCCCGGAAAACGATGAAGGGGTCGCTCCCGCCGAGCTCGAGGACTGTCTTCTTGATCGTCGCGCCCGCGACCTCCGCCACGGCCGCGCCCGCCTTCTCGCTCCCCGTGAGCGTGATCGCCCGGACCCTCGGGTCCTGGACGAGGGAGCCCACGGCCCCGCTTCCGACGAGCAGGGTCTGGAAAGCCCCTTCTGGAAATCCCGCCTCCGCAAAGACCTCGCCGATCGTGACCGCGCAGCGGGGGACATTGCTCGCGTGCTTGAGGAGGCCGACGTTTCCCGCCATCAGAGCGGGCGCCGCGAACCGGAAGACCTGCCAGAAAGGGAAGTTCCACGGCATCACCGCGAGGACCGGTCCGAGCGGTTCGATGCTCACGAAGCTTCGCTTCGCCTCCGTGGGCACCTCCTCGTCCACGAGAAGCGTCATCGCATGATCTGCGTAGAAGTCGCACGCCCACGCGCACTTCTCGATCTCTCCTACACCGTCTCGGACGGGTTTCCCCATCTCCGCCGCCATGATCTCTGCGTACGCGCGCTTGTTCCTGCGGAGCACTGTCGCGACAGCGCGCATGAGGCCTGCACGGTCTTCCATTCGAGTCGCCCGCCACCTCGGGAACGCGTCCACCGCCGCGTCGAGCGCGCGGTTCACATCATTCGTGTCGAACTCTTGGAAGCGCTCGATCTCCGCGCCTGTCGCGGGATTCACGGACACAAGCACCATCGTTCCATTCCCCGGGTACGGGTACAATGCGGTAGACGGGCTTGAAATCCTCTGCCCATTCCACGCTCCCGTCGAAACTTCCACCTCTCCGGAGAAGGAAAGCGCCTTGGTCAGGCGCAGGTCGGGGGTTCAATTCCCCCCTGCGGCTCTCCGGCTAGACGTCGTAGACATTGGACCTGTGCCCAAACCGAGTGAACCTGATTTTGCCCGGCTCGATCTCGTAGACCCCGCGATAGTCCCCGACGCGAAGCCGCCATGTATCCTTCACGCCGCGCAGGGGCTTGACATCGAGACCGGGTCGGGGTCGGGTCGACTCCTCTGCGAGCGCGTCGAAGGCCCTTGCAAACCGCCTTTGGATTTCCCGCGGGAGGCGACGGAACTCCCGCTCTGCACTCGGCTTGAAAAAGATCTCCGCCGGCATGGCGGTCACAACCTGAGCCGCTTGCGGACTTCACTCCAAGGTATGTCGGGTTCCCAGCGGAGTCGCCGGAGGTGCTCGCGGATGAACGCCCCCGGGGGGTTGTCATCCATGAGATCGTTCAGAACCTCATCGTACGTCGTCCCGCCAACCTTGTAGGATCGTAGGCGTCGCAGCGTCTCCGGCTTGACGGGTACGGTCGTGGTCGCCATCATCACAACCATCACCACCATCATATTAATAGTCCGCGAAGCTACCATGGGTCGTGCCTGCGCATTGTAGGGCACAGGCCGGGGGTTCAATTCCCCCCTGCGGCTTCGTCTTCGTAGTTCGTAATGGCGAGATGAGAGAAGCAATCAGCTAAACAAAGGTGTTGCGCGCTAGGGCCCCTCACTTGGTGTGGCCGTTCGTCCCTGCATGCGTCACCTTCGTGGCTCGCCGTCCGCGACGCACCTTTATACCGGATCGGGGTAGCCGGCAGGGATGCGGTCAGTTGCGATTGTCGGCTGCGGCGTGACGAAATTTGGCAGGAGCGACAAGACGGTCGTGGACCTGCTCACCGAGGCTTCCCTCGCGGCGATCGACGACGCGGGTCTCGACGGGACTAGGTTCGACGACGTGTTCGTCGGGAACATGGCCAGCGGGGAGTTCGAGGGCATATCGGGCCTTGCGAACCTCTTGGTGAGTGAGCTTGGGTTGGAACCGGCCTCGGCCATGAAGGTGGAGTACACGAGCGCGAGCGGGGGAGCGGCATTCTACGCGGGATGGATGGCGGTGGCCAGCGGCCAGTCCGATTTGGCCCTTGTGGCAGGAGGGGAGAAGATGACTTCGGTCTCAACGGGAGAGGCGACGGAGATCATCGCAAGCCTCGTGCATCCGTGGGAGAGGGCGCAGGGCGTCACGTTGCCCTCTCTTGCCGGCTTGGTCGCAAGGGCCTACCTTGCGGAGTTCGGCGCTACGAGGGCGGCTCTCGCCGCTATCGCTGTGAAGAACCACTCCAACGGCGCCCTCAATCCGAACGCGCATTTCCAGAAGAGAATCACGATCGAGGATGTCCTCAGTTCGCCGGTCATCAGCGATCCCCTCCGGCTCTACGACTTTTGCCCGATTACCGACGGCGCGGCCGCCCTTGTGCTCGCGCCGTTGAAGAAGGCGCATGCCCCTGTCGAAAAGTCGGTCGTCGTTGGTGGCATCGGGGCCGCAACCGACACTCAAACCCTGCAGGAGCGGGCGAACGTCGTCCGCTTGCCATCCGTTCGGCTCGCAGGCGAAAGGGCCTATCACATGGCTCGCATCGGCCCCGGCGATATCGATGTCGCCGAACTCCACGACATGGCGACAATCATGGAGGTGGTTCAGTCGGAGGAGTTGGGGTTCTTCCCGCCGGGAAAAGGCTGGGACGCCGCGGAGCGCGGATTCACCACGCTCGACGGCCAATTGCCGATCAACACGAGCGGCGGACTCAAAGCCAAAGGTCACCCGCTGGGCGCGACGGGCGTGGCGCAGATCGTCGAGATTGTGCAGCAAATCCGGGGGCGGTGTGGCCCGAGGCAGGTGGAGGCCGGGATCGGACTTGCATGCAACGTAGCTGGTTTCGGCAACGGCTCGATCGTCACGATCCTGAGGAGGTCGGATCGTGGATAGCCTACCCGCGTACCGATGCACAGGCTGTGGAATCGTTTCGCTGCCTCGGCGAGCCCGGTGCAGGCAATGCGGGAGAAGGGACGTCGAAGAGGTCGAGCTACGCCGTGGGAGGCTCCTTACCTTCACCCGAGTCACCGCGACAAGGCCAGGCTACCCGTCGCCGATGATCCTAGGCCTCGCGGAGTTCGAACACGGCGTCAAGCTAGTGGCCCAAATCGACGATCCGTCCCCCGAACTCGAGATGGAAGTCCGGCCGAAGCTGCTCGGGGCCCGTGTAGAAAGGAGCGACCGTCCGGCCGATGTCGTCCTTGTCCGGACGCAGCCGTGAAGGAATGGCCCGGAGCGCGATGGAAGGTTCGGCCGAGAAAAAGACGTGAGTCGAGCTAAGCAGTGGACACGAAAAAACGCTGCGACGATTCCCTGGCACAGCGACGCCCTCGTAAGGCGCAAGGTGGGGTTCAATTCCGCCCTGCGACTCTCACGTCTGGCCAAGATGGGTCCGAGTAGCTCATGAAGGATGGCGGCGGCTATTCCAGCCACCGGTAACCTCGGCCTCGCCGGAAGATCTCTGTCACTTTGATATGGCGCCCCTCGACCACATACACGACATGAAAGTCCCCGACCCGCAACCGGTAGAACGTCTGGCCGTGGTGCCGCCCGCAGTTCTTGATGTCGGCCCTAGGACGCAGGCGGAATGGCTCCGTCTCGAGTTCCCGCAGGTGGTCCAGGACTCGATCGCGCTGGCGAGTCTCCAGAGACCGCAGGAATGACAACGCTTCGTCGGAGAGAAGTACCTCAAGTTTCGCTGAGGGAATAGAATCGGGACTCCTTCAAAATCCTCACTTGGCGCTCGAAGAATGCGCTCTCTTCGGCGATTTCCATCAGCCGACGAAGGATGTCATCGTAGCTCTCCCCCTTCCTTCCAAAAACCCTCAGCCGATCCCGGGTGGCCTTGCGGACGGGTAGCGTGGTTCGTTCTTGCATTAATGCTCATAACCACGCAGCGTTACGTATACACTCCCAACGGCTGTCCGAAGGAGGTCGCGATGAGAAGCTGCGCGAATCCCTCGCCTCGGTCTGCCTGCCCCCACCAACCGCTCAAGGCCCGTAGAGCGCACAGCATCGCCTTAGGGTCCTAGGTTCCGTGTCCGGAGGCGAGGCTATTAGGATCATCAAGTTGATGATGTTGTACATGCGGTTTTTCCTTTCGACCCTCGTAACGATCTGAGCCGATGCCAAGCTGTCGCCCTCCTGCGCAAGGCCTAAGTAGACGACGCGCGATTTGACAGGACATGAGGGCTGCACGGCTTTTCGAGTTCGATAAACCGCTCCGAATCGTCGAGGTTGACATTCCGCGCCTGAAGAACCCCACGGACGTTTTGGTCCGCATCACCGGGGCCGGGGTTTGCCACACGGACCTCCACATCGTGGAAGGCGTGTGGCGTGAGAAGGTACAAACCTCCCTTCCGTACACTTTGGGGCACGAAAACGCGGGCGTGATCGAACAGACCGGCGAGGACGTGACAGCCTTCCGGAAAGGCGAGAAGGTCATCCTGCACCCCGTCATCACGGATGGCCTCTGCCGGGCTTGCAGGATCGGCGAGGACATGCACTGCGAGAACCTCGTGTTTCCGGGCATCACCGCGGACGGCGGATTCGCGGAATACATCGTGACGTCCCAGAGGTCCCTCGTGAAGCTTCACGATCTGAAGCCGGAGGACGCCGCCCCCCTGGCCGATGCCGGGCTCACCGTCATCCGCGCGGTCAAGAAGGCCGCGAGCCGGACGACTTCGGGTAGCCACGTCGTGGTCCAGGGTATCGGAGGGCTCGGCCACATCGGCCTGCAACTCCTCCGGTGCATGACGAACACCGTGGTCACCGCGGTCGACGTCGCGGAGAGCAAGTTGCGGCTTGCTGAGAAGTTAGGGGCTCACCACGTCGTCGACGCCCGCAACGACCCCGTGAAGCAAGTCATGAAGATCACCGACAACAAGGGTGCGGACGTCGTCATGGACGTTGTGGGCAACGACCAGACCTTGGCCAACGGCGTGAAGATGCTCCGGAAGGGCGGGACGGTGATTATCGTGGGTTATGGGGGAATCGCGAATCTGAAGGCGATCGACATGATCTTCGCGGAGTACTCCGTCATCGGGAGCCTCGTGGGGAACTGGGACGAACTACGGGAACTGATCGAGCTGACGCGTCAGGGGAAGGTCAAGGTGCTCACCCACATGGGCAAGCTCGACGAGGTGAACGACATCCTCGAGCGTATGAAGAAGGGGACCTTCGAGGGAAGGGGCGTCGTGGTCCCCTAGGAAACGCCCCCGGAGCCCTACGGCGACGCCGCCTTGAACACGCGGCGAAATTTGATCCTGGGCAGGAGCATCGGCGTCTTGTTCGCATATTCTCGGAATGCCGCGCCGAACTTCTCCGAGAGGACCGCTTCTTCCTTCCTCGCCTGCCTGTAGTACAGAGCCGCGAGGATGGGCCACAGGATGGCCGTTGGGATCGTGGGCCACACGAGGAATTGGCCCAAGGTCACGAGGAGCAGGCCCAGATACTGGGGATGCCGGATCACGCGGTAGATGCCCGAGTTGACCAAGACGTCCTCCCTCAGGAAGAAAACTTCTTTCCAGCCTTTGTACAGCAGCAAGAGGCCCGCGATTACGACGGGCGAGCCGACCAGGTGGCCGTACGCCCACACATAGCCGACGAACTGCGGCTCGAAGAAGGCGTACCCCGCACCCGACAGGAAATAGACGGTCAGAGGGAAGCCAAACATTTCCGAGAACATGGAGACCACGAAGCCCAGGTAGGCTCCGTGGGCCCTCCACGAACCGTGGACCCTCATAGGGACGAGGAACAGGAATGACGAGACGATGATGATGTTCAGGAGGACAAGAGACCAATAGTCGCGAGGGAGCGGGTGGCCCATGATTCTCTCGAGGGAGGCCCCTCCGAGGTAGACCGTGACGGAAGCCACGATCTGATCAAACTGGGTTACGCCCACGATAATGGCCGCGACGAGGGCCAGAAGGGCGGCCACGATGCGCTTGGTCGAGGGCACGCGATCCATCTCCTTGGTCAGGCGGCGGTCTCACAGGGTTTTAACATTCGCCTCGGAGGGAGGTCCGTTCTACGGCTGACCTCCGTCTCGGTAGAATTTGGGTATGGGCGTCATCGTAGTCTCGAGGATCTCCGGATACTCCCGCTTCATTTCCGGAAGCCACGCCACGACGAGCAGAATCGACCCGAGCGCGAGGATGGGCAGTCCGATGTACAGGGCGTTGACCGCCGGTTGCCTCAGGGCCACGATGAACCACTGCGGCATGCTCGATATGACGGCTCCGGCCACGCACAGGGCCCAACCGATGTACCCCCATGGGACCATGTTCATCTCTCTCATTTAGCAGCACCTCGCTTCTTCTCCCATCGACCGTACCAAAACATTATCGCGATGAAGCCAAGGCCGATGACGATTTGGGCTACGAGGCCGGTGACGGCCCAAGGCCAGGGCTCCAACAGTTTCAACGTCCCAAAGGATCCCACATCCACATTGAACCCTTCGAGGGGCTCAACGACAGGCCCCTTCGCGTCCGTCCAAATTCCGTAGATGATCGGACCGCCCACCGGAATCGGGCTCACCGTCGGGCCCGCGACGAGGCTGCCCACGTCCTGGACAGCGACACCGACGTGGAGGTGCCGGAGGGTAGGCTGGATGGATCGGAGGACCAAGGTCGCATTGTACGTCTGCCCGGGGACGAGGGCGAAGGAAGAAGCCCCGATCCACTCGCGAGGGCGGACCACCGGATCGACGAATTCCACGTATCTTCCGATTACGCCAAAGTCGAGACCGAGCCTCGTGGTCCAGAACAAGTCCCCTCTGCGCTCCTTTTCGCCGAGATATTTGAAGCTGTACTCGACGACGAGCCGATCTCCGGTGTTCAGCTGAATCGTAGCGTAGATGCCGGCAACGGCTTGGCCCACGTGTCGATTGCCGTTCTTCTGCTCGGTGAAGACGGGGGCTGCCAAGAAATCGAGATTCGCGTAGCCAACGTCCCAGAGGACGAAGGTCTCCTGCTCATGGGCACGGACCACTGGCGGGGAGAGCATCACCACAACCGCGAACAACGCGACAGCAAGCGTCATCACGTTCCTCACATGCCTCATCGCCTCACCTCCCCCGGCCGCATCGGAGGCTCCTGTTGCCTGGCGAGACCGGCGTAGAACTTCTCGCTGTTCTTTAGCCATTTGAGGACGAAATAGGCAGTCGCCAACCCTGCGACGATCCAGGAGGCAGTGCCCCAGAACGCCGTCACGTCGGTATTGTACCAGTTGTCGGGGAAATGCGCCGCGAACGGGATGGAGGCGAGAACCATC
The DNA here is from genome assembly GCA_035283985.1 of Thermoplasmata archaeon. Classification (GTDB taxonomy): domain Archaea; phylum Thermoplasmatota; class Thermoplasmata; order RBG-16-68-12; family RBG-16-68-12; genus EA-19. The sequence goes on along the minus strand of DATESQ010000038.1, from coordinate 1,457 downwards.
CCCATCACGCTCCCTCTGGCGTCGCGAAGCGCTTGGTGGTCTTCGCCAAGCCATAGAAGATCGACTTGAGGAAGATATATGTAAAGCCCGACCAGACGACTCCCATGATGGCCATGAAGGCCGCCGAGAGGATGTATGGGTCGTAGAACCCTCGATACGCTAAGGGCCAGGTCCACCCTTCAGAGATGTAGACGGGGATGGGTGCCTTGATGATCACCATCCGAATCACTTCCCAGACGTACATTCCGTGGGTCTGACCCAGCACGAGAGGATCAGGGTACGTAACTGCAGTCGCCAAGAAGGGCACGTTCAAGAACAGGACGTGCGAAGGGATGACGGCAAGCCCGGCCAAAGTGGAGGCGACGAGGACGTACAACCCCATATGTTTCTTCAAGCCAAACAGAATCAATGCGAAGTCGGTCGCGATGGCCGGTAGCAAGTAGGATGGGAGCTGGACATAGTTGAAGGGATAGTTATTCATCCCTACGTAAAAAATCTGGATCATGAGCTCGCGCTGTAGGAACCAGAACATGAGCACCAAGGTCGCCCCGAAGTGTATCTTAAAGAACGCATTGAACAGGTAAGAATAAACCGGGAAGTGAACCGCGACAATCCAGGTAAACACAAAGGGCGCCCACACGTAGTCCTTCCAGTCAATCCAGAATTCCCAGTCGCCTACTCCGATCTGGGAACTGACCGCGAACATGTTCTGCGAGAAAATCAGAGTCGCGGTGAAGGCGATGAAGGTGATGACCTTCGTGCTGAATATCGGTTTCACTACGGCTTCCTCGACGGTTGTGGCCATTGTCTCCCCCCTATTCTGTTCCGGTTGCTGCAGACTCCGCGCGTGCCGCGGTGGCGGGTGCAGCATACCCCGCCCGTGCGGCTGCAGGAGCTCCCGCGCGTGCGGCTGCAGGAGCTGCCGCGCGTGCGGCTGCAGCGGCTCTCGCGCTCATCTTCACGAGCTCCTGGGCCTTCCCCTCCAGCTGCCCGAGTCGGAGGATGACCCTCACTACCTCGGGCACACCTACGGCGTAGATGAACATGAAGGTCAGGACGAAGTTCCAGTGGGTGGGCATCGAGAAGAACTCTTCCCGGACCACGAAGATGTGACCGATCTCGTTCGTGATCATGGAGGCAAGTGTGAACCCGAAGACCGTAATCGGGAAGACCCACAGGGTGACCGGGATCTCTCCACGAATGTACGGCTGCGCTTTCTTCAGGGCGTAGAACTGGAACACAACGGCCTCAAACACCATGAGGGCGAAGAACGGCCCGAAGATCATCAGGTGGGGCGGCGTCCACGTGGCATCCCTGATAAGGAACGAATGCTGCGCCGGATCCCATATCACCGGGATGGCGACGGCGTTGTAGGTCACCGCGGTGATCCACCACATCCACATGAGATTCCTGAGAGCCCTGCCCTCATCTGCTATGCTGAAAACCGGTTTGCCAGG
>DATESQ010000037.1:0-15820 GCA_035283985.1 Thermoplasmata archaeon | reverse complement strand
CGGCTGCTTGATCTTGTTGAACTTGTCCTCGTACGCCTTGAGGCGGTAGTCCCGCTCCTCGATCTCGTACCGGAACGAGTGAACGTCTCGCTCGTACTGCCTCCGAAGCCGGTCGATCTTCTCCTCGTACGCGTCCCGGACCTCCTCGGACGTCTTCTCCTCGTCGTCATGGTCACTGTCAATCATCTATCGTTCACCGTGGGAAAACGTGGGGCCGGGCCGAGAATGGCGAAGCGGGTCCGCAACGAACGGCTGCGATGGCCTGCGAGTGCGCCCATCCCTAGTGCTAATTATCAGCTGCGTATAAAGATTGTTGGAACAGTTATCGTCGCATCGAAAAGTGAAAGTTCTCGGCGTCGCGCGTTCGTCGCGAGGGATGCGACATACGGGCCCCTCACGCTTCGTCGGAAAAATCGTCGAAGTCGCGGCCGATGTCGACGAAATTTCACAACTGTTAATGGCCCTTGGACGATTTCCGGTCGCGCATGGAAGGGCTCGCAGCATTCGGAGCCGCATTCGCTCTCGTCGCGCTCCTCGAACTCGGCGATAAGACGCAGCTCCTTGTGATCTCCCTCGCGGCGAAGCATCCACCGCTCCCTGTCGCCATGGGCGCGTTCCTCGGAGAGGCGAGCGTGACCGCGATCGCAGTGACAATCGGAATCGCGATCGCTAGCGCCGTCGACGTGTTCCTCCTTCAACTCGCCTCGGGAGCGATCTTCATCGTCCTGGGCGTGTGGAACCTGCGGCCGAAGGGAGCGGAGGAGGCCGAAAGCGTGGAAGTCTCACGACCGTTCGTGAATGCCGCGGGCCTCGCGTTCCTCGCGGAGCTCGGCGACAAGACGATGCTTGCAGTGATCGCCCTAAGCGGCGCGCTGCAGGCGCCCGCTTCCGTGTTCCTTGGAGCGTCCATTGCTCTCCTCGGAATGATCCTCGTCGCGATCGCCGTAGGTCGCGTGCTGCGCCGGTTCCTCACGGCCCGATGGCTCCAGCTCGTGAGCGCGGCGACTTTTATCGTGGCGGGCGTCCTCGTGATCGCGGAAGCGCTTCTCTCGGGCTAGAGCCCGTGGAGAGGGAACACGAGCTCCTTCACGGCCGCGACGACCTCCTTCACCCCGTCCGCAACCCGCTCGCCCCCGGCGGGGACTTGACGGTCCCTCACGGTCGTGGGCGCGGAGCCCGTCGCGCGGCGGCACATCTCCCGCCACGCGGGGTCGATGGGATCCGGCAGCGCGACGCCCGCCATCGCAGCGGCAATCAGGGTCCACACGCGCGCGCACGCCGCCAAGTCGTAGCCGCCTCCCGTGGAGGCGACCCATCGGCTCCCACACAGCTCCCGCGACAGCGCGTCGATGAGGGTGCCGAAGGCCTCATACGTCCGGCTCGTGAGCTTGAGATGCGCGAGCGGGTCCAGGTACGTCGCGTCCGCGCCGGTCTGCGTGAAGATCAGGTCTGGCCGGTACGCGCGCGCGAGAGGCGGGACAATCTCGTCCAGCGCGTGGATGTAGCTCGCATCCCTCGTGTAGGGCGGGAGCGGGACGTTCACGGCGTAGCCCTTGCCCTTGCCACGGCCGATCTCGTCCGGGAAGCCCGTCCCGGGGAACAGGAACCGTCCGTCCTCGTGGAACGAAATCGTGAGGACGCGAGGGTCCTCGTAGAAGATCCACTGCACGCCGTCCCCGTGGTGCGCATCGATGTCGATATACAGGACGCGCTCCACGAGGCCCTTGTCGAAGAGATGCCGGAGCCCGATCGCGATGTCGTTGAAGATGCAGAAACCGGACGCCTTGCCGGGCATCGCGTGATGGAAGCCGCCGCCGAGGTTGTACGCGCGGGCCCGCGCACCCGTCGCGACGAGCTCGCACGCACGCTTCGTCCCGCCCGCCTGAAGGGCCGCGCTCCCGTACATCCCCGCGAAGATCGGGTTGTCTCCGGGTCCCAGACCGAACTCATATGCGTCCGCCCTCGGCGACACGCTGAGCTCCTTCACCGCCTCCACGTAGCGTCGCTCGTGGACCCGGAGGATGTCCGCCTCCGACACGGGCTCGGGGATGACGCGCTCCGCGGGCCCATCGCACAGACCGTAGGACCGCATGAGCTCGTACGCGAGCTTCACGCGGGTCTCCTGCAGCGCGTGATCCTGTCCGAAGTTGTACTCGAGGTACTCGTCGCGGTAGAGGATCGCGAGGGGGACCACAATCGGTGAATCCGGTGCGGGGCTAAAGTCGTTCACTCGAGCCTACAGAAGCCAGCCGCCTGTCACGTTCAGCACGTCCCCCGTGATGAACGAGGCCTCCTCCGTGCACAGGAACACGACCGCGTTCGCGATATCCGCCGCAGTGCCAGGCCGGCCCGTCGCGGTCTCCTTGTCCTTCCGACGGCGCGCCTCCGCGACCGTGAGGTCGTAGTCCTCGACGACACCCGGGGAGACGACGTTCACGGTGATCCCGTGGCGCCCGACCTCTCGGGCGAGGGACTTGCTGAGGGCGACGATTCCCGCCTTCCCCGCGTAGAAGCCGGACATTCCCTTCGAGCCATGGGCCCGGTACGCTCCCGCCGCGCCGAGGGAGACGATCCGCCCCCACCCCCGCCGCCTCATGGGCGGAATCGCGTACTTCGCGCAGAGGAACGCGGCGGTCACGTTCGAGTCGAGCAGGTCCCGCCACTCCGCGTACGACAGGTCCTCGACGTTCTTCACGACATAGTTCCCGGCGTTATTCACGAGGATGTCGAGGCCATCGAGCCGCTTTGCGACCGTGTCGACGAGGTGACGAACTTCGCCCTCGCGCCGAACGTCCGCGCGGATCGCGATGGCCCCCACACCCATCCCCCGGAGCTTCGATACGAGCGTCCGGGCGCCGGCGGCGCTCGTGAGATAACTCACGGCAACATCCGCGCCCTCGCGGGCGAGGGCGAGCGCAATCGCGCGTCCGATCCCCCGCGCCCCTCCCGTGACGAGAGCTTTGTGGCCCGTCAACCGCCCCGCCATCTCGCCCCGTCCGTTCGCGGACTCGGCAACGGATGCCGTCGGATAAAGGAGCCCTCCTCGGTGCTCGAACATAGAAGGATTAAGAGGGGCAGGACCGCTCCCGATGCGGACTCGATGGTGTTCCGCAGGTCTCGGACCCGAAAGCGGGCCGCCCTCCTCGCCGCCTTCCTCGTCCTCTTCGTTCTCGCTTCCGGCCCGGGAGGGCTCGCGTTCACGGGCACGACGAGGACGGTCGAGTATTCCTTGACGGAATCGCTCACGCTGCCGAGGGACTACTATTCCGCGTTCGCCTTCTCGCTTGCGGCGGGGGATTCGCTCCTGTACAGCGTCCGGGTCACCGCGGGCGGGGCGATCGATGTGTACTTCGTGCCGCCGGAGGGCCTGACGACGTACGCCACGGGCGTCGCGAGCACATTCGGACGGTACCTCGCGGAGGAGGCGCGGACGGAGTTCAGCGGGGCTTTCGCGGACCCGAATGCCATCGGCCCCGTGACCGTAATCATCGACAACGTCGCCCTCTCGGGGGCGCAGCCATCGGGAGCCGTGACCGTGGCGTTGACCCTATCGAAATCCTCGAACCTCCTCCTTGGCGGAACCCTATTCATCCTGTGCGGCGTCGCGATCTTGGCGATCACGGCGGTCATCCTGCTGATCCGCCGGCGGAAGACGGCTCCACGCCCACAGTCAATTCCGTACAGGATGCCGCCGCCGACACCCTATCAGACGCTCGGACCAGAAACACGCCAAGGGCCTGGAGAGCCGCCACCGGCGGGGCCCTCCCCGCCATTACGGCCGTAGGAGAGCAAGGCCGGAGAGCTCCCGCTCGAAGCGACTGGGTTGGAAAAGAAGGAAGGACCCTGCAGGCCCAGCGGGCCTACAGGGGGAAAGGCGATCGGGGTCGAACGACGTGGGCGAGGGGGACCGCTCGGGCCATCTCTGCATCCCATGGCCGGACTGTCGTCGACTTTGAAGTTTTCAGAATCTTCACTTATTCACCTCCTCATACCGTTTCGATGTTATCTAATCAGAACTGACACCGCCGATGTACTTATACGTTTTGACAACCTTATCTCGCTTTGATAACATCTAATTAAACTGGAGGGGTCCTGTGCCCGAGAAGCCTATCGGCGTGTCCGCGCGCCAGATCAAGATCCTGAGTGAGCCGTCCCGCCTGCGAATCCTCTCGATGTTGTTCGAGCAGGAGAACAGCATCTCGGGCCTTGCGAAGGCATTGGGCCTCACGCCCGCCACGGTCCATCACCACATCAAAGTCCTCCGGCGCGCGCGGCTCATCCGGCACACCCGGACAGAGCTTCGCGGGAACGTCGTCGAGAAGTACTACGCGATGCCCGCGAAGGGAATTGACTCCTCACAGGTCTGGTTGGAGTTAAAAGATGCGGACAAGGTCGCGTACCGTCTCGCGATCCTGGGGATGCTGAAAGGCATGATCAACGAGGCGATGATGACGGTCCAGGCGCACGGAACCGTGGAGTGGGAGGTCGGTCGGCTCCACTTCTACCGGATCCCGTACCGCCGCGACGCGATCCAGCAGGTCGAGGAGATCCTCGAGGACGCGCGAGACAAGCTCGCTCGGCTCGAAGCGAAGCACGGTGCGGAGGCGCAGCCAGGAGAGCGGGTCACGGTCGTCATCACGACGCTGCCCTGACAGACCCGGGCTCATGGGCGGGAAATCGTGGACCTCCGGGAATCCGTTCTCCCGAGAGATCGTAGGCACTGACATTTAATAGAGTGACGCGGCTTGAGACGTTCCCATGGCCGACCGGCTCGAGCCGATCTTCAATCCCCGATCCATCGCGGTCATCGGCGCGTCCCGCCACCGGGGAAAGGTCGGGTACGCCATCATGCGGAACCTCATCATGAACGAGTACCAGGGCAAGCTCTTCCCCGTGAATCCGAAGGCCGATTCCGTTTGGGGGATCAAGGCGTACCCAAGCGTCCTCGATATCCCGGACTCCGTGGATCTCGCGATCATCATGATCCCCGCGGACCTCGTCGAGGGGGTCGTTGAGGAGTGTGGGAAGAAGGGCGTTCGCGGGCTCGTCGTAATTACGGCGGGATTCCGTGAAATCGGGCCCGTCGGGGAGGCGCGGGAGAAGACGCTGAAGGACCTCGCGAAGAAGTATGGGATGGTCCTCGTAGGCCCGAACTGCATGGGCGTAATCAACACGCACCCGGAAGTGCGGATGGATGCGACGTTCGCCCCGACGCCGCCCCTCCAAGGCCATCTCTCATTTCTCTCCCAGAGCGGCGCGCTCGGAGTCGCGATCCTCGACCACGCGAAGAACCTCCAGCTTGGATTCGCGAAGTTCGTGTCCCTCGGGAACAAGACGGACGTGAGCGGCAACGACTGCCTCGTGAGCTGGGAGGACGATCCGGAGACCCATGTGATCTTGATGTATCTCGAGAACTTCGGGAACCCGAAGAACTTCGTCCGGATCGCGCGGGCCCTCACGAAGAAGAAGCCCGTGATCGCGGTGAAGGCGGGACGGACGGAGGCGGGCGGCCGCGCGACGGTGAGCCATACGGGCTCCCTCGGCGGGAGCGACATCGCCGCGGACGCGGCGTTCACGCAGACGGGCGTGATGCGGGCGAACTCGATCGAGGAGCTGTTCGACTACGCGATGGCGTTCGCCCGGCAACCACTCCCGAAGGGGAAGCGGGTCGCGATCATCACGGACGCCGGCGGACCCGCGATCATGTGCACGGACTTCCTGATCCAGCAGGACATGGAGATGGCCACCCTCTCCGAAGCGACGGTCGAGTCGATGCGGGCGTGGGCCCCGCCGGAGGCTTCGCTGCGCAACCCGGTGGACCTCATCGCGTCCGCGGGCGCGGAGGAGTACCGGAAGGCGGTCGAGGCCGTCATGAAGGACCCGAACGTCGACGCCCTTATTGCGATCTACGTCCCGCCGATTGTCACGGAGGAGGTCGCCGTCGCGCAAGCGATCATCGAGGGCGCGAAGGCGGCGAAGAAGCCCGTCCTCTGCAATTTCCTCGGGCGGAGTGAGGCTTCCCCGGGCTTCGTCGAGCTCGTCCGGAACTCGATCCCGTCGTACCTGTTCCCGGAGAGCGCGGCCCGTACGATCGCGATGATGTACCGCCACCGGGAGTACCTCGAGCGGGAAGAGGGTGACTATCCGAGGTTCGAGGTCGACCGGGAGGCCGCGAGGCGGATCCTCGACCGCGCGAAGCGGGAGGGCCGGACCCGCCTCGGGGAGACGGAAGCGATGGAGCTCCTCCGTGCGTACGGGTTCAAGATCGCGAAGGGGCGGTTCTGCAAGGATACGGAGGAGGCGGAGGACGCCGCGGCGAAGATCGGCTATCCCGTCGCCGTGAAAGCCGTCGGCCCGAAGATAGTCCACAAAACGGAGTTCGGCGCGGTCGCGCTCGAAATCCGGAGTTCCGAGGAGCTGCGGGCTGCGTGCGGGCGGATGGAGCGGCGTCTCCGCAAGGCGAAGGTCGAGGTCGACGGTTTCCTCGTCCAGGAGTTCGTTCGTGCCGGGAAGGAAACGATCATCGGGATGAACCGCGACAAGGTGTTCGGCCCGCTCCTCGCGTTCGGCCTCGGCGGAATATACGTCGAGTGGCTCAAGGACGTCGCTTTCGGGCTCGCGCCAATCACAGACATGGACGCGGTCCGGATGATTCGGTCGATTCGGACGTACCCTCTGCTTGAGGGCGTCCGCGGCGAGAAGGCCTGCGACGTCCATGCCCTCGCGGACGCTCTCCTCCGGCTCTCCGTCCTCGTCGAGGACTTCGATGAGATCACGGAGATCGACCTGAATCCGGTCGCGGCCCTCGAGAAGGGGAAGGGGTACAAAGTCATCGACGCACGGATCGTCCTCTAGACGCTCCGGCGAGCTCGCGGCTTCGCGGCGGACATGATTTCGATCCACTCGCCGTCAGGCCCCACCATGAACGCGAGCCAGTCGCCGCCCTCACGGAACGGCGGGATGCGGACCTTCACATCGGTCCGATGCTCGCGGAGGAACCCTCGAACATCCCGCACCCCGAACGCGAGATGGTCGAGCTCGTCGCCGTGGCGGTACCGCGCGTGGATCCCCTTCGGCGGGTACCAGTTCAGCTCGAGGCGCTGGCTCCCGCGCGGACTCTTCAAGATCGCGATCTTCCCGCCCGTCTCCGCGATGTTCATCCGGAAACCGACGCGCATCCCCATCACGCGCGTGTAGAAGTCGACGGAACGAGCCATGTCCCGCACCCGGATCCCCGTATATCGGAAGCCCATGGAATCACCGGAACCGGAACGGGACATGGGGGATGAACGTGGGGCCGCCGCGCGGCGGTCATCCGAGGACGCCCCGGATTCCGCCCTCAGGTCTCCCGTAAGGGGTCTTATCATAGGGCGAACTCATGAGAGGAGGGTTAAATAATGCAAGGGAGAAACATCGGACTTCCCGACTCTCAAGTCGGGCATCTCCCTTGTCCGGAGGAACTCCGGTGCCACCACCGCTCCTACGAAAGGCCACGAAGGCGACCCTGCTGAAGATGTTCATTCTCGATGAGCATGGTGGCTACACAGGCGAATACGTCGTCGACAACGAGTGCGTAATCGAATACGGGGACTTCCTGCGCATAGTTCCCGACGAGGGTCTCGCCGACCAGGAGAGCGTATACCTGGGGGAGTACATCGCCACCGCTCTGCATGGGAACCGGCTTAGCCTGGTTGCCGTCTCGAAGGGTCCCCTGACCCTCGAGGACCTCACGTGGGCGAAAGCGGCCCTGACTGTCACGGAGGCGCACCTCACGAGCGCGGAGGGATCCCGCACGCCCGGCACGGAACCGGATCGAGCGGTGATCGAGTCCCTCATGTCTGCCCTTGAGAAGAGAGAGGCGGACCTCGTCGCGCGCGAGAAGGCCCTCCAGGAGATGATCGAGCGGATGCGACAGGAGGCCGAAGAGGCCCGGAAACCTCTCGTGGCGGAACTGAGTGCGTTTCGCGCGCACGTCGCCGAGCTCGAAATGAAGCGAACGGAGGAGCGGAAGCAACTTGAGGCCGAGAACGAGCATCTCCGACGGGATGTGGAACAGTTACAGCGGCCCGCCTCGTCTGCGGAGTCCCCATCACCGGATCAGACGCAGTTCGACCGGGACGGAAAAACGGTGCAACATCGTGCGGTTGACCTCCTCGACCGCGAGGAGCAGCTGCGTGCACGGGAGGCGGAACTCGCAGCAGAGGCGGAGAGGCTCGACGCGATTCGCAAGGAAAACGAGGCGGTTCTCGCCAAACTCGAAGTCGCGAAGAAATCCGCACCCATGGACTTTGACACCCAGGCCGCTCGAAGGGAGATCGACACGCGGGTGAAAATCCTCCAGCGAAAGGCACTCGACTTGCTCGACCGAGAAGAGGCGCTCCGGAAGAGAGAGGAAGATCTTCGAAAGGTAGTCGGCGGCTAACCCTTCCTTCCCGTTGGTCGGGAATCGCTCGAATGAATTTCGCCTACGAAGATCGCTCACTCAGCCGAGGTTTCTTGCGGGACGTCACATCACCTCGCATCTTAGCGATCAACTTCTCGCCGCTCTTCGTGACCCGATCGCTGTCGGACGTTCGTGAGACGAAAATCCAGTCGCCGCTCGGGTCCGGCTTTATGTGCAGAGTGTACGGCGGATCGCTGACCCGCTCCAATCCCCTCCAGCTGCCTCCTCGAAGGGTTGATTGCAGACGCCCTTCGTCATACGCAGTCCCTGGAATCGCGAATTCGCACCGAACACGACCCGTCTGATCGATCAGAAACGCGCTCTCGATGATTGGCCGTCTCCGCGGCATGACGACCGCGATGAGGACACCGAACAGCAGCGCAATCAGGGAGAACGTCCACAGTTCAGATCGAAGCCCGGGCGGACCGTCTGGAGGCGGAGTCGTACTCTGTCCCTGAATTGTAATTGTGAAGTTCTGGAACGCCACGCCGCCGTACGGATCCCGCCCGCTGAGATTCGCGAAGTACGTTCCGGCCGATGGTGTCCCGTAGAGCCGGCCCGTCCCTGCATCGATGAGGAGCCACGTCGCATTCGTCGTCAGCGACCATGAGAGCGTGTCGTCGTCGGGATCGGTGCCTAAGAAGGTGCCAGAATAAGAGGCGCCGGCCTCGCCAGTTGACGGAGCGGAGACGGAGATCGCCGGTGGCCGATTCACCACGGCGAGTGAGAAGTTCCGGGAATCGATGCCCCCGAGTCCATCGGACACCGTAACTTCGATCCAATACGACGAAGGCACACTCGAGACAATTCCGGAGAGAGTCCCGCTGCCTGGGTCCATCGCAAGGAAGGATGCATTCGTGCGGAGGGACCAGATGAGAGGGTCGACATCCGGGTCTGAGGCGTTCAAGTCGTACGAGAAGAAAGCCCTCCGGGCCAATACCACGTTTGCGACAACCGTACTGATTGAGGGCGGGAGGTTGCCCACGGAGAGAGTATAGTTAAGCCCGGCGAAGCCCCCGAAACCATCGGAGACGGATAGGTTCGCATAGAATGAGCGGATGGCGGGCGGCGCGACTCCCCACACCGTTCCGTTGGCCGAGCCGATCGAGAGCCAAGAGGCATTGGTGGAAATCGACCAAGCCAGGGTGTCGCCGTCCGGGTCCGTGCCGTTGAAGTCCCGCACGTATGACCGACCGGCGTGGACCGCATCGGAGGTGATGGGGTTGGAGATCGACGGTGCGATGTTGCCGACGGAGAGGGTGTAGTTGTTCGATGCCAATCCGCCGAAGCCGTCGCTGGCCCCCACATCGACGAAGAACGTTGACGGTGCGGACGGCGCTAAGCCAAAGACCGTGCCGTTCGCTACGCCGATGAAGAGCCAGGACGCGCTCGTCGCGAGCGACCATACGACCGTGTCGCCGTCCGGGTCCGTTCCGTTGAAGTCGCGCACGTACGACCGGCCGGTGTGGACCGCGTCGGAAGTGATGGGGTTGGAGATCGATGGTGCGAGGTTTCCGACCGACAGCGTGTAGTTGTTCGAGACCAGCCCGCCGAACCCGTCGACCGCGCTAACATCGACGTAAAACACCCCGACCGTAGAGGGAGCGGCGCCCCACACCGTTCCGTTGGCCGAGCCGATCGAGAGCCAAGAGGCGTTCGTCGAGGCCGACCACGCCAGTGTGTCACCGTCCGGGTCCGTGCCGTTGAAGTCCCGCACGTACGCCCGGCCGGTGTGGACTGTATCGGAGGTGATCGGGTTGGTGATGCTTGGTGCTCGGTTCAGGACGGAGAGCTGTCGCACGGGCGTCGCGGCGAGCGTGAGGTCGCCGGCAGATGCCCGCGCCGAGAAGGAGTAGTTGAACGTCCCACGGATGCCGATCACTCGGTTGAGGAAGTAGTCCTTCCCGTCGACGTAGTTCGTGTCCGCCGAGTTGTTCTCGACCACCGCGTAGGAGATCCCGTCGAGGGTGAGGTTGACGAACGCCGGGGCGTTGTTCTCCGGATCGGAATACCGGACGAAGAACGTGAAACTTGTCGTAATGTAGCCCGATGCGGGTGAAACCCCGGCATTGGTGAGGGTCGCCTGGTCGTTCGTGATCACGACCGCGACGAAGTCCAAGCTGAGTGCCCAGCGGGTCGCATCCTGGGACGCCGCATCCACGAACCGGACGCGGACGGTTCCTCCGGACACGTGGTCGGCCGCGAGGGACGCGTTGTGGTATGCGTTCGTCGGGGTGAAGGGTGCGGCCATGAGGAGGTTCCACGAAGCGGAGGTGAAGTTCCACACGTAGATGTGGAAGTTCTCCCCACCGCTGGTAATGTTTCCCTTCACAACGAGGATCGGATTCGATCCGGTCATGATGCCAGTGACGTTCTGTCGAACTTCGAGTGAGTGCGTCAGCCTCACAGTCGTCACCGCCACCCAATCGAGGAACAGGTCCGACAGGGATCCGTCTTGCGGGACGGCATCGACGAAGCGCACCTGGGGAGTTCCCGCGTTGTACTCTGACAGCGTCAGCCCGATGGTAAACAACTGGTTCGTGAGAGAGTTGACCGTGATCCGTGTCGCCCAGGCCGAGGGTGGCGTGAGCACCTGCACGTTGATGTTCTCATCCTGGCGATACCCCTTCACCTGCAGCGTGTACGAGTCCCCAGCCGGGACGCCTGTCCAGTCGTACCGGACGAGAAGTTGGTCGTCTCTCAGCGTCTGGTATTCGAGTTCGAAGCTCTCATTCTGCGCATTTACGCCGATGTCGGCGGAGAACGTGCTCGCGCCGACGACGGTGAATATCGCGCCGTCCCAGCGGATTGCGCCGAGGTCGTTCGCGGTCGTCTCCATGACGGCCCCGAGAATTTTCGGGGCACCGGCCCCAGCGAACGGGTTCGTCCGGAGCTGGACCCAGGGATGGCCGTTCGAACCCATTGCGGGGTTCGTCTGGGATCCCCACGTGTTCGGCGCCGTGAACGTCTTGTAACTGATCTGCCCCGCCGTGTCGCTCCACACGAGAAGGCCATTGCTCCCGGTGGCCTCCCAGGCGAAGTCGAACGCCCGGCCGGTCCCCAACGGGTCTCCGTCGTGAACGACATTGTTGGCCCACGCGCTGCCGGTCCAGTAATTCGTCTCGAACTGATCGTTGTCCTCTCCCATCGCGATGATCATGTCGTCCCCCACGGGGTTCGGTTTCAGGGAGAGCCGCTGGAGGTTGTTCTCCACGAACGTGAACGTCACCGCCGAGCTCCAGCTCGTTGTGTATTCCTTCGACACGATGTCGCTCACCAAGGCCGCAACCGCGAGGAGATGGCCCGAGTTCGACTCCCACGCGATCGCGACCTCCTCCCGGTTCGGGCTTTGCGCGCTCGCGGTGATTTCCGTGAAGGACCCCCCTGCGTTCCCGTCCCAGATCCAAGCGTTGACATCGTTGTTCGTGTCATCGCCACCGATCAGGCCGATCTGGTCGCTCCCCCGCCTGGAGGCGAGCTTGATCAGCGAATACTGCACGTCCGTGCCATGGCCCGTATCGTCGAGGTACTGCTCTGCGCCCCAGGAGCCACTGACATACGTCCGAAAGGCAATGTCTCGCGTTGTGTCTGCTGAAAGCACTCCATAAACGAGCAGAGCGTCGCCGCTCAGGTACTCGTACGCAATGTCAAATCGCATCTCGGATGTGGTCGGCGCTGTGGACCAGACCTGTCCGATGTTGTTCGTCACCGTGCAGGAAGGCGCGCAGACGTACGCGTCGAGCCATCCGTCGTCGCTCTGCGTAACGATGATCCGCGTCGTGGGTGCGATCGGCGACCACGCCATCCGGACCGCCCGGATTGGGCTGCCCGCCGTCGCTTGCTCTGCCTCGGCGCTCCACGTCGAGCCGTCCCCCGTCCGCGTCTTTGGGCTACTGAAGGTGTTTGCGCCCGTGTTCGATCTGTATGCAATCTCCGCCTCCACGCCCGGCCGGAACGAGGCGGCGGAAATGGCCCAGTCCACGGACGCCGACAGGGACCAGTCCATGACGACGCCTCCGGGGGAGTTCTTCGGCCCTTCCGTAGAACCTTTGCCTCGGACGTTCACGGACACACCCCCGCTTTCCGTGTAGCCGCTCCATCGCTGCGTTTGACCGGAACCCGAGGTCCCGGTCGGTTCCGCATTCGCCGTCGAGCGGAAGGCGGCGGCATCGACGACCCAGGCGTTGTTAGTCACAGTCGTAACGCTCACGCTCGGGGCGGTCCCGCTGCCGGTCGCCCCTGCATTCGCATCGATTGGTGTGGACTGGTCGACCCCTGTCAACGAGATGGCCCCCATCGCGGCCTTCGCGCTGACCGAGAGTGTGACCACGACGGTGTTGGCACCGGTCGCTGGCGCAACGCGATACCACAGTTCCGACCTCACGCTAACGCCGTTCGTGTCAGCCCGCAGGAAGGTCAGCGGGGACCCGGCGTACGTAACGGTGCTCACACTCTGGCTGAGGTCGTTGCGGATCGAAACGCCTACGATCAGAACGCGGTTCGAGCCGCTCGTCGTGTGGCTGAAGCTGAAACTGGATGCGGCGGCGTCCTGTGCGAAGCTTGTTGCGGAGTCAAACGCGATAGCGTCGATGCCCGCCGCGGCCTCACGGTACTGGACGAAAACCCCGTCCTCCGAGGAGACATCCCCCGGGAACGTTCCACCGACCATGGTGCCCGTCGTCAACGTCTGTGTTGCAGGGGCGGTGACGGAATCCGGGGCGGTGTCGTTCTCGCGCAGCGTCTCGAGGACGCCGTCATCCGTTTGGGCACCACCGAGGCCTGTCGTCGTGCCCGTAATTGGCTGTTCCGATTGAACCGGGAACGTGAACGTGCCGGCGCTTGAAACAGTGGAGATCGGCAAGATGAGGACGAGGGTAACCACAACAAGCATCGCGAGCCGGCCAAACCGGTCAGTCGAGCTCTGCCTGCGCATGCGTGGGTCGATGGAAATCCCTCATTGATTGGAACGGTAGACGTTTCCGGTGGGCGCCTGCGGGTAAATCGCTTCGCCCTTGGGTTTTGGAGCCGAGAATCAACGCTGAGACCACGCTAGGGCGAAATCATCATGGATAACAGCGTCCGTTTCGTTAAATACAGTCGAACGCAAATCGAGCGAATCCCAGGCGAAGCGGTTTCCGTTGGGTGGAGCACGTCACTGTGCGGATTCGGAACTTCCGATTGAAACGTGAAACGCTCGGTCCCAACTCTATCATGGGGCTCCGGGGCTTGCTGATGGCAACCTCGATTGTGCCGACGCCTTACTTGCTCGAGGGGCTCGCTTCTGGGGAGTGGTTCGGAATCGCTGGACTCGGCCTCGCGGGGGCCGCGATTGTCCTCGTGCTCTTCAACATCCTTCGAAGCCGCCAGGGACGAATCGCGAAGGCCTTTCTACTCGATCCACACGGCACGCCGCTAAAGGAACTCGTGTTCGACCCGGGGTGCCCAATCTCCCTGCCGGATGCTCAGAAAAACCTCCCCGGCCGAGGGCTGGAGGGCGAGGAGGAATCGGAAAGTGCGGGCTATCGACTGAAGGCGCTTCAGGCGGACAACCTCCGCCTCATCGTTGCGTATCGAGGTCGACTCCCGCAGGACCACCCCACGTTCGCAAAGTTCCTGATGGTGTCGGTCCAAGATCGATTTGAGGAAGGCCTCGTAGCCCGGGCCGCGCAGATCGCGGAAGAGGAGAAGGCCATTGCGGCGCGGGAATCCGGCCTTCGCGAGGAGGAGAAACGTTTCGCTCCGCAGCGGACGGAGGTGGAACAGAAGGCGGCGCTCGTTTCCCAGCAGGCAGAACAGCTCGACGAGCAGAAGGGGCACCTCGATCGGAAACTCGACGAAATCCGTCAGCACGACGAGCATCTCCAGACAAAAGTGTCCGAGGTCGAACTCGAGCGCAGCCAGCTCCAAGAATGGTCGAAGCAGTTGGAGGAACGCGAGGAAAGGCTCGAGCGGCTGGAGTCGGACGTCGACGGCCGGGTGAAGGCCCTCGAGGGGCACGAGTCCGAGGTGGCGCGGAGAGAATCCGAGATCGGGGAACGCGAGGGCAAGGCGTCCGCGTCCCAACAGGATGCGCAGAGGCTTTCACAAGACACCGAGGCCAAGCTGAAGGATGTCGAGGGTCGGGAACGTTCTCTCGCCGAGAGTAAGGAGCAACTCGTGCAGAAGCGGGAGGAAGTCGAGCGAGCGACCGCGTCGCTCGCAGCGGAGACGAAAGCCTTTCACGAGTCTGAACAGGCCCGGGCGGCGGAGTGGAACGCGCGCGAGGGCTCCGTGTCGGCCGGTGAGGCGGACCTGAGGGGACGAATCGAGGCCTTCGAGCGGCGGACGGCGGAGGTCCAGGCGAGTTTGAACGCGCAGCGTGCTGAGATATCTCCGCGCGAGGCCGCCCTTTCGGAACGCGAGTCAATGTTGTCCTCGGCCGAGAAGGACGCCGTATCCCTCTCCAGAGAAGCAGAGGAGAAAATCCGGGACGTCGAGGCCCGCGAGGAGGTGATCGCGGTGCGGCAGGAAGCCCTGACGCGGGAACAATCTGCCGCGGAGGCGGCCCGTAAGAATCATGAACGCTTAACGAAGGAAGCGGCGGCACTCGAATCGAAGCTCCACGGAGAGCTACAGCGGAAGTCGGAGGAACTCCGAATAATGGAGCAACAGCTCATTGAATCGCGGACGAAATTCGATCAGGAGCGAACTTCGACGATTGAGAGTCTCGAGGAGCAATGGCAGAGCCTGCGCGGGCTCGAGAAACAGCTTGCTGGGGACCGATCGAGCCAGGAGGCACTTCGGGCACAGCTCGGGAAGGAAGAGCGTGCCAACGAAGCTCGGATGAGCGAACTCACAAGACGCGAGACGGAAGCGGAAAAGCGCGCCGCGGACCTGCAAAAGCTGGCGGAGAGTGTCCGTGCCGAGCACACGGGGTTCGAGGCCTACGTCAAGGGGAACCGCAGTCGGTTCGAACGAGAGGTCGCCGGTTTCCAGGAGTCTCGCCTCAAAGAGGTCGCGCGCCTAAACGAGATCCACAAAGGCCTCGACGAGGCCCGCAAGAAGAACGATGAGGTCGTGCAGGAACTCCAACGACAGCGTGAGGAGATTCGCAGAAAAGAAGAGCCGCTCAACGCGCGAGAGTCGACGCTTCGCGAAGGCGAGGGGCGGCTTCGTCACGTTCAGGAGCAATTGCAAGAGCGGGAGACAGTCCTGACGGCGCGTAGCGTGGAGCTCCTAGGGGCCTCCCGGGAGCTTTCGGCACAGGAGGCCAGGCTAAAGGACCGTGGGGCGGACCTCGCAAGAGTGGAAGCCGCACAAAAGGCGAAACTCGATGATATCGCCCGACAGGTCGCCAACCTCGAGGCTCGCGGTCGGGAGGCGGAAAAGACCCGAGCG
>DATESQ010000036.1:0-6294 GCA_035283985.1 Thermoplasmata archaeon | reverse complement strand
GGCCATATCGTGAACCTCGACTATGCGGGCGCGCTGAGCGACTGGGACCGCACGGACTTGGCGGCGCTCGTCGATGCGGAGCCCGTGGCGGTACCGACGGACCCGTCGCTCCTCGAGGCGCTCCGCCATGCATCGGATTCCATCGACGAAGTCGTCGTCGCCACGGACTACGATCGCGAGGGCGAGCTCATCGGCCTCGAGGCCGTCCGGGTCGTCCGCGACGTGAGCCCCGCGATCGTCGTGCGACGCGCACGGTTCTCCGCGCTCACCCGCCGCGAGCTCCTCGCGGTGTTCGATCACCTCGCGGACCTCGACGAACACCTCGCGTCCTCCGCGGCCGCGCGGGAGGTGGTCGACCTCGCTTGGGGAGCCGTCCTCACGCGGTTTCTCTCCTTGGCATGCGACCGACGGGGTTCCGACGTCCTCTCCGTGGGCCGCGTGCAGACGCCGACCCTCGCAATCGTCACCGCGCGCGAGCGGGAGATCGAGGAGTTCGTGCCGATGCCCTGGTGGCGGGTCGTGGCGACCCTCACGAACGGTGAGGAATTTCGCGCGGTCCATGCAACCCGCGAGTTCTTGCGCCGCGACGAGGCGGAAGCCGCGGCCGGCCTCGCGGGCCTCGCGACGGAGGCACGTATCACCGCGGTGCAGGCCGAGGAGCATCTGGAGCGGCCGCCGGTCCCGTTGAACACGACGCTCTTTCTCGGGCTGGCGAGCAAGTCGGGCTTCTCTGCCGTGAAGGCGATGTCGGTTGCGGAGTCCCTGTATCGCGAGGGACTCCTCAGCTATCCCCGCACGGACAACACGGTGTATCCCCCCACCCTGAGCCTCCGTGTTGCCGTGGAAGAGCTCTTGGAATCCGATCTCGCGGACGAGGCGCGGCAGGTCCTCTCGCTTCCTACGATCCGCCCGACGCGGGGACGAACGGAGGCGACGGACCATCCTCCGATCTATCCGACCGGAGCCGCACGCCGCGCAGATTTGAAGGCCGATCGATGGCGGGTCTACGAACTCGTCGTGCGTCGATTCCTGGCGACGCTCATGCCGCCGGCACAGGATCTCCGCACGACCGCACAGCTCGACCTCAATGGGGTTCCATTCATCGCAGAGGGCCGGCGCGAAATCACTCCCGGCTGGCGCGCCATCCAGGAGGAGATCGCGGAGGTTCGCGATCTCCCACCTCTGGAGTCCAGAGACACCGTGGAAGTGCGGCGGATCGCAGTCGAAGAGGGCGTGACAGGCCCCCCGCCACGGTACACGCAGGGCATGCTCATCCAAGAGATGGAGGCCGTCGGCATCGGGACGAAGTCGACCCGCCACGAGATCGTCCAGAAGCTCTACGACCGCGGCTACGTCACCGGCAGGGCGGTGTGGCCCACGGACGGCGGTCGCGCCGTCGTCGAGGCCCTTCAGGTTTTCGCCCCCGCGATTACCCGACCGGAAACGACAGCGGAACTTGAGGATCGCCTTGAGGCGATCGCGGAGGGGCGGGAGTCGCCCGAGCACGTAATCAGCGAGTCCCGCGTACGCCTCCGGGAAATCCTTACGGAACTCAGGGCTCACAGGGAGGGCATCGCGCGGTGGATCCAGGAATCCCTTGCGTGGGAGCGGGACCACGGTCCGTGCGAGAAGTGCGGGACGGGCCGTATGGTCGTACGGAAGGCGCGGCGGGGCATCCGATTCCTCGGCTGCACGAACTATCCGGCGTGCCGCAACTCTCGCGGCGTCACGCGGGAGGAGTTCATCGTTCGCGCGCGTCCGTCGGAGGCAACCCTCGCAGGTTGATATCGGCCCCCGCCTTGACGAATGGAAATCGACTTGTACCTGATCGGTTCGTAAGATTCCGGAGAACGATGATCCCGACGCCCATCGGACCTGACATCCCACCTCCGATTCCGACCCCCGAACCTGGAGGCCGCGAGCCGAGCCCGGGGGTCCTCGCATACAAGGCGTGGGAGGACCTCGAGGACTTGAAGAAGCAGGTCGCGGCCCTCCTCCTGCGGCTCGAGGGCCTCGAACGGCGTGTCGCCGCGATGGAAAGCGCGAAGCCCGCGTAGATGCGACACCGGTTCCTCGGACGTCTCCGTCCAGCGCAGCGTCGCGACCCGTGCATCAGAGTGCGCGCGCATAAGGCTTATATGGAACGCGGCCATCGGAACCCCTTCCATGGCGAGGATCCACGCAAAGCGGAAGGGACGACACGGCTCGACACGACCGTTCCTCAAGGAAAACCCGTCTTGGGTGTCCGTTGAGGCGGGCGAGATCGTGGATTTCGTCGCGAAGATGCACGGCGAGGGCTACACTCAGGCCGTAATCGGCACTCGCCTGCGGGATCTCTACGCCGTCCCGAACGTGAAGCTCGCCACGGGCAAGACGATCCGCGAGATCCTCGCGGAAAAGAAGCTCACGCCGGAGATTCCGGAAGACCTCAGCGCGCTCATCCGGAGGGCCGAGGGCCTCCAAGCCCACTTGCGGATTCACCGGAAAGATGTCTCGAACAAGAGGGGGCTCCAGCTCGTCGAGTCGAAGATCCGACGGCTCTCGCGGTACTACAAGGAGCGGGGCGTCCTCCCCGCGGACTGGGACTACTCGCGCAAGCTCGCGGAGCTCCCGGTGAAGTGAGGCGAGGGCCATGGCGACGCGCCTGGCGGATCTCGTGCCGAACGAGCTGATGGCACGCATACGTCGGGGCGTTGCGCTCGTCGAACGCGTGAACCGCGTCCGGATTCTAGGCCACTACGACCCCGATGGCACGACCTCTGCTGCGATCTTGGCACGAGCCGTGACGCGCGCGGGGAAGGCGTTCCACGCGTCGACCTCACCCGTCGTCGACGAGGACCTCGTGAAGCGGGTAAACGAGGAGGGGAACGAGCTCGTAATCATGAGCGACATGGGCTCCGGTCAGCTCGACACGGTCGAGAAAATCGCGTGCCCGACGATCGTCCTCGACCACCACGCGCCGCTCCGCGACTCGGACGCGGTCGTCCACGTGAACCCCGCGCTCCACGGGATCGACGGCACCCGCGCAATCTGCGGCTCCACGACGACGTGGCTCTTCACGCTGGCGCTCGACGAGCGGAACTGGGACCTCGCGGGCGTCGCGATGGCGGGCGCGGTCGGGGACATGCAACACCTCGGCGGCTTCTCCGGACTCAACGCGAGCCTCTTCGAGGAGGCGATTGCGCGGAACGTCCTCTCGCGGGAGAGGGGGCTCGCGCTTCGGCCGGCCCCCGTCGCGGAGGCGATCGCCCGATCCGTCGTTCCATTCTGGGTCGGGATCAGCGGTCGGCTCGAGGCCGCACAGGCATTCCTGAAGGAGCTGAGGATTGGGCCGGAGACCCCGATCAAGGAACTGACGCCGGACGAGCGGAGGCGCGTGACCTCGGCCCTCGCGACGCACCTCCTCCGGCAGCGGGCGGATCCGGAGGCGGTCGAGGCGCTCGTGCGGGAGAAGTTCTGGTCCCCCACGGACGGCGTGTACGCGGACGAACTGAGCGCGTACGTCGACGGCTGCGCCCGCCTCGGCCACGAGGGCCTCGGGCTCGCGCTCTGCCTCGGGGACAAGGAGGCGTTCGCACGGGCAGAGGAGATCCGGCGGCAGTTCGACGACGTGCTCCTCCGGTACCTCACGAAACTCGAGGGGGAGGGACCCTTCACGAAGAAGCACATCCAGTTCTTCTACACGGACGAGGCGACGGTCGCGGGCTCCGTCGCGAGCATCGCGATGACGCACTTCCTCGATCCGACGAAGCCGACGCTTGGCCTCAGCGTGATGAACCGAAGCACGAAGGTTTCCGCGCGGGCGACGAAAGAGCTCGTCGCGCAAGGACTCGACCTCGCGACGACCCTCCGGGAGGCTTCGGAGGAGGTCGGCGGGACCGGCGGCGGCCACAACGTCGCGAGCGGCGCAACAATCCCACGGGGGAAGGAGGAGGCGTTCCTCTCCAAGGTCGATGAAATCGTCGGCGCGCAGCTAGCTCCAAAGCCTCCCGAATCATAACCGGAACGCAATTCTAAAATACGGACGTCTCATCCGCACGGATACCGTTCAGAAAGGATTCAGGATGCCCGAACTTCGGAAGGACTACGTGACGGACACGTGGGTGATCATTTCCACGATCCGGTCCAGTCGGCCTGGGGACTTCAAAGACCTCGGCAAGAAGACGCCCCCCGAAAAGTGTCCATTCTGCTACGGGAACGAGCACCTGACTCCGCCCGAGCTGCTCGCATACCGGAAGAGTGGTCCGCCGAACTCGTCGGGCTGGTGGATTCGCGCCGTGCCGAACCTCTATCCTGCCCTCCAAATCGAGGGGGCCGTGAATCGGCGCGTGAACCAGCTATTCCACCGCGTGAACGGCGTGGGGGCCCACGAGGTCATCATCGAAACGCCGGAGCACGACGCGCACCTCTCGGCCCTGAGCGACTTCCAGGTCCAAGAGGTCATCACGGCGTACAGGCACCGATACCTGGACCTGATCCGGGACAAGCGATTCAAGTACATCCTGATTTTTAAGAACCACGGCGTGCGCGCGGGCGCCTCGCTCTCGCATCCACACTCTCAGCTCATCGCGACGCCGATCGTCCCGGGCCGTATCATGGAGGAGGTGAACGCTGCCCAGCGGTACTACGAATCGACGGGCGGCACATGCATCTACTGCGAAATCGTTGAAACGGAGCTCGAGGAGGAGAAGCGAATCGTGGCGGAGAACGAGTCGTTCATCGCCCTTTCGCCGTACGCCGCGCGGTTTCCGTTCGAGACGTGGATCCTGCCGAAGGCCCATGAAATGGCGTTCGAGGACATCACGGACGCGGAACGCGCTCCCCTGGCCCGGATGATGAAGGACGTCCTCGGCCGTCTGTACCAGTGTCTCGAGGACCCGCCATACAACTACTACATTCACACGGCCCCGTGCGATCGAAAGGAGACGAAGTACCACTGGCACCTCGAAATCACGCCGCGGCTCACGGAGACCGCCGGCTTCGAGCGCGGCACTGGATTCTACATCAACCCCGTGATGCCCGAGGATGCGGCCGCGATTCTGCGAGGAAAGACGGGCCTCCTCGAGAAGCCCCACTAGCAGCCGTCACCAAGGTTCTTGAATCGATGCGCGATGGCCTCCAGCCCATGCTAACGAAGCTCTCGTCGTTCTTCGACGGAACGCGCGAAATCCACGACGAAGTCCCGACCTTCCGGCTGTTCATCAACGGCCTTTGGCTCGAGGCGAGCGGTGGCGGCACATTTGATGTCGACACGCCAATCAACGATGCCATCGTGGCACGTGTCCCGGACGCCGCGAAAATCGACGTCGAGGCGGCGATCGATGCTGCCCTCGCAGGTTCGCGCGCGATGGAGGCGATCCCCGGCATCAATCGGATCGAATTGTTCGACCGGGCTCGAGAGCTCCTTGCGAGGGAGAGGCAGGACTTCGTCCGGGTCCTCACCGCGGAAGCAGGGAAACCGCCACGGGATGCAGAGGGCGAGGTGAATGCGACCATCGACCGCCTCCGGCTCGCGATGCGGGAATCCCGGGATATCATGGGCGAGTTCATCCCCGGGGAGTGGTCGAAGGATATGATAGGACGGGTTGCCGTTGTAACCCGCGTCCCGCTCGGCGTTGTCGCCGCTGTGTGTCCGTTCAACTATCCTTTGTTCATCGCGGCGGCGAAGAGTATCCCCGCTCTCCTCGCAGGGAATTCCGTCGTGCTGAAGCCGGCGAGCGATACGCCCCTGAGCATGCTCCTCTTCGCTCGTGTCCTCCAGGAAGCGGGGTTCCCGCCGGGCGCGTTCAACGTCGTCACAGGGCGCGGCCGGACCGTGGGCGAGCTCCTCGTCTCGAGCCCGAAGGTCGCGATGGTCTCCTTCACAGGGAGCACGGAGGTCGGCGAGGCGATTGCGAAGAACGCGGGGATCAAGAAACTCCACCTCGAGCTCGGCGGGAAGGGGATGGCGATTATCTTGGACGACGCGGACCTCGAGCTCGCCGCAGAGAAATGCCTTGAGGGAGTGCTCAAGAACGCGGGCCAGCGGTGCGACGCAATCTCCGCGATCCTCGTCATCGATTCGATCGCGGACGCGTTCGTGGAGAAACTCGACCACGTGATGGCGGGCTGGAAGCTCGGAGACCCGAAGGAACCCGGCGTGAAGGTGGGCCCGGTCATCAATCGACGAGCCGCAGAGCGAATCCAAGGACTCATCGACGATGCCCTCGCAAGCGGGGCGAAGCTCGTCCGCGGGGGCAAGTCCCACGGCTGCTACGTGGAGCCGACCCTGCTGGACTACGTCCCGCTGGAAGC
>DATESQ010000035.1:0-4497 GCA_035283985.1 Thermoplasmata archaeon | reverse complement strand
ACGACGGACCTGGACAAGATCCGCCGTGCGCGTGCGGCCGGGCTCGACGAGATTCGGTTCCACGTGCCCCCCGGACTGTGGCGACATGCCGCCACAAGCGGATTCGTGCCTGCGGTGCGCGAGGCCCGCGACTTGGGGATGTCGGTGGGCCTCGAAGTCCCGCTCCTCCCCGATCGGAAGAGCGACCTGATCGAGCTTCTGCGATGGGCGGAGTCGGAGCAACTGGAGTTCGTGAACCTCGACGAGCTCGAGTACTCCGAGGCGAACTGGGGCCGGATGCGGCGGTCCGACTATTCGATGAAGCACGAGCTCTCGTACGGCGTGAAGGGAGCGGACGAGGCTGCCGCGGAGATCCTGCGGATGCCTTGGAGGATCACGGTCCACTACTGCTCCTCGGGCTACAAGGACGGGTGGCAGCTGCGGACCCGGATCAAGAGGCGCGCGGAGACGGTGGCGCGCGCGTACGACGAAGTCACGGAAGACGGCACGCTTGTGAAGGGGATCATCGAGGCGGACGATTTGGCGGCGGTCGAGCGGGAGCTGCGCGGGACGTTCCAGGTGCCGCCCGAGCTGCTGGCGGCGGTGCCCGAGCGGAACCGCGTCGAGGTCGCGCCGTGGGTCCTCGAAGAGATCGCCGCCAAACTCCCCTGGCCGTCGTTCGTCGTGGAGGAGTACCCGACGGCGGACGCGCTCGAGGTCGAACGGCAGCGATTGCCAGGGTACTGAGTCGCTAGCTCGCCATCTCCTTCTCGAAATCCCCTGCCCGAGAGGCCCAGATCGTCCAGCGGTAGCATGAAAGCATTCGCCTGTTGCTGCATCAGATCGAGGACGCCGTACAAGGTCATCGCCTCCGCGGAGTGCCACTCCCGGCTTTCTGGGGAGGTCGATTCGTCACGAAACTTCTTGGCGCGGTCCGCATCTTCGATGATGAGCTTGACGAGCTCCTGCAGATACAATCTGCACACGTCATCTTTCGGCATTCATGTCACCTGTTTCCGAGCACCTAACTGCTTCACGATCCACTTTAGGGTGGGTACCCAAACCTCGCCGAACGTGTCCCGTCGTGCACCTTTCGGCTCAAACGAATGTCCGGCGTCTCGAATCACGACGAGTTCGTACGCTTGGGCCAACCGCGGCAACTCTTCTCGTAGTCGCGCGAGGTCGCAGAACGGATCGTGGTCCCCCTGCACGAACAGCGCAGGCTTCACGAGCATCGGCCACTCCGGCGGGTTCCGGACCTCCGGCTTGAACATCGGGTGAAGCGGGTAGCCGAGGGCGATCACGCCCGCAACGTCCGCGTCGTGGGAGGCCCGCGCGCACACCCGTGCGCCCATCGACTTCCCAGCCACGTAGATTGGCGCTTCCGCGAGTTCTTTCCTGAGAAACCGCACGGCACCGAGAAGGTCGTCTTCCTCTCGGGAGAGATCCCTCGAGGCGGACGACTTTGCATCCACGTACCGGAAGTTCATCCGCAACGCCAGAATGCCGTGCTCCGCGGCGGCGACCGCGACCTGCCGCACGAGCCGGTTCTTCATGTCGTTCGACCGCCCATGGGTCACGACAAGGCTCGCGACCGGTGACGTGGAGGGTCGGTGCACGATCCCACGTACTTCGCCGTCCCCGCCGGCGATGGGGAGTCGGACCTCTCCCTCGGCGATAACCGCCCACGCCGTCGAATGGGGTTCCGCCTATTCAACGCTACCCCGCGAGGCCGACGCCTTTCCGGCTTCGGAGCACGGCCCCGTTCTTGTCCATCACGTACAGGTATTGGAAGACAGCACCCCTCCCGACGAGGATCGTGAACTTCCCGTTCTCCCCCCGGAGCCACTTCGTCAGGTTCCTTGGCTCTCCCTTGGGGGCGGTAACCCGCCGGACATCCGCGTGCGTGGCGGGGATCGCCGCCAAGGTGCGGCACGTCACGCACCGCCCTGACGCCTCCACGTCGACCGCGCAGTACGACTGCCCGCAGAGGCCGCACCCCCGCACGTACGGCGGTCCGACCATCCGGGAGCAGATCGCGCACGCATGGATGTGGTCCTCGCAGTACGCTTTCCGGCCGATCTCGTCCGTGAACGTATGGTCCGGGCAGGCGTCCTTCCTGCACGCCGCGCACGCCTCGAAGACCTCGGGGGCGCACTTCACGCACACGACGTGATCGCAAAACGCACACGTCCGGTCGCAGGCGTCGCACGCGAGATGCCCTCTGCTGCAGAGGTACCATGCATCGGAGGGCGTCCCGCACGACTCGCAGGGAAGACGTTTCACTTCCAGGTTCACAGCGTCATACTCGAGGCCCAAGTCCCTGGAAGCCCGTGCGTTCAACACCCGGACCTGCATCGTGGTCGTCGGAATCAGGATCGTGCGGGCATTCACGAGCCGAGCCGTCGCGGAGAACGCGTACTTGAGTTTCGCCTCCTCGACCCGGCGGCCCCGTTCGGCGCGAAAGGCGTCCTCCACCTCGAGGGGAGCCTGCGTGCGACTCGCGTATAGCTCCTTGATGGACTCGTCGTAGAACGCCTCGATTCGCGAGAGTTCTTCCGCGAGGATTGAACCCGCCTTCGCGCGAATCGCCGCCACATCCGGCTGGATCGACCGTTCGAGCGCTGAGCAGGCGGCCCGATACGTGGCCGGCAGGTCCGCAACCGGGGCGACGGATTCCTCGGGAAGCGTGAGGGATTCCTCGAGGAAGATCTCCATAGCCGCGTGTTCCTGAAGTGTTTCCGGGTTCAGGAGGACCGATCGGAGGAGGTCGACTTTCTCATCCGTCGTCAGCGTGACTCGGAAGTTGAACAGTTCGTACGGCACCGCGCGCTTTTCGGTTCTCGTGACCTCCGCACGTGCATTGCGGAAGGAAAGGTTCGCCGCCAGGACCTCCTCTGCGGGAGGATCGCCCTCGGCGTCCACGCGCGCGACGCAGTGAAAGCCCCTCCCCATGGCGTCGCGGAGGATCCGATCCAAGAGGTCGCTTCCGACGACGCACAACTCCGCCCGGGAGACCTCCGCGACGGCGGGGTCGAACGCGACCGTCGTCGAGGGCCCGAACGTCACCGCGTGGGTGGGCGGCCATCGGACCGCGAGGGCGCCGGTCGAGAGAGGGCGCGACGTGGCGCCGATCGCTTCGAGGTAGGTCCGAACGAATCGTTCGACGTCCGTCAATGGGCCACCCCCACGCCGACCTCCAAGTCCGAGCCGAAGAGGCGGTCGTCGTATCTCCTCGCGTCCTCGTACGCGCCGCGGGCTTGCACGAGCTTCGCCCCGAGCGTCTCGACCCTCGCGCGTCTCTGGTCGGCGTCCTCGAGCGTCCAGATCTCCATGAGGAGATCCTCGAACGACGTCGCCTCGTCGAGGTTCCCTAAGACCATGTCGAGCTCCCCGACGACGAGCTCGAACATGTGGACCTTCCTATCGAGGAGCTCGAGCACGTACTCCTCGATCGTGTCGCGGGCCCACAGGTTCACGATGTGGACCTCGCGCTCCTGACCGACGCGGTGGATGCGCCCAATCCGCTGCTCGATCCGGAGGGGATTCCATGGAAGGTCGAAGTTCACCATGCGGTGCGCGAACTGGAGGTTGCGGCCCTCGCCGCCCGCTTCCGTGGAGAGAAACACCTGAGACGGGCCCTTGAACGCGTGGACGGACCCCTCCTTCTCCGGCAGGTTCATTCCCCCGTGGAACAATGCAAACGAGATCCCGTCGTGGGTCAGCCGGTCCGCGAGCCACGCCAACGTCCGGTAGTACTGTGTGAAGACGATCACCTTGTCCGGAGTTGCCTCCAGGAGGCGGACGAGCTTCTCGCCTCGCTCGCTCCGCGAGACCGACGCGGCACCATGGTACAGTCGGTCCAGTTCGGCCCGTTCCTCCCAAGAGAAGTTCGGGGACTCGCGGAGCCTCCGGAGCGTCTCGGCGGCCGCCGCGGGACTGCTCCCGATCTCCCGCTGGAGGACCATGAGGCTCAAGCGGTTCCCGACCGGCGCGTCCCCGTACCAGCGGCGGACGAACGCGCTGACGCCGTCGTATACCGCCCGCTCGTCCGCGGACAGGGAGATCTCGATGGAGTCCACGCGCCGCGGTGGCAGTGTGATCGCATCCCCCCGGCGGTTTCGAATCATGACTTCGAGCAACATCTTTCGAAGCCGTCCCGGGTTCGCCGGGGTTCGCTTGTCCCCCGCCTCGAAGAACTCCTTGCGGAACGCGCCCCACGTCCGCATCTGACCCGGTTTGAGGAGGGTGACGAGGTTGAACAGTTCCTCGAGGTCGTTTTGCACGGGCGTGGCGGTGAGCATGAGGATGTATTTCTTGCGAATCGCGGAGACGAACTTCCAATTCCTCGTGTGGCGGTTGCGTAGCTTGTGCGCTTCGTCGACGATCACGAGGTCGTAGTACAGTCGCTCGATGATCTCCTGATTCGCGGGCCGTTTGGCCGTGTCGAGGGAGGCGATGACGAGGTCGTGCTGCCCCCAGTCCTCGACCTCGTCCATGATCTCGAAGTGGAGACCG
>DATESQ010000034.1:0-3113 GCA_035283985.1 Thermoplasmata archaeon | reverse complement strand
TGGCCCGTCACCGTCAATCAATCGGGAATCCGTGATGGAGGCGCTCCGCGCGAGCCTGCAATACAGGACACCGCCCGCAGAGACGACGCTCCGCCAGGCCCTCGAGGTTGGCATTCCGCTCGACGAGATTCTCGCGACGATTGTGAACGCGTACGGCCAGTGGACCGTCGGCGAGAAGGAGCACACGATCATCTGTCTCGCGGCCGCGATCGAGACCGCGCAGTTCCTCGGGAAAGACGATGCGCTCCTTCCGCTCGCGGTCGCCCTCATGCGGCTGCCCTTCTGAGGCCATCGTGAACCTTTTGAGTGGTCATCGCATCGAGTCTTCGATGGCGGTCGTGTCTTCGGAACGATCTTTCCAAAAACCGAAACCGACGAGGGACGCCCGTCAGGGCGTCTACATTCTGTTCTACGACGCGGATTGCGGGATTTGCACTGCGATGCGGAACTGGATCGTTCGCCTCGGGCTCGGACGAGGTGTGCGGACGATTCCGATTGCGTCGGGAGACGCGGACCCATATCTTGCCGGCTTGGGCACAGAGGAGCGTTTCGGGAGGATGCACGTTGTCTCCTCGAACGGAGAACACACGAGTGGCGGCATGGCGGTGATCCGACTCCTCGAGGTGATTCCACTCGGCCTCGGACTTTCCCGCCTCCTCTCTGCGGATCGGTCTGCTGTCGCTCTCGTCGAGACCGGCTATGAGTTCCTCGTCCGACTTCGAAATCAACTTGCCCGCTGACGGCTTCACTTTTCGCGGAGAGACTTCAACACGTTGAGGTTCCTCTTGAACGCACGGTCGTCGCCCGGTGTCTCGAGCAGGCCGAGTGTGTCCGCGAACCGCGGGTCGTTCACGAGCCAGCGAAACGGGTCCTTCCCAATCTCTCCCTTACCGATGTGCTCGTGGCGGTCCACATGGGAGCCGAGACCCTGTTTCGAATCGTTCAGGTGGAACGCCTTCACCCGCCACAGGCCGAGGACGGAGTCGATCTGTTTCACCAGGGCCTCGTACCGCTCCGGGTATCGGTACTCATAACCCGCCGCGAGTGTGTGGCACGTGTCGATGCACACGCCGAGCCGGTCGCCATAGCTCGAGGCCTCGAC
This sequence comes from Thermoplasmata archaeon, assembly GCA_035283985.1. GTDB lineage: Archaea > Thermoplasmatota > Thermoplasmata > RBG-16-68-12 > RBG-16-68-12 > EA-19. Next base: position 2,011 of record DATESQ010000034.1, on the reverse strand, counting down.
AATCTCCCGCAGCTGCTCCCACGTATGCCCGACGACGGTTCCCTGGCCAGCGGTGTTCTCGAGGAGCGGCGTCACGTCGCCCGCGTTCGCCTTGTCCATCGCCCAGTCGATGCCCTCCGCGATCGATTGGAGGGCTTTCGCCGCGCCTTTCCCCATGTGCGCGCCCGGATGGAAGATCACGTACGGCGCGCGGAGCTTGTGCGCGCGGTCGATCTCCTCGAAAAGCGCCTGGCGCGCGACCGTTCGCATGCGGGCCTTCGTCGCAGAGAGGTTGATGAGGTAGTTCCCGTGGGTCGCGACGGCGTGGATCCCGGCCGCCATCAGGCCGTCCCAGAACGCCTCGACCTCCTCCTGTGTGATCGGCTTCGTCTTCCGGAGCATCCGCGGGCTGCGGGAGAAGATCTGGATCGCTTCACAGCCGATGTACTTCCCCGCTTTCGGGGCGTTCGCGAAGCCCCCTGCGATCGAGACATGTGCGCCGAGGAGCATACTGGGGAGCGGGTACTGCGTGCGGAAGGAAAAAGCCTAGCGACCTGGACGTGACCGCGCACCACGGGGGGCGGGGTCCCGGGCGAAGCTTGATAGGCAATCGCTTCATGCAACGCCTTCGGGATCGGAGGTTTCGGCATGCGGGGCGGGTATTGGATTGTCTTCATCGTGCTCGTCGTGCTGGGGCTCTACTTCCTCGTGTGGCATTCGGACCCACTTCCGGCGAACCACGAGACGGTGGGCTTGGGAGACCAACACATCGTGCATTCCGTCTTTGGGATCGTCCTCTTGGCCGGCGCATTCTTAGTGTGGCGGCAGTCCCGGCGGGTCGTTAGCCCTGCACGCCCGTGAAAGCCGCGCGGGGCGCGACATCCCGTGGAGGGCTCTCGCCGCGGTCTTGGCGCTCATCACCGCCGCAGGCCATCTGACGCTGTCGGTCGTGAACCTGATTCCCGCGGAGACTACGGCGGGGCCGGCCTTCGCAGGGATGGGGATTGGATATGTCGTCGTCGCTGTCCTGATCCTGCGTCGAGCCGCCCTGCTTGTCGAACTCGCGGCGCTCTACACGGGTGGGCTCATCGCCGCGTACGCAGCCAGCCGTTTCCCGATCGGCGGTGCCCTTCCCGTGGAGCCCATCGGTCTCCTCATCAAAGCGGATGAGGTGGCCCTTCTGCTCGTGTTGGTCCACTTGCTTCGCAGTGGAAGAGCAGGGCCTGCCAAGGCTGCGGAAACGTAGGTGGTCGTCGCCTGACGCCCGGGCGATCACCCTGATCGCAAGCCGCCGTCTGGCCACGGGGCTACGCCGTCACGGGACCGTGCGCGAGCTTGCGGGCCTTCGCGACAACATACGACAGCGTGATTTCTCGGATGCCCTGTGCGAATGAATCGGCAAGGCCCTCCCATCGACCGTCCTCGACCCACTTCTTGACGATCGTGGGTCCCAGAACCCGTTCCGCTTCGAGGAGGCTCTCGCATCCCACGATCGTCTTGTCGACGCCGAGGAACTCGACCTCGAAACCGTTCGCGACGAGGAGATCATTCACTTCTTCGTCCGAGAACGCGTGGTGCGATCCCTCGCCCGTTTCCCGCCAGTGGTCCGTGTGATGCGCGCACAGGATGAACTTCCCCTCTGGTCGCAGGTGTTTCCCCGCGCGGAAGACGATCGCCTCGGACATGATCAGGTTCGAAAGGACGAAGTCGAACGGCTCCCGGTGCCAGTCGCCCCACGGTGTCGTCTCGACGTCCCCGAGGACGAACTCGACGCGGTTGAAGCCGCGGATCGCAGCGTACGCGCGGGCTTCCCGGAGCCGCCGTTCGTCGTTGTCAACGCCGACGACCTTGTGCGCCCGCGGCGCCACGACCCACACGACACGGCCGGTTCCCGTGCCGACGTCCACCACCGTGCGATGGCGGTAGTCCTCCCGGTGGAGTTCTTCGAGGAACATCGAATTCAGGCCGTCGTGCTCGCGCATCGCCTGTCCCGCGGGGATGTGCCGCTCCCGCCTCACCGTTGTGACCATCG
>DATESQ010000033.1:0-3809 GCA_035283985.1 Thermoplasmata archaeon | reverse complement strand
CGGCGGTTTTGGATTCGCCGTGGGCCTCGGTCCTCTCGGGGCCTTCGCCGCTGCGGTCGGGGCGATCATCGTCCTCGTCAGCCTCATTGCAATCGTTGCCGGCTTCGGACTGTGGAACCTTCGGCCCTGGGCCTGGTGGCTCGCGGTCATCATTGCCGTAATCCAGCTCGCCCTCAACGGACTCACCCTGAATTTCACCCTGGTTCTCTGGTTGATCATCCTCGTTTACCTCCTTGCGGTCCGGAAGAACTTCACGCCGAGACCGATGGGAATGTGAAGGATCTCCCCAAAAAAGGCCTACGGGTCCTCCCTCCGCGGATCACCCTCGCGTGCGTCGCGACCGGGGACGTCACCGTGACCCTCGCCTGCGTCCGATGACGTGGATCCCGGGCCCCCCTCCTGTTGGTCGAGCCATTGTTCCATTGCGTGGAACTCGTCGAGGTCAACCCGGCTCATGAACCCGAGATCGTGGAGACCCCTGGCCGGCTCCGGTCGTCGGGCCACCGCGGGGGCCCGGGCGTAGGTTGCGGCGCCAAGGGTCGTGACGACGACCGTCAGGAGGATGATGTACAGTGCGATGTTCAGGAACTGTGTCTGGTACGGCTCCATGAACGTTTGATAGTACACATCGCCGGGCGTCGAGGGCGCGGTGAAGGCGGAGATGGAGAAGGGGAGGGAGGCGAGCACCGCGGCCGCGAGTCCCCTGCCCATGAGCGACCATAGGACGCGTCGCTCCTCGGGCGGCCGGCGGAGGATCGCCGCCGTAATCCGGGCCGTCAGGACGCGCACTCCCGTGATCGCGAGAAAGATTGCGACGACGCCGACGAGGAAGAGGATGAACGTGCCGTTGATTGCAGCGAGTATGGGAAGATTGGTGGCGACGGACCATCCACCCCCGAACTGGAACGTGAACACAAGGCCGAGGAACACAAAGAAGAACGTCCGAATCACAAAGGAAAGCTCGGCGTGGAACTGCTTGATTCGTTCATCGACAACGAACTGCGATTTCAGTCGGAACCGTTTCCTGAGCTCCTCGTGGTTCCCCAGGACGAGACCGAAAACGAACGACGCCATCGCCCCGCTCCCTCCAACGGCCTCGGTCACGCCGTAAAGGATGAACAGCATCGCAATCGTCAGCATGTACGCGAACGGCTTCTTCGATGCCCGGCGGAGCAGGAAGAGCCAGCCGATTCCGAACGCGAGGCTCATCCCGAGCGCCACGAAGAATGCCTGCGCGAGCTCGACGAAGACGATACTGATTGACGCGCCGGGACCGCCTCGGATCAGTTCGATGAGCGCGATGACGGTCACGACGCAGAGCACGTCCGTCAGGACGGATTCGAGGGTCAGCACGACCTTCGTATCCTCCCCGACCCGGAGGGCCCGAACGACTCCGATCACGACGGCGCTGCTCGTCCCTCCGAGGGCGGCTCCAAGAAGGAGCCCAACAAGGAGGTCGTACCCGAGGATTATGACGCTCACGTACGCCACGGCGAAGACCGTCGTCACGAAGGCGACACCGGTATGGATCCCAATCACTCCAATCTTCCGAAGGACTTGGAGGAGCGGAAGGTTCAGGCCACCGTCGAAAAGGATCATCATGAGGGCGACGGCCGCGAAATAGGGGGCGGCGACCTCGAGGACGCCCTGGGGCACGATGACGATTCCAAGATAGTTCAGGGCTACGGGACCGAGCAGGACGCCCAAGAGGATCAAGATGAGGATGTCGGGAACGTGGGTTCGTTCGAAAATCCACGTGGCGGTGAAACCGATCGCGATGATTCCTCCGATCGCCACGAAGGCGGTCAGTGCGTCGATCGTGGCAGGCGCCCTTCGCGCCACGACGCTCGCATCGACCTGCAAGTTGGAGACCACCGGTGCCAGTGTCGAGAACATGACTTCGATGGTCGCGGAACGAGATGCGCCATCTAGCGGAGCGGTCACGTTCACGCTGACGACGATGAACTCATCCCGCCCGAGAGTGAAGGTGGAGGGGGAAACCTCGAGCAAGAAATCGGAATCGGATGAATTTGCCGCCACCGTGAGATCGTACCGGGGGCCGCCGTTGAACACCGCCCACGAGAAGTTCGTTTGGGCCCCGAGCGAGATTGTCTTGGTCGTGGGCTCGAGCTCGAGGATCTGGATGGGTGTCCCCGGGATTGGCGTTGCGGCGGCCGTACCGGACGTCAATAGGAAGAGCAGCGCGGCCGCTACCGAGATGAGCGCGAGGGCTCGCCGCATCACCGGAGAACTTAGCGAGGATGGATAAAAAGGGATTGGGCGTGATTCACCGCTATGAAATTCGGTTTACGATGTACTTCCGATGGTGCCCAGGGGGAAACGTATTTGGTTGATGACTTCTTATCGAGAATGCACATCCGTTGAGACATGGTTGGCAAGTTGCTCCTCTCTGCGGGGGAGGTGGGGCGTTCACGAGGCCGTGGGCTCGGAATGTCCCGACGACCGGATGCCGGCCTTTTAGGTCTGCGGGCCAGTCTGTCTCGGGACGTAGGAGATGAGAGAAGGAGAGTGGGAGATCCGGGCGGAAGACTCCCCGTCGGAGAAGCGCAGTGCGCGCCCATGGGAGGCCCCGGCCACTGAGATCGTTCCTCCGCGCCGGGCGACACCGAGCACTCGGAGGCCTCGGCGTGCTCGCCCGAAGGCTGGTCCGAAGTTCGCGGTGCTGGGCGCGGGTCATGGCGGCCTCGCGATGGCGGGCCATCTCGCGTACATGGGCTTTCGGGTCAACTTATGGAACCGGACGGCCGAGCGGATTGAGCACATCCGATTGCGGGGCGGAATCGGGCTCGAGGGGGCCGTCGAGGGAGAAGGCCGTTTCGAGCTGGCCACCTCGGACATGAAGGAAGCGGTATCGGACGCAAAGATCATCATGGTCGCCGTCCCCGCGAACGCCCACCACGACATCGCCACAGCCCTCGCGGACGTGGTCCACGATGGCCACGTCATCGTCCTCAATCCGGGGCGCACGGGAGGCGCCATCGAGGTCCGAAATATCCTGTCCAAGAAGGGTGTGGGCCCGGATGTGACGGTCGCGGAAGCCCAGACGTTCCTATATACGGCAAGGAGAATCGAGCCCAGCAGCGTCCAGATTTTCGACATCAAGAACGAAGTCGCGGTAGCGGCGTTGCCCTCCTACAAGACGCCGGAGGTTCTTAAGATACTCCGTGTCGCATTCCCGCAGTTCATCCCCGGAGACAATGTCCTTCGAACGGGGCTGGAAAACGTGGGAGCGATTTTCCATCCTGGCGTCATGATCCTGAATGCCGCACGGATTGAGTCGACGCACGGAGACTTCCAGTACTATTTGGAGGGGATCACGTCCTCGGTCGCAGTGATCCTTGAGGCAATGGACCATGAGCGTCGCCAGGTCGCCGATGCTTTGGGAATCCGGACCCACACGGCTCGAGAATGGCTGTATCTCACGTACGGTTCTCCAGGGCGGGACCTCTATCAAGCGATCCAATCAACCCCAGGATACAAGGGGATCATGTCGCCCGCGCACCTCAATCATCGGTACATTCTCGAGGATATTCCGATGAGCCTCGTGCCGATTGCATCAATCGGGGAGATGTTTGATGTGAAGACGCCCGCAATCCGCGCCATGATTCACCTCGCATCCATCATTCACGGTCGTGACTTCTGGAAGGAGGGGCGCACGGTGGAGCGTCTCGGGATCAAGGGCATGTCCGTCAAGGAGATTCGTTTTCTCGCGGTAGGTGCCAGCTCATGAAGGTCTTGGGGGCATCACTCGAAAACGACGTGCACACGGGCGGCATCGTGAACTTCCT
>DATESQ010000032.1:0-2033 GCA_035283985.1 Thermoplasmata archaeon | reverse complement strand
AAAAAAATAAAACGTGGGGGAGGAGGTTATCGTTCAGCCCTTCGCTCGAAAAATGAGGGGGGGTTTATCGCAACCTTGGGAAGGGGCGCCACCTCGGGGTCCGCATCAGTGTATGAGATTGCCTCGACGGGAATCTCGAGTCTCGGTGCGTGGACGCCGGTGAGGATCGCGATCACGCGGATGATGTCCTCGTGGCGCGGATCCATGCGGACGCCGAAAATCACGTTCGCGTCGGGCCGCATCTTGTCCGTGATCCCATCGACGACGCGGAACGCGGTTCGAAGGGAGAGGGAAGGTCCGGAGGAGATGTGAATGAGGGCAGCGCGGGCTCCTTTCGTGTCGACGTCGAGGAGCGGGTTCGAGAGGGTCTCATCCACCACTCGCTCTGGATCGTGGATCGAGTTTTCGCCGTAGAGGATCGTGGACGTTCCGCCCTCCGAGAGGACCGTGCGGACGTCGTTGAAGTCGAGGTTGATCAGGGACGGGAGGTTGATCGCCTCCGTGACGCCTTTGATCACCTCGGAGATGAGGATGTCCATGACGGAGAACGCCCGCTCGACGGGCAGGTTCGGGACGAGGTCGAGGAGCCGGTCGTTGTCGAGGACGATGAGGGAGTCGCAGTTCGTTCGGAGACGCTGGATCCCGAGCTGCGCCGTTCGGATCCGGCCGCGTTCCACACGGAATGGCGTCGTGGCGATCGCGATCACGACGGCCCCGCTCGCCGCCGCGATTTCTGCGACGTGCGGTGCGACGCCCGTTCCCGTGCCTCCGCCAAGGCCGACGGTGAGGAACACGAGGTCCTGACCCATCACGAGGTTTCGAATCTCCCCGTCCGCGAGCTCCGCGCACCGCTCCCCGATCTCGGGCCGTCCGCCGGTGCCCATCCCCCGCGTGATGCCATTGCCGATGAGGAGCTTCTTGTCCGCCTCGATCCCGTCAAGATGCACGCGGTCTGTGTTGATCACGGCCGTCTTCGCCCCGGCGATGCCGAGCCGATGGAGTCGCCCCACGCTGTTCCCGCCCGCCCCGCCGCAGCCGACGACGAGGATCCGGGGCTTCGCGTAAGGCACGCTGGTTTCCCATCCCGTGGCGTTCGCCGTTCCCATCCCTTCCTTCCCGTTCCCGCGGCGTCCGCACGCAGCGCTGCGGGGAATGCATCCCCACCGCCCGGGGCGTCAGGCGGTCACACCGAGGCTTAGCGCTCGGCCTTTTCCATCGCCTTCTGGAGCCGCCGGCGCACGTACTCCCGCACGGCGTTCCGGATCGCGTCCTCGAGGTTCACGGAGTCGCCCGCCTTCACGAGCTTCTGGAGCTCGACGACGTTGCCCTTCGGCAGCTCGATCATCAGCTTCCGGATGTTCGCGGGCGCGAACTGCTGGTCAATGAACTGACCAATCGCATGGCGGATTGCGTCGGAGATCGTGTCGAACTCTCCCGCCTTCACGAGCTGGTTGAGCAGCTGGATCTTCTCAGGCGGGATCCGGATCGTTACGCGTTCCGATTCCGAGACCATGGCGGTCGTACCTTCTTTCTGTCCGACAACTCCAGAGGCTTTGTCAGACGTTTGTATGGCGAGTCGGTTACTTAAAGATATGTCAATTCGCCTGGAAACACTCCCGGAAGGAGGTCGCGGTCAGCGGTTCGCCGGCGACCTCCGAGGCCGCGTTTCTTCCCGATCCGCCGCGATGGTTCCCCGGGGAGCGAGGCCTCCGTCCACTGCGGAGCGCGGGCCGGGGCCACGGCGTTCCAGGCCCGCCTACATCCCCATCGGTCTCGGCGTGAAGTTCTTCCGGACCGCGAGAAGGTAGACGAGGATAATCAACCAGAGAACCAGGGTGAAACTCAGGGTGAGTCCGTTGAGGACGAGCTGGATTACGGCAATGATGACCGCAAGCCACCAGGCCCAGGGCCGAAGGTTCCACAGTCCGAAGCCGGCAACGATTGCAATGAGGCTGACGAGGACGATGATCGCCCCGACCGCAGCGGCGAAGGCCCCGAGAGGACCGAGGCCCACGGCGAATCCAAAACCGCCG
>DATESQ010000031.1:0-20375 GCA_035283985.1 Thermoplasmata archaeon | reverse complement strand
TTGAACGGCGAGACGACGGCCCAGACGCCGAACGGTTTGAGGACGGACTTCGCGCGCTCGTTCGGGTAGTAGCGGCCCATGTCCCGCTCGAAGCCGTTGTTCGCGATGAGCTCCTCCGCGTACCACCGCATGAAGTCCGCGGCCTCGTCGACATCCGCAATCGACTCGTATCGGTTTTTCCCGTTCTCGAGCGACATCAGCGCGGCGAGATGGAACTTCCGCTTGGACACGATGTCCGCGGCCCGGACCATGATCTTCGCCCGCTCCATGGAACGCGTCGCGCTCCACTCCGGGAACCCGGCCTTCGCGGCCGCCACGGCCTTTCGCGCGTCCGCGCGCGTGCCCTTCTGGAACAACCCGAGGTTAAGGGCTCGGTCCGCAGGGGAGGTGTCCCGGAAGGCCCCGCCTTTCGACCATCTCGGCTTGCCGTCGATGTAATGTGGGTGCTTCTGTCCAAACTCCTCCTTTACCTTCCTGACGGCGGCGTCATAGGACGCGTGGAACTCCTCCGTCTTGCCACCTTCGACCGCGTCCTGCCACGTTCGCTCGTTCCGGAACGCCATGGGCCTCGCCCCAGGGGTATGGTGAAGCGAGCACGGGAAATAGGTTTGTCGATAAACCGACCCCGGGACGCCCTCCCGCGCGCGCTTCCGCGACTCTTGCGGCATCACATCGATTGTGGGAGAGATAGATGATGAAGCCCGGCATGATGCTGGAGTCGCCGGTCGCGCCCGCTCGGGCTCCGTCACTGAATGTACGAATCCACGGATCCCTGGAACTCGTCGTAGAATGCGGGCGCACTGAGCTGCCCGAGGATCTCGCGGGCGACTTCCCGCGTGTAGCTGTTCGGCGGAACCTCGTGGGAGGTCTCGACCCAGGACAGCACCGTCTTCAGGCATTCCTTCCGCTCGTCCTTCGGCATCCTCTCGTGCAGTGTCGAAAGCGAGGCCTCGACCTCCGCCATCGACAGTACGAACCGCTGGCACATCGCGACGAGCTTCTCCTGTTCCTCGTTCATCCGTCCCACCGATATTCCCTAGGGCGCGCGGCCTCGATAAAGGTTCCTCTCCCGGGGCCGTAGAGGAGCGCGAGGGTTAAGGCGCGCGCACGCTTGCGCCCACGGAGTCCCGTGGCAGAGTTCGTCGCGGTAGCGTTGACGTCGGAGATTCCCCCCGGCCGGTCGAAGATCGTCGTGGTCCGCGGGCACATCGTCGCGGTGTACAACGTCGACGGTTCGTTCTACGCGACCACGAACACGTGCCTCCATCGCGGAGGGCCTGTCGGAGAAGGAGATCTCGACGGACCGATCGTCACGTGTCCATGGCACGGCTGGCAGTACGACATCCGGTCGGGAGAGAATCTGTTGAACCCGATGGCCCGCCTCAAGACATTTGCCGTGAAGGTCGAAGGGGATCGGGTCCTCGTCGCGCCATCGTGAGGCCGAACGTTCTTAGAGGCCACGGCCATCGCTCCGCCTCGTGGCGTGGGAGCCGCTGCTGTGGGCCCTCGGCGTTCTCGGTGCACTCGCGTTCGCGGCCTCGATCGCCTCCCTGGTCGACGGGGTCCGGTTCCGCGCGCGCGTCCTCGCGGAGCGCGTGTGGGATCACAACGCGTTCGTGCAACCCGCGCTCGTCCTCATTCCCTGCCGAGGCGCGGACGAGGGGTTCGAGGCGAATCTAGAGGCAATCCTCTACCAGGACTACCCATCGTACCGCGTCGTACTCTGCGTCGACTCCGCCGACGACCCCGCGATTGAGGTCATCGAGCGCGTCCGAGCCCGCCACCGCCTTGCGTGCGACATCGCCCTCGCGAAGTCAGCTCCGGGCATGGGCGGGAAGGCGCTCGCGCTTCTCGGTGGCCTCGAGACACGCACGACGAGCGAGGACATCCTCGTCTTTCTCGACGCAGATGTCCGGCCGGACCCGCGCTTCCTTCGGAGCCTCGTGCAGCCGCTCGCACATCCCGAAGTCGGTGCCACGACGGGCTATCGATGGTACGTCCCCGTCCAAGGAGGTTTCTGGTCGGCGGTCCGCTCCGCGTGGAATGCGGTCGGGCTCAACGTCTTCTTCAGCAATCGATACAACTTCCTTTGGGGCGGGGCGTGGGCGATTCGACGGGAAAACCTCGACCGCCTCGACCTCGGAACGCTGTGGCAGGGGACGTTGAGCGAAGACCTCGCGATCACCGCAGCGATCAAGGCGATGGAGCTTCGGGTGCACTACGTGCCGCAGGCCGTCATGCCGACGTTCGAGGATTGCGACCGCGCGGGGTGCGTCGAATGGACGACCCGGCAAACGGCGATGGTCGCCGTGTGGGGCCGTCATATTCGCAATTTCGCGGCCCTCACGTATGGCGTGTTCACGGGGGCATTCGTCCTCGGGATCTTGTGTGTCGTCCTTGCTCTCATCGCGAACCCATTTTTCATCATCCCTGCGGCACTGTTTCTGTTCAACATTCCTGCCACGGTCGCGAAAGGAGAGTACCGCCGACAATCCGTCTTTCTCGGGAGCCCGGAACTCGCGATCCCGTGGCGGGTCTCCCCCCCTATCTGGGCGATCGCGAACCTCATCGTTCCATGGCTCATCCTTGTGAATCTGGCAAGGACCCGCCAGGTTCGGAGAATCGAGTGGCGGGGGAAGGCGTATCGCGTCACCGCCGATGGACTCGAAGGAACGGATCACAGAACGTAGAGAACGAGCGTGACGAGCGAGGCCGCGATTGCGCTGTACAGATAGATTCGGCGAGCGCGGGCCCGGTCCATCGCCCGCCATTGCGCCTCCGGAATCTCGCCCTGCGCCGCCATCCGCTCACCTTAGGTCGTACACGCCACGTTCCGCGAAAATGACACAGAATCCGAGGGCTGCCTCGAAGAGCGAGACGAAGGCAACGAAAAGCGGAAAGAACAGGAGAAGAGTCCAATCCCGCGCTTCCGTCGAGCGGAGCCACCACGCCGCTGCGAGAGCGATGGCAAGCAGGATCATGCCGCCCGTCGCGCGCCGCATCCGGCCGCGAGGCCCGATGTTGCACCGCCCCGCAGCGTACTCGACCATCGGGTCGCACACTCCGGGGTTCCCCTTGAACTTTGTCCGGAGCCGGGCGATTCGGACCGAGATCACGCCGCCTTACGGAGATGTTCTTGGAACTTCGAGAGTTCGCTCAGGATCGAGCTCCGGCGCTGACTCCGCTTCCACGTGATCGTGATTGCCACAGCGGGAGGAACGACCGCGAATGCGATCGCCGCGCCCACCGCGAACGGACTGAGAGGAAACGCGAAAAGCACGATCGCCGCGAGGGCGGGCGGCGTGAAGAAAGCGAACGCGATCGTCGGGAGGCCCAGGAGCGGTCTGCGCGCCTCGTCCTGCATCGCGAGCACCTCCTCGTCGCTGTAATGCTTGACCCTCGTCACGAGCGGCCGTCCGCGATCTCGGAACACCTCCCGGATCGCCTCCAGGGCCCGCCGGTATCCCTCCGTCTCACCCCGGAACGCGCGGATCACCCCGGGCGTGAACCGAACGAGCACACGCAGGCCGTCGAGGGTCTCGAGCCCCAGGCCCGTGTGGACGAGCGTGCCCGCGCTCGACGCGAACGGCGAAAGGAAAGCGCCAGAGACCTCGTACGAGGCGGGATAGACGTTCTCGATCTTCTCCCATGCGTAGTACCGCCTCGCGCCGAGGAGGCGCCTCCACCAGGGGAGCGAGACCTCGATCCCCTCGTAGTAGATGAGTGTGGGCGAGGGCCGATTCACAAACACGTACACGATGAGGAGTGCGAACGGGAGGAAGCAGAGGCCGCCGAGCGGGTACAGCTCGGGACGGCTCGCGAACGGGCCCAGGACGAACGTGACGAGCCCGAGGACGAGGAGCATCGCGACGGACATCGGACTCACGGGAATCGGACGGTACTCGAAGGCGAGCTCGCGCTGCCCGCCGGCTCCGAGCCTTACCATTCGTTCTCGCTATCGACGCGCGTTATTTAGACCCGCCGTCCGCGAATCTTTATCCCTGGGCCGCAATCGGAACCCCGTGCTCTGCCTCGGCATCGAGGGAACGGCCCACACGGTCGGCGTGGGCATTGTCGACGACTCCGCGAGGATCCTCGCGAACGTATACGAGATGGTCCGGCCCGACAAGGGTGGGATCCACCCACGCGAGGCGGCGAACCATCATGCGGAGCACGTCGTCCCGCTCATCCGGAAAGCGCTCGACCTCGCGAGCCTCAAGGCGGCGGAACTCGACGTCATCGCCTTTTCCCAGGGTCCGGGCCTCGGGCCGTGCCTGCGGACCGTCGCGACCGCGGCCCGCGCGCTCGCCCTCTCCGTCGGCGTCCCGATCGTCGGCGTGAACCACTGCGTCGCGCACCTCGAGATCGGGCGCGCAGTGACGGCGTGCGAGGACCCCGTCCTCCTGTACGTGAGCGGCGGGAACACGCAGGTCGTCGCGTTCTCCCGCGGCCGCTACCGCGTGTTCGGCGAGACCCTCGACATCGGGATCGGGAACATGCTCGACAAGTTCGCGCGGGAGACGGGCTACGGATTCCCCGGAGGGCCGATCCTCGAGCGGGCTGCTCAGGAGGGAACGAAGTTCGTCCCTCTTCCGTACTCGGTGAAGGGTACGGATGTCGCCTTCAGCGGCCTCCTCACGGCCGCACTCGCGCTCCACAAGAAGGGCGAGCGGTTCGAGGACCTCGCACATTCGATTCAGGAGACCGCGTTCGCGATGCTGTGCGAAGTCACGGAACGAGCGATCGCGCACGTCGAGAAGGATGAGGTCCTCCTTGGTGGGGGTGTCGCGAGGAACCGGCGACTCCAGGAAATGGTCGCGACGATGGCCGAGGACCGCGGGGCGAGCATGTTCGTGCCGCCCGGCGAGCTCTGCATCGACAACGGCGCGATGATCGCGTGGACCGGGCTCCTGATGAACAAGGCCGGCGTGCGGATGGCGATCGAGGACACGGTCGTGAACCAGCGGTTTCGCACGGACGAGGTCGACATCGTATGGCGGGAAGCGAAGGCTTCGCGCGAACCTACATGAACGATGCGACCGCGGCGACGCCGGCGCCCTTGTCGAACGTGTGGCCGAGCTTCCCGAGGACGGCCTCGATTCCCGAGAACCCTGCGGCGAGGTCCTGGAGAGCGACGATCCCCATGTGGCCGATCCGGAAGATCTTCCCCCTAAGCTGCGCCTGGCCACCCTGGACAACCGTGCGGTATTCGCGTTCGAGCATCCCGCGGAACTTCTTGTCGTCGAGCCCCGGGGGGTACCGGATCGCGCTCACCGTGTTCGACTCGAATCCCTTCCGCGGGAGCATCTCGAGGCCCAGGGCGGCGACCGCCGCGCGTGTGGCGGCGCCGAGACGCGCGGTCCTCTGGATCCGGGCCTCGAGCCCCTCGTCTTTCAGGATCCGCAGCGCTTCCCGGACCGCGAAGAAGAGCGGGACCGCGGGAGTGAACGGTGTGTCGTTCTCCTCGAGCCCGTCGATATGGGCCTTCAGGTTCGTGTAGAAGCTTGACTCCTCATGGAGGAGTCCATACGCGCGATCGGACACCGCGACGGCCGCGAGGCCGGGCGGCGCCGCGATGCACTTCTGGCTTCCCGTCACGAGCACGTCGAGTCCCCAGTCCATCCGGACTTCGATCCCTCCGACGGACGTAATCCCGTCAACGATGAGAAGCGCATCGTGCTTCCGGGCCACGGCCGCAATCTCCTTCAGCGGGTTCGTGAGCCCCGTCGAGCTTTCGTTGTGACACACCGTGATCGCCTTGAACGACCGTCGCTCCATCGCGGCTGCGACCTGCTCCGGATCCACGGGCTCGCCCCACGGGAACTCGAGGGGGGTCGGGCGCGCGTACACCTTACAGAGCTCAAAGAACCGCTCGCTGAACTTTCCATTCACGAGGCAGAGAACTTCGTCTGTCCGACGAAGGACGCCGCTCACGCCGGCATCGAGCCCCGCCGTCCCGGAGCCGCTGAGGACCGCGACGGGGCCCGCCGTCTGGAACAGGTAGCGCGTGAGGTCCCGGACATCCGCCAGGACTGCCTGGAACTCGGCGGATCGGTGGTTAATGGCAGGGAGGCCCATCGCGCGAAGCACTCGCGGGTGCATCCGCACGGGGCCCGGCAATAGGAAGACCGTGTCTTCGACATCCATCGAGGCTCCGGAGCCCCGCCGGCGGCTTAAGCGATTCGGACATACGGACACCACAGACCGCAGACGACGCCTCCGCTCCAGTGGAAACCGAGGGGTTCCATTCGCGACATTGTCGAGGGAACGCTTATATAGCGTCGGGGAATTGTCGTCCGACGTACGTATGTCAAAAGCTGGCGCTTAGGCATACGCGGGATGCACAGGGTGGGCCGGTTGACCGAGGGATCGGGAAAAATCACGTTGCGGGTGCCGAAGCGGTTCCTACAGATGATCGACTTCCTCGTGGAGGTCGACGACTTCCCGAACCGCTCCGAGGCGATCCGCACCGCGATCCGAGACATCGTATATGAGCGGGTTCAAACGGTCCAAGACCGACTGAAGAAGATGGAAGAGGCGGAAAAGGCGCTCGCGAACTTCGAGGAACTGAAGCGCCGATTCATGCAGAGCTAAGCGGGTGTATAGTGTGGATGCACCGGAACTGAGCCTGAGGGAAATCGGGGCTTGGCGCCGTCGCGACATCACGATTTCCTCCCCCCCAACTGGGTGACCGCAAGGTCACCCACTCTTTTCTTTCCCAACGAACGCGCGCCTGCGGAGCCAAATCTTATCTGCAAACTTCGGTTGTGCTCATGGAATGCGTCTTGACCTCGTCGGCCGAGGCGCGATGGTCGCCGTAATCCCCGCGCTCATCGTGCTCATCCTCATCACGCCAAACCTCATCGGTCGGCCCGCGGTACTCTCCGCGATCCCGATCTTGATCATCGGGATGACGGAGTCGAACGTAGTCATCGACGTGGGCGGGGCCGTGGACCACTATCGCTACCGCACGATCCAGCTCCGGCTCCTCGGGCTCGACAACATGTCGTTTCAGGAAAACCTGACCGCGACCGAATCGTATGGCCTTGATTTCGTCTTTTCTCGGAACGTCACGTTCGTGTTCGACATTTCCGTGCTCGTCGCGAACCAGGAAGGGAACACGTTCGCCCTGAACGCAACGGTCTTCACGGGCGAGGATGAGATCGGGGAGTTTATCGCGGTCTCCAGACGGGACGTGTTCCGGACGGACGTCGTGTACGTGCCCGCGGATTTCCGGACCCTGATTCCCGTAGGGAGGACGGAATGAAGATCAGCCGCTGGACCCTCGTGTGGCTCTTCGTCGTCGGCCTCTTGATCTCGATCGAGGTTGGGATCGTCACGGGCCGTATCAACCCGTTCGACGTCGTCACGTTCTTCTTCATCATGGTCTCCGCGCTCGTCGTGATTGCGGTCCTCGCAATCATCGGCGCGACCTTCGTCGGCATCTACATCTCCCACCGGATCCTCGCGGCCCGCGACTTTACCCCGTTCGAGCAGGAGATGCTCAAGATGTCGGAAGAGGTGAAGCGGCTCTCCGAACGGGTCGCGGAGGTCGCGAAGGTGCTCGGCACGAACCCGGGTCCGAAGCACTAGGCGAGCCGCTCCGGGCAGCCCCCGCGGCGGCTGCAGCCCACGCACTTCCCGGGGCGGGAGTGGTTTCGGTGAACCTCGCCGCCGCGGGCGCGGGCCCCACGCATCTCTTCGAGCTTCCCGAGGAGGAGCTTCTTCATGTCCTCATTGTACTCGATCTCGTGAACTGCGCGCTCGTATCGGATCACACCGTAGGGCGGCGGGTGGTCGTACTCCTCCTCGACGAGGAAGCAGTATGCGGCGAGCTGGAGGATGTGGGAGAACAGCGGACCCCGTGGCGTCCGTCCCGTCTTTACTTCAACAGGAATGTGGTGCTCGCCCTCGAGGATTACCGCGTCCGGCCGGCCCGAGAGGCCATGCCGCCGGGACAGGAACAGCTTCGGCTTCGCCGCCTCGGAGTCGATGTACTGGACCTGCGCGGTCGTGAGGCCGTACTTCTGACGCGCGGCCTGCGCGGCTTCGAGGCTCTTCATCGATCGGTACAGGAACCACGAGGCCCCGATGAGCCAGACGAGCCCGACGACGATCGCGGCCTCCGAGAGGGCGCGGTCCGTGACGGTCGCGGACACGGCGACGCTCGCGAGGATCGAGGCAACGATCGAGAAGACGAGGATCACGCGCTCCGCGTACAGCTTCTCGTTCGGCGTCACGAGGGTCTCCGCCCGATACAGGAAGTACACGGCCGCGAGGATCCAGATTAGCGCGATCACGGTGAGGATCTGGAGAAGCGGGATCGCGAGGCGAGAGAACAGGGCCAACCCGAGGACCGCGACGACCGTGGCGCCGATCGCGAAGTACATCACCGTCGTCTCGGACTCCTTCGCCCGGAGCTCGTGGGACTCGATGCCACGAAGTTCGGACGCGATCTGCTCATGGCGGCGCTCCCCCTCCTGCGTCTCCGGCCCGAGGCCGTCTTCTTTCCCGAGGCTCAGCCACCAGTTCAGCGGGCAGTAGCCGTACTTCTCGACGTCCCCCGCAGAGATGACGGGCGGCTCAGCCACGCGGTTCCATTTCGTCCTCGTCGCTTAACCCTTTGCCGGTGGCTCTCCGCCGGCGGAAATACGCCCAAATGAACGCGAGATTCACCGCGAGGAGGGTCGCCATCGGGAGTGCGAATGGGTTCGCGAGGGAGATCCGTGGACCCGCAGCGAGCACGGTGATGACCGCGGTATCGAGGCCTTCGTTGCCGGAGCCGTCGCGGACCGTGAGGAGGACCTCGACGACGCCCGCCTCGTGCAACATGACCTCGACGACACGACCAAAGACCGTTCGCCCGTTGCGGCCGACGGACCACTCGTAGGACACGATTGCGACGTCGTCAAAACTCGCCGCCGCGCTTAGGACGACGGATGTCCCGACGTGGGCGACGAGGTCGGGCCCCGCGTTCGCAAAGGGTGCGGTGACGTCGTCCCGCCAGTCGTGCTCGAACGCG
The DNA here is from genome assembly GCA_035283985.1 of Thermoplasmata archaeon. Lineage (GTDB taxonomy): Archaea > Thermoplasmatota > Thermoplasmata > RBG-16-68-12 > RBG-16-68-12 > EA-19. The sequence goes on along the minus strand of DATESQ010000031.1, from coordinate 11,353 downwards.
AGGCGGAACGGCTCCACGAGGGCGGCGCTCTCCAGGATCACGCCAACCTCCCGGTTCCGTGTCGCGGCGTTCCGGTTCCAGTTCAGACTCGACACGAACACGCGCTCTCCGTCGACAAGGACGCCCTTGTTGTGAAACTTCGTGACATAGTGCGCCGCCGCGCTCCCGAGCTTTGCCTCGAGCGGGAGGGACTCGCGCTCCGCGATCATGGCGAGGTACGCGACCGCGTCGTCGTTGTCGGTTGGGTCCGTGTCCTCGGTATTGTACCAGGTTCCATCGAGGAGCACCCGCACCTGGACTCCGCGACGGGCCGCATCGATCACGGCCTCGAGGTACGGATTCGGGAGGTCGCCCCAGGTCCTCGCGATGCGGAACGCCTCGACGTCGAGGGTCCGCTCAGCGGACCGAAGGAGTCCGAACACGGCGTTCTCTCGCAAGGTGTGGTCCGGAGCGATCACCGGAGTGACGCGGAGCGGGCCATCGATACGGACGGATTCGATTGCGAACGGTCGGGTCGTATTCGAAGCGGTGTCGTTGTTCTCCGCGAGGATCGGCGTGAACGAGGACATTGGGAGGGAGTCTCGCCGTCGCGGGTCGTAATCCACGAGGAAGAGGGATTCGAAGTATCCCGCGAAATGCTGGTCCTCAATCGCGACGTTCCAGCCGCGATTCCCGCCCCGGCTCTCAAGGGGAAACCCGTGCTCGCCCCAGTTCTCAGACCCAAGGACCGTCACGGCGCCATCGATCACTGCGTACTTCGCGTGGAGGAACCTGTAGCGCGCGAACGTCCCATTCGCGCGATCATCCGCGAGGAACCGAACGGAGCCGCCCGCGGCCTCGAGGTTCAGGACAGTTGTCCACTCGCGCGGATCGATCCCTCCGACCGGTTGGCCTTCGAGAAGGACCCGCACGTCGACAGCCCGAGCGGCGGCGGCCTGCAAGGAGGTACTGAGGTACGGGTTCGTCAACGTGTACAGGCTCGCCCAGATCCGAAGGCGCGCGCGATCAATGAGGCCGTCGAGAATCTCCAACGAGTCGTCGGGGGAGAGGAATGCGGTCGCGCCGCCTTGAGCGACCATCGGAGCGAACGGGATGGCGGACTGTCCCAGGCCATACGCCCGCAGAGAATCCCAGTCCGCTGCGGTGTCCGAGTCGAGGAGCCTTCCATCGGTCTCCATTCGGACGGCTCGTTCCCCGCGACTTACAGTTCGGGCGGGGGTGCCGAACCAGCCCGCCCCACCGTAGGGAGAGCCGCCATAGACGAAGACGTCGATGACGGTCCCGTTGGGATCGAGGAGGAGAACCTCGTCGCCCTCGTTGTTGAACTGCAGGATTGCGTGGGTCACAAGCATCCGTCGCTCCGACCCAGGGCCATACGCGAACTCGGGCTCGTCGAGCGTGTCCTCCCGATACGAGGTCGCATTTCTCGTCACTACGGCGCGTGCGCCCGCCACGAGGGTTGAGTTCTCCGGGAAGACGACGGTTCCCTCGAGATCGGACAGCCGCCATCCCGCAAGGTCCAAGGAGTCTGACCCGACGTTCTCGAGGACGACGTACTCGTTGTCTCGATATGCGAAGTAGAACACTTCTGCGAGGAGTACCGAGCGACGGGCGCCCGCGAACTCCGCGCCGGGGCTCGGAAAAAGGTGAGGGGAGGACGGCGACGGGCCGGAGGGGGAGGAAGCCGCAGCCGGCCCCGCGATCCCTGGGAGGAAGGCGCCGAGGCTCGGGGGAAAGGCCAGAAGCGCGACGATCGTGACGACCGCCACCGCCGCCCTCATCGGTTGCCCTCGAAGGGCCCACGGACGCCGCGATATTTCACGGGGGCGAGTACACGTAGGCTACTTCGCCCGCTGGCGGAGACCCTTTGCGAGATCGAGGAGCGCCTTTGCTGGATCTTTCGCGAGGACGACGCCGGAGGCGAGGAGGACGCCGGACGTGCCCAGCTCGATCGCGCGTGCGACGTCCTTCCCCGTCTTCACGCCCGCCCCGCAGAGGACCTCGACGCGCGGGTTCACGGCCTTGATTCGGGACACGGCGCCGGACACGATCTCCGGCTTCGCCTTCGTCACGGACACGTCCCCGCCGATGAGCTCCGGCGGCTCGATCGCGACGAACTCCGGCGCGAGCCTCGCGACCCGCTCCGCCTCCGCGAGGTTGTCCGCGCAGCACACGACCTCGAGGCCCAAGGTCCGGCACCGCGGAATCAGGGATTCGAGGTCCCGGTCCGCCACCTTTCGTTCGCTGTGGTTCAACAGGGTCCCCACCGCGCCCGCCGCGAGGGCGGCCTCGGGCGGGAGCCAACCCGTGCGGCTGCCAGCGTCCACGGCATCGACGTGCTGCGCGAGCACGGGGATCCGGACGTCGCGAGCGAGGAGGGCGAGGTCAGTCGCCGCGGGCGCGACCGCGATCGACGCGCCCGTGCGGTCCGCGATCGCCGCGCACGCCTTCGCGAGCGCGAGGGCCTTCGGACCCAGGGCCGCCGAATACGCCTTCAGGTTCACGACGATCACAGGAGTCCGCACGGCTTCGCCCCAGGTACGGAACCGAGTCGGCCCTATAAGAAATGCTCCGCCTAAGACACGACGTGCACCCTGCGCGACTTCGACGTTTCGGTCGAAACGAAAAGGGCTCGCAAGAAGGCATGACGTCACCGACTGCAACGCGGTCCATCTCCAATTACACGAGCCTTTTATACCGACCGGACCATCGCTTCATCCGGTGGACGGAATGGCGGGAAAGACAACCCTCTCCCTCATCAAGGCGGACGTGGGGAGCGTCGCGGGGCACCAGGTCGTGCACCCGAAGCTCGAGGAGACCGCGCGGGCGTCCCTCAAGGAAGCCGTCTCCCTCGGGGTCATCGAGGACTTCCACGTGACCCACGCGGGGGACGACCTGCAGCTCATCATGACGCACCGGAACGGCGTCGACTCCTCAAAGGTCCACGAGCTCGCCTGGCTCACGTTCGAGAAGGCGACGAAGGTCGCGAAGGAGCTGCACCTCTACGCCGCCGGCCAGGATCTCCTCGTCGACGCATTCGCGGGAAACGTCCGCGGGATGGGCCCCGGGAGCGCGGAGATCGAGTTCGTCGAACGGCCCGCGGAACCCGTCGCCCTCTTCATGATGGACAAGACGGAGCCGGGCGCGTTCAACCTCCCGATCTTCCGGATGTTCGCGGACCCATTCAACTCCGCGGGGCTCGTAATCGACCCCGCGATGCACATGGGCTTCCGGTTCGAGGTGTGGGACATCAAGGAGCACCGGCGGATCTTCATGGATTGCCCGGAGGAGATGTACGACCTCCTCATGTTCATCGGCTCGAAAGGGCGGTTCGTGATCAAGCGCGTGTACGCGCGAAGTGGGAAGGTCCCGAAGGACGAGCCCGTCGCGTGCATCTCGACGGACAAGCTGTCCCAGATCGCGGGGAAGTACGTTGGGAAGGACGACCCCGTCGCGATTGTCAGGGCCCAGAGCGGTCTCCCCGCGATGGGCGAGGTCCTCGAGGCGTGGGCATGGCCGTTCCTCGTGAGCGGCTGGAACCGCGGGAGCCACAACGGCCCCGTAATGGTCGTCGGGATGAGCGACAACCGCACGTCCCGCTTCGACGGCCCGCCGCGATGCTTCGGCCTCGGGTTCCAGGTCGGGGACGCGCGCCTCGTCGGGCCCGTCGAGCTCTTTGCGGACGCCGCGTTCGAGCCCGCCCGCCGGCAGGCCGCGGAGCTCGCAGACTACATGCGCCGCCATGGCCCGTTCGAGCCCCACCGGCTCCCGATGGACGAGATGGAATACACGACGATGCCCGAGCTCATGGAGAAGCACAAGGGCAAGTGGGAGAGCGTCCGGTAGAGGCGCTGAACGGTCGGAAGTCCGACTGCCACCAATCGGCCCGAGCGATGGACATGTCCGCCGAGTCCTAATGCCATCCGCTCCCCACATTCGTGGTCGATGGCGCGATCGGGCCTTCCGGGGCTCCGATCCGTCTTGGGCGTGCTCGCGACCCTAGATGGAAACGGGCGGGAAATTTCAGTTATCGAGCTGTGCCTACGGGCCAAGTTGTCGCGGAGCTCCGTTGAGAGAGCCGTGCGCGCGCTCGAGAACGCGGGCTTCGTCGAGAGGGGAAAGCGCAATTTTCGAGCACCTCGAGTCCTCACCCTGACTGGACGAGCGAGGGACGCTGCGGCCAGCGCGGAGTTTGGCCTCTTGAAGTACAGGCCGTAGGAGCGCTTCCATGAGAATCTACCACCCAAGAGATCCTCGCGATCCGGCTTACGCCTCCGCAACGATACGTGGAACGTGGACACCGGGGCGAGGTCCATGCCCCGAATGCATGGGTTCGACCTCCGAGCTCCTTGCTCCTCTTGTGGTCGAGTGGGAACCAGGTTCAGATGTCGTCGGTGATTTCGTCTGGCCCGGCTTCGACAATGTCGTCGTCGTCTCCGACCGGGTCCGTCGAACCCTCGAGGAACAGTTTCCTTGCGATTTTCGTCCCGTCGAAATGAGGCAGGATCCCGGAGTGAAACGGCCCGCTAAGCAAACAGGACGTACGAAACCCAGAGCGTGGATTCCTTACCGAGGGCCCCCACTATGGTGGTGGTTGGTGCCGCTCGGGAGCGCTAACCTCGATATGAAGGCGTCAAATTGGACTTTAGAAAAACGTTGCTCTACGTGCGGCAAAGAACACTGGAGAGTACCCCGGGAGAACAGGCATACTATCGTCGACCGCTCCTCGTGGACGGGGCACGACATCTTTACGATCCGGGGCGCGGGCTGGATTTTCTGCACCGAGAAAGTGAGAATCTGGATCGCTGGCCAGGGGTTTTTGAACGTTGCATTTACGAGGGATGGGTGGATTTCAGACTCGGTGCGCTGACTCATCGTCGCTGGCGGTCGGTCTGCCGAGGGTCACCGCGATGTTGGCCTCTGAGGTTCATACACAGCCTTTATGGCCCATCCCCTCGGTCCCCGACATCTCCGATGCTCACGGACATCGAGATCGCGCAGGCCGCTCGGATGCGACCGATCATCGACGTCGCCGCGGATGTCGGCCTGGACCGCGAAGACCTCATCCTCCAAGGGGAGCACATCGCGAAGGTCCGGCTCTCCGCGGTCGATCGCGCGAAGTCGAACCGCCAGGGACGACTCGTCCTCGTCACAGGAACGACGCCCACGCGGCTCGGGGAAGGGAAGACCCTTACCTGTATCGGCCTCGGCCAGGCCCTGTGGCGGCTCGGCACGAAGGCGGTCGTCGCAATCCGGGAGCCGTCCCTCGGCCCCGTCTTCGGCACGAAGGGCGGCGCGGCGGGCGGAGGGTACTCGCAGGTCCTACCGATGGAAGACATCAACCTCCATTTCACGGGCGACATCCACGCGGTGACGGCCGCGAACAACCTGATCGCCGCAATCCTCGACGCGCACGTGTTCCACGGCAACGAACTGAACGTCGACCCGACCCGCGTGGTGCTCCCGCGGTGCTTGGACATGAACGACCGCCAGCTCCGGAACATTGTGATCGGCCTCGGCGGGAAGAAGCACGGCGTTCCGCGGGAGGACGGCTTCATCATTACCGCCGCGAGCGAGGTGATGGCAATCCTGTGCCTCGCGGAGGGGGTCCGGGACCTCAAGGAGCGCCTCGCGCGGATCGTCGTCGCGTTCGACCGGGAGGAGATGCCCGTGACCGCGGGGGATCTGACCGTCCACGGCGCCGGGACGATCCTCCTCAAGGATGCGTTGATGCCAAACCTCGTCCAAACGATCGAGGGCACGCCCGCCCTCGTCCATGGCGGGCCGTTCGGGAACATCGCCCACGGCCACAGCTCGGTCGTCGCGGATCGCCTCGGCCTCGGGATCAGCGACGTCGTCGTCACGGAGGCGGGCTTTGGCGCGGACCTCGGCGCAGAGAAGTTCGTCGACATCGTGTGCCGCCAGAGCGGGCTGTGCCCGGACGCAGCGGTCCTCGTCGCGAGCGTTCGGGCCCTGAAGCACCATGGCGGCGCGAAGCGACGGGAGCTCGGCCAGAAGAACGCGGAGGCCCTCATGGCGGGCTTCGCAAACCTCGACGCACACCTCGAGATCCTCCGGACCCTTGGCCTCCGCGCGGTCGTCGCGGTGAACCGGTTCGCAACGGACGCAGATGGGGAAATCGACGCGGTCCTGGACCACGCCGAGGACCAGGGCGTCCACGCCGCGGCCCACCGGCTCCAGGCGGACGGCGGGGCGAGTGGCGAGGAGCTCACGCGGCTCGTCCTGAAGACGGCGTCGTCAGGCCCGTGTGCAATCAAGCCCGTGTACCGGGATGAGGATCCCGTCGAGGAGAAGGTCGCAAAGGTGGCAACGGAGATTTACCACGCGGGGGAGGTGAAGTATGACGCGTCTGCCCTCGAGGACCTTGAACGATTGCGAAAGGCGGGGCTCGACGGCCTCCCCGTGTGCATCGCGAAGACGCAGCTCTCCCTGTCTGACGACGAGTCGTTGCGAGGTGCTCCCTCGGGATGGACCCTCGAGGTCCGCGGGGTCCGCGTCAGCGCGGGCGCAGGATTTCTCGTCGTCCTCGCGGGCGACATCATGCGGATGCCGGGACTCGGCGCGGAGCCCGCAGCCCTCCAGATGGACATCGACGAGGACGGGAAGATCCGTGGGCTCTTCTGACTCCCGACGGCCCACCTACGGGATCCGTCGAACGACATATCTATCGGGACACGTTCCGGATTTCGATGGCGGTCGAGGCGGACATCCTCATCCCGATCTTTCAGCTCGTCGCGATCCTCCTCTCCGCGAAGCTCGCGGGGGCCGCCGCGGGTCGAATCGGTCAGCCGCCCGTCCTCGGCGAGCTCCTCGCCGGGATCGTGATCGGACCGAGCCTCCTCAACTTCGTTGAGCGGACGGACCTGTTCGCCTTTCTCGCGGAGCTCGGCGCGATCGTCCTCCTGTTCGAAGTCGGGCTTGAGTCGGACCTCAGTGAGCTAAAACTGGCGGGGCCTCCGGGTGCGGTCGTCGCGGCGATGGGCATCGTCCTCCCGTTCCTCGGGGGATGGGCGTTCGCGATCCTGTTCCTCGCGGACGGAACCGTGGCCCTCTTCGTAGGCGCATCCCTGACGGCCACGTCAATCGGAATCACGGCGCGGGTGTTCTCCGACCTCGGTCGCCTCGTGACCCGGGAGGCGCAGATCGTCCTCGCGGCCGCGATCTTCGACGACGTCGTCGGCCTGATCCTCTTGTCCGTCCTCGTGAGCCTCGCCGGCGAGGGGGTCGTGTCCATCCCCTCGATCGCGATCACCGTCGTCCTCGCGCTCGTGTTCGTCCTCGGCTCGATCGTGATCGGGGCTCGGAGCTGGCGGCGGCTCGTGCCCCTCGTCCATCGCCTCCGGGTGCGGGGCGTCCTGCTCGTGTTCGCATTCGCCCTTGCCCTCGCCCTCTCCGGCGTCGCCGCTGCGATCGGACTCGCGACGATCATCGGGGCATTCGCGGCCGGCCTCGTCCTCGCGGAGACGGAGGAGCGAGCACGCATCACGAGGGATGTGAAACCAATCGCGGACGTGCTCGTGCCCGTCTTCTTCGTGATCATGGGCACCCTTGTCGATGTTCGCACGTTCCTCGATCCTGCGGTCCTCGGGGTCGCCGCGGTCCTCACGGGGATCGCCCTCGTCACGAAGCTCGTGGCGGGCTATGGGCTCCGAGACCGGCGACTGAACCGCCTCGCGATCGGGGTTGGGATGATCCCCCGCGGCGAGGTCGGGATCATCTTCGCGGGCTTCGGCCTGACCCTCGGCGTGATCCCTCCCGCCCTGTACAGCTCCCTCCTCATCATGGTCGTCGTCACGACGTTCGCGGCTCCGCCCCTCCTGAAGCGCCTGATGGTCCGTCCCCCTGAAGCGACCGAACCTCTCACCGGAGGAGGAGGCTCGCGGTCGCCTCCGTGAGGTCCCGGACCCGGCCGAAATCGAGGAGCCCTTCCCCCTCCACTATTCCGACGACCCGCGCCGCGTCGACGTCGACGCGGTTCAGGATCGGGGAAAGGTATGGATAACTCGCGACGTTCGAGCCGAGGGCGAGCGGGCTGAACGCCGGGAGCACGATCACGCGATCCGCGACGAGGAACGCAGGGACGCTCACGGTCGCGCCGAGGACGTCCCGAAGCTTGACGGCGGGATGCTCGTGCCCCAACACGATCGTGCCGAGGGACGCGACGTCCTCATGCCCGTGGACGAACGTGCACCCCGCAACGTCGTAGCGGTCGTGGAGCGTCATCCGGAGGTCCCCGAGTATCGTCGCGAGATAGTTGTCGTGGTTGCCCCGCACGACAACGGGCTCGGTCCGCGCCTGGAGGAACCGGAGGACCTGCTTGATCTCGACCCACTCGTCCACGAGGTTCTTCGAGAACTCGTGTTTGAAGTCCCCCGCGATCACGAGGCGCTTCGGCTCGTAGCGATCCAGGAGCCGCCGGAGGCGCTCGAGAATTTCGCGCCGCTGGAACCGCGGGATCGAGACGCCCTGCTCCGCGAGGGCGGCCTCGAAGCCGAGGTGGAGGTCGCTGATCGCGGCGGTCCTCTCCTCCGGGATCCACAGCGCGAACTCGCGCGTCGCGACGAGGCCCGGCGCGACCTCGAGCTCGTCCACAGAAACACGAGCGCGGGCCCGCTATTTGGACGTTCGGCGCTCCCGCTCGTCCGGAAATGAAAGAAAAACACTGCCCCGCCCGCACGCAGGCGACGGAGCTCTAAAGGGTTTCGGGTCGGTGTGCCGTTGCCGGTCCTAGAACCGTCGCGGGCGCCGCTTCTGGAAGCACTCTTGGCAGTAGACGGGTCGCGTGCCGTCGGGCTTGAAAGGCACCTGTGTCTGCTTCCCGCAATCGGAGCAGACCACGTCGTGCATTTCCCGCGGCCCGCGGTCGAACCGTCTAGCGCCTCTATCTCTGTCCATTTCTCCAACTCACTGTATCGGCCGTTAGGGACCGATGCTCAGGCCACGAAGTCCGCGTATAAAAGCCCATGGGTGAGGGTGTGCCTCCGAAAAACACGGGTCCTCGGCGCCTGAACCCAAGACTCGCGATGGAGTGCCGAGCCCGTCCTGAAGTGTCACTCGGCATAATTAAAAGGTTTGAATACTCCGATGCCTTTCGTTTCTGGAACCCGACGTGCCGGAAAACTCCTCGGAGACCGTACCGTGTCCGATTTGCGAGAACCCGTTCGAGTCGTGCAGCTGCACGTGTCCGTTCTGCGGCGAAACCGCGAACTGTGAGTGCGCGATCGGTACGGCCGTGGCCACGGGGGGCGGATGAGATGGCGGAACTCAAGGTCAACGAGCTCGCGTGGATCATCGGGGGCGCGCAGGGAAGCGGCGTCGATTCCTCTGCTACGGCGTTCGCGCGCGCGTGCGCGTACGGCGGGCTCCACGTCTACGGGAAGCGCGAGTACTACTCGAACATCATGGGCGAGCACTCCTACTTCCAGGTACGGGTGTGCGGGAGCCCGATCCGGTCCCACGTCGACGCCACGAACCTCCTCGCGACGTTCGACGCGGAGACGATCTTCCGCCACACGTGGCACGTCGTCGACGACGGCGCGATCATCTACGACACGAACCTCACGAAGACGAAGCTCAGCGACGTCCCGACAATCGAGGCCCGACTCCGGCAAGACCTCACGACGTACCTCATGGCGCGGGGGCTGGGCTCGACGATCGAGGACATGTTGAAGACCGCCGCGGACCGCGGAGCGACCCTCGTGCCAATTCCGTACTCGCAGCTCCTTGCAGCGGTCGCGAACGAGAACAACGTCGACCAGCTCAGCAAGATCGCGCGGATGGTGAATATGTTCGCCGTCGCAGGATCCTTCGGCCTCCTCGGGTACGACTACGAGATGCTCGCGAAGGCGCTCCGGGCCGTGTTCCGCGGGAAGGCCGCCGTCGCGGAGATGAACGTGAAGGGTGCGAAGAAGGCGTACGACGTTGTGAAGGACGCGTACCACGCGTTTCCGTACCGCCTTGAGTCCACCGGGTTCAATGGAGACCGCCGCGTCCTGATGACGGGCGCGGAGGCCGTGGGGCTCGGAAAGGTCCTCGGCGGGATGCGGTTCCAGACATACTATCCGATCACGCCCGCCTCGGACGAGAGCGAGTATGTCGAGGAGAACCAGATCGTCGATGTCCGCGAGCCCTCGGAGCCGGAGGTCGAGGACGCGACGGCGGCCGGCGAAACCGGCTCGGTCCTCGTCATGCAGACGGAGGACGAAATCGCGGCGATCACGATGGCGGTCGGGGCCGCCCTTGCCGGCGCACGGTCCGCGACCGCGACGTCGGGTCCGGGATTCTGCCTGATGATGGAGGGGATTGGCTGGGCGGGGATCAACGAGGTTCCCGTCGTGATCACCCTGTACCAGCGGGCGGGGCCTTCGACGGGGATGCCGACCCGCCACGAGCAAGGCGACCTGCGATTCGCGCTCCACGCAGGCCACGGAGACGTCCCGAGGATCATCCTCGCGAGCGGGGACTTCGAGGAAGGCTTCTACGACGGAATTCGCGCGTTCAACTACGCGGAGCGGTACCAGATGCCCGTAATCCACCTCGTCGATAAGGCCCTCGCGAACAGCAACGGGACGATGCCGATCTTCGACCCCGATCGCGTGCGGGTCGACCGGGGGGAGCTCATCACGGACGGGTGGCAGGGGCACGACCCGTACAAGCGGTTCGCGTTCACAGAATCGGGCATCTCGCCCCGCGCGTTCGTCGGCCACCCGGGCACGATGTTCTGGAACACGGGCGACGAGCACGACGAGAAAGGGCACATCACGGAGGACCCCGTAGTCCGGAACCTCATGATGGAGAAGCGGTTCAAGAAGCTCGAGCTCGCGGACCGCGAGATCTCGGAGTCGGAGAAGATCAACTTCTTCGGGGACCGGACTGCGGAGGTCATCGTCGTTTCCTGGGGCTCCACGAAGGGCGCGATCCTCGACGCGATGGACGCCCTCGAGAAGGAGAAAATCCGCCTCGGGTTCCTCCAGATCAGGCTCATCAACCCGTTTCCCGTCGAGCCCGTGATGCGGCACCTCGCGCGGGCGAAGGCGATCGTGAACGTGGAGATGAACTTCGGCGCGCAGATGGGCGGGCTGATCCGCGAGATGACGGGGATCGAGCCGACCCATCGCATCCTCAAGTATAACGGGAGACCGATGTCCTCGACGGAACTCATCGCGGCCCTCCGGGCCGTCGCGAAGGGCAAGGCCTCGAAACGGCAGGTGTTGACGGTTGGCGTCTGAGCAAGTACTGAAGGCGGCGGACTACGCGACGGAGGTCCACAACGACTGGTGCCCCGGGTGCGGGGACTTCGGCATTCTGCGGACAATCCAGATGGCGCTCGCGG
>DATESQ010000030.1:0-26780 GCA_035283985.1 Thermoplasmata archaeon | reverse complement strand
ACGTCCGCGATCTCCTCCGTCTCGATGCCGAGGCGTTTCATCGCCATCTTCAGCTGCTTCGGGTTCATGCGTCCGCCCGGGATGCCCGGAATCATCGCGTCACCGGGCGCACTATCGGGGGGCGACCTTTAGCCTTTGTGTGAGCGAGTTCTGTTACAAGTCGGGTCATCTGGACAGGTTCGCTCATCCCCCCGAAAGCTTGACGCCGTGGGAGGTCTTTCATTTTTCAAGCCCTCCGGCGGACGACCGCCGTCGAGTGGTCCGCCCGGCATGACGCGCTCCGCGCAGAACACGGGTGGGCACGGGGCGCGACGAAGGTCGCGTCTCGGAGAAGAACAACCGCCTTCGGGAGAAGGCAAGGGGTGTATGGTTCCACCCCGGTGCCCTTCGCCAGGACGTGGTGATTCCCCTCTACGACCCCCTTCGAAGAGAAGGAGGCGCACGGGAGGAGCCGAGCGGAGTCGAGTTGCGGACGCGGGCGCTCATCCATCACCCGCAAACGTAACAGAACCGTGTCAGCGCGACATCGTCGAGGCCGCGACGGGTTCGGATCGAGATGCTCGCCCCGCACGAATCGAACATATTATAATAGAGCGGTCTCCATCGGAATCGACTCATGCGGATCGCAGTCGTCTTCAAGGATCGATGCCAACCGAAGCGCTGCAATCTCGAGTGCATCGCATACTGCCCTCCCCAGCGGACCGGAACAGAGGTCATCTGGCTCGACCAAGAGACGGGCAAAGCGACAATCAGCGAGGAGACCTGCATCGCCTGCAATATTTGCGTGAAAAAGTGCCCGTTCGACGCGATCCGGATCATCGGCCTCCCTGAGCCGCTGAAGGAGGACCTCATGCATCAATACAGCAAGAACGGGTTCCGGTTGTTCCGCCTCCCGACTCCGAAAACGGGCGACGTCGTGGGCCTCCTCGGTCCGAACGGGATCGGAAAGACAACCGTCCTCTCGATCCTAAGCGGGGAACTCTGCCCGAACCTCGGCCACTACCGCCGGACGCGCCCCTACTGGGACGAGGTCCTCGAGAAGTTCAAGGGGACTGAACTGCACGGGTACCTAGCGAAGCTCGTCGCGAAAGAGCTCCGCACGGCCCTCAAGCCGCAATACGTCGACAAGCTCCCGAAGGTTGTGAAGGGGAGCGTCGGCGAACTGCTGAGAAAGGTCGACGACCAAGGACGCCTGGGCGACCTCGCGCCCCGCCTCTCCCTCGAGAACGTGCTGCATCGCGATATCGCGCATCTCAGCGGCGGGGAGTTGCAGAGGACCGCGATCGCCGCGACGATGCTGAAGGACGCGGACGTGTACTTCTTCGATGAGCCCTCGTCGTACTTGGACATCTACCAGCGGCTCGAGGTGGCGAAAGTCATCCAGACGCTGTCGAAGGAAAAATACGTCGTCGTCGTGGAGCACGACCTCGCGGTCCTCGACTTCCTTGCGGACTTCGTGTATCTCCTCTACGGCTCCGAGGGTGCGTACGGCGTGATGGCGCAACCGCGTCCGGTGCGAACTGCGATCAACGTGTACCTCGGCGGGTATCTGCGGGAGGAGAACATCCGATTCCGCGACCGCGAGGTGCGGTTTGAGGCGCGCCCGCCCCGGAGGGGCTGGAATGCGGAGACTCTCGTGGAGTTCGAGCGGCTCGAGAAGCGATACGAGGAGTTTGCCCTCGTCGTCGAGGGCGGGGCGCTCCGAAAGGGCGAGGTCGTCGGTGTCGTCGGTCCGAACGCGACGGGGAAGACGACCTTCGTGAAGATGCTCGCGGGCGAGGAAGAACCGACCGCAGGCGCGATCTCCGGGAAGTGGGCCGTCTCGTACAAGCCGCAGTACATCGAGTCGCAGTACGAAGGATCGGTGCGGGAGCTGCTCGCGAGCACCGTCGGCGCCCGCGCGGGGAGCGGATGGTTCGACACCGAGATTTCGCAGCCCCTCCAAATCCGAGGCCTCCTTGAGCGGCGCGTGACCGAGCTCAGCGGCGGTGAGCTCCAGCGCGTCGCGGTCGGCCTCGCGCTTGCACGAGAGGCGGACATTTACCTCATCGACGAGCCGTCCGCCTACCTCGACTCGAATCAGCGAATGGAAACCGCGAAGACGATCCGCCGCGTGATGGAGAACCAAGGGAAGACGGGCTTGATCGTGGACCACGACGTGTACTTCATCGACATGGTCGCGGACTCGATCATGGTCTTCAGCGGCGAGCCGGGTCGGAACGGCCATGGCGAGGGCCCGTTCCCGATGCGGGAGGGGATGAACCGGTTCCTCAAGCTCGTCGAAGTCACGTTCCGGCGGGATGCGGACACGAACCGGCCGCGGATCAACAAGCTCGCCTCCCGCCTCGACCGCGAGCAGAAGACAACGGGCGAATACTATTACGCGTTGGCCTGACGCCGCCGGAGGCTGAGCTTCCTCCAGTATACATAGCCGATGATAACAGCGAGGAGCGCGAGCACGACGTACAGGTCCACGTTCTCCGTCGTCTCCGCGAACAGGGTCCACCGATCGAGTAGATAGAATCCGGCGACTACGAGGACGGTATTCCAGATCGTCGCACCAACGGTCGAGTACACGACGAAGTTCCGCAAGCGCATCCGACCGATGCCCGCGGGGAACGAGATGATCGATCGAACCCCGGGGACGGCGTGGCCGAGGAGGACGCCAATGTTGCCGAACCGCGTGAACCACTTCTCCGCCCATTCGAGGTCCTCGGAGCCGAGACCCACGAACCGACCGTAGCGCGAGATCACAGGCCGACCCACCCGCATCCCGATCCAATACGCGACGACGTTGCCGACCGCGGCCCCCGCGGTTCCCGCGAGAATCGCGAGGACGGGATGCATAAGCCCCTGCGCGGAAAGGTAGCCCGCGAAGGGCATGATGAACTCACTCGGAATCGGCGTGAGGATGCCCTCGATCACCATGAGGGCGAAGATTCCTGGATACCCGATCGCCTCGACGACCTGCGCGATCCATAGCGTGAGCCCGAGGAACAGGGAAGGCACGCGCGTCGAACGAACGCTGGGAGATTAAAGTTCGGATGGCGTTATCAGGCGGCCCGCGCGTTCCGTGACGAGCTCGCCCTCCTGTGAAACGAGCTGTCCGCGGACGAACGTGGCGACCGGGAACGTCGACTCGGCGCCCTCGAACGGCGTCCACCCGCACTTGTACCGGCACCGCCGGGCGGTCATCTTCTCGATACGCCGCGGGTCCACGACGATCAGGTCGGCGTCGCGGCCCACCGCGAGCGTGCCCTTGTTCACGCGGAGGAGCTTCGCGGGATTCTCAGAAAACATCGCGACGAATTGCGGGAGCGGAAGAACATCGCGCCGCACGTAGCGGAAGAGGACGGGGAGCGTCGTCGCGACCCCAGGTACACCCGCGGGCGCCTCGTCGAACGGGACGGACTTCTCGTCGAGCGTATGCGGAGCGTGGTCGCTGGCGAACATGTCGACGGATCCTGCGACGACCTCCCGCCATAAGTTCTCCCGTTCTGCGATCGGCCGGAGGGGTGGGTTCACCTTGCCCCGAGCGCCAATCGGCGAGGCGGTGCTCAGGAGGAGGTGGTGCGGAGTGACCTCGCAGGTCGCTCCGGCCGGTCGCGCTTTCACGGCCTCCGCGGTCGTCACGTGCGCGATGTGGACACGGGCCTCGCCGCGGAGCCGACCGACCGTTTCGATTGCCAACTTCTCAGCTTCGGGCGGGCGCGCCCGGTGATAGTCCTCGAGTTTCTTCGCGGGTAAGGATTGAAACCGATTTGGGTCCTCCGCGTGCACGCTCACGTATTTTTTCGTGCTCGCAACACCCGCCAAGAGATCGGCGAGGGCCGCGTCGTCCGGGATCAGCGGGGCGTCCGTCGTTTCGGCGAGGTACGCCTTGTAGGCCGTCGCGTCAGCGAGTGACTTCACGTCCGCCGCTGAGGCGGGCGCGCCGTAGAGGCCAAAGTCCACGTTCGCATGGCGGGACACGACGCGCAGCTTTTCGCGCAGTACGTCCCCTTTCGTTACGGGCGGCCTCGTGTTCGGCATGTCGACGACGGTCGTGACCCCACCCACCGCCGCGCTCTCCGTGCCGGACGCGAAGTCCTCCTTGTGGGTTTTTCCGGGTTCGCGGAAGTGGACGTGCACGTCGATCCCGCCCGGCAGGAGGATCGCGTCGCCGAAGCGGTACGTCTCGTCGCCTCTCAATGTCTTCTTGATTGCGACAATCGTTCCGTCCTCGATGCCGAGCGCCACGGACTCCAGCTGGCCCTCGAGGTATGCGCGCCCTTCAATGATGAGCATGCTCCGCCTTCAGGTTCCGCCGGACAATCTGCCCGCGGGGTTCGAGCTCCGCGAAGATCTCCGACTGGAACTTGTAGAGGCGGGTCGACTCGTCGAGCCACGCATCGGGGAGAAGGCCCGCCTTCATGCATCCCTCCGCGAGGAATTCCACCGCGCCCCAGGCCCATTCCACGGGGACCTGCGGGAGGAGGAGTCCGCGCGCGGGGCCCTGGGCGACGATGATTCCGTCCGTGCCGATCTCGATTGTCCGGGGGTACTCCTTCGGCTTCCGGACCTTGATCAGCTCAGGCCGAGTGAGGAGCGAGACCTCGACGACGACGCGGTCGGTCTCCTCCCGGCCGAGCGGTGGAAACCGCGGGTCCTCGCACGCGCCCTCCGCGGCCTTCACGAGCGCCTTGATGAGTGGGAAGAACGGCGAGGGATAGCCGATGCAGCCGCGGAGTAGGCCCTCCGGGTGCTGGTTGATCGTCACGAACACCCCCGCCTTCTCGTCGAAGTGCGGCGGCACGGGAAACGAGTGGAGCGTTCTCGCTGCGACATGGGCCTCGACCGCTTCGCGCGCGATGCGGACAGCGAGCGTCCCGTCTTGGTCGCTGTAGCCCATCGGCGCTTCATGAATACGACCTTTCTTAAACGTTCTCCGCTGGAAAACAGATTCGGAAAACAAGCTGGGACGCGACACGAAATGTCCCGCCTCGGAGTGCAAGTTGCAAAGCTATTTAACGCGAGGGGCCGCTTTCCAGAGAGGCGATGGGATGAGAGCTCGCGTGCCCGTGATGGAAATCATGACCCGGACACCGGTCACGGTCTCTCCCGACGAGACCGTCGACAAGGCGGCCGCCATCATGCGCGCGCGGGACATCGGGAGTCTGTTCGTCATCGAGAGCGGCCAGCCGACCGGGATCGTGACGGAGCGGGACATCGTCACGAAGGTCGCGGCCCCGAACGTGCAGCCCCGGGCCCTGCGGGTGCGGGACATCATGAGTGCCCCGGTCGTGTCGATCCACCCGCACGCGGAGGTCGTCGAGGCGGCCCGCGTGATGTCGGATCGGAAGATCCGGCGCCTCGCGGTCGTCGATGGCGGCAAGCTCGTCGGCGTGATCACGGAGAACGACATCCTTCGGATCTGGCCGCACCTCGTCGAGATTACGCGGGAATACGCCCGCGCGGGACTCGACGAAGACCTCCGGGGGATCGAGGGTCACTGCGAGGCGTGCGGAATGTACTCGACGAACCTCGTGCTCGACAAGAAGCTCCTTGTGTGCCCGGATTGCCGCGGCGGATGAGTTCCCACCGCGAGAAAATTATTCGGAAACTTTTATAATCAACCCTCCTCTTCGGAATCCCGTGGCCCGCTTCGTCAAGATCTCCCAGCCGGAGTTCGACTCCGTCCGCAAGCTCTACGAAAGCGTGATGTCGTACGCGAGCCACGGTCTGTTCTTCCGGGAAGGCATCGCGCTTGCGGACGCGATCGTGCAGGAGGTCGAGCCGGGCGAGGAGCTCCTCGCGGGGGCCCGAAAGGTTCTCGTCGCGCGTGGATGGGTCGAGGAGATCGCGTTTGGCGACGGCCAGGCGCGCGTCCAGGGATCGATCGAGGTGTCCCCGGGCAGCGGGGCGGAGACGTGCCACCGCCTCCGGGGGATCATCTCCCGTCTGTTCGAGGTGGCGACGAAGAAGCGGGTGCGGTTCGCCGAGGTGGGGTGTGTGAGCGCAGGGGCCAAGGAATGTGTCTTCGCGGAGGAGGGTTGATGTCGCTCGATCGGATGCTCAAGGAACTTCGGGCTTCGTGCGGCTCTCATGCAGCGGCGGTCGTGAGCCGGGACGGCCTCGTGATCGCGGGCGACATGCCCGATAGCATCTCGCGGGAGACCTTCGCGATCATGTGCGCGACGATCCTCGGGGCGGGAATGACAGCCGCGACGGAGCTCCGGTCGTCCCCGCCGAACCATGTCGTCCTCACGACGCGGGAGTATCGGATCCACATCTTCGAGGCGGGGCCGCGCGCCCTCATCGTCCTCGTCGTCCCGCCCGACAGGACGGAGGCCGAACTTCGGGCGGCGCTCCGGCCCGTGATCGAGGAAGTGCGGCGCGAGATCGGCTAGGGCCGCCCCGGTGGTGGGCCGGGACGGATTCGAACCGTCGACCCCGACGTTGTAAGCGTCGGATCATAGACCGCTAGACCACCGGCCCGCGGCCCCGAACCCGGTCGCGCCGGATAAAGATGCCCGGGCTACTGCCGATCGTCCCGCGGCCGGAAGCCCGCGTCGACCCGGAGGTCCCGGAGCTTCCCGAGGTGCGTGCCGTCGAGGAGGTGGATTTCCGCCTCGTCCGTGCGGAGGATTGCGGGGTCGAAGAGCGGTCCGAGGAAGTTCACCCGGACGTCGTTCACCGGCGTCCCGCCGCAGAGTTCGTTCAGGGAGGGGACGACGACCGCAGTTTGGGGGAGCTTCGGATACCGTTTGTGGCGCCGCCGGAACGGGATTCGCATCCAACAGGGCTGGGTTGTCCGATGGCCCTTCGCGTCGACGAAGACGACGGCGGGATGGTTGTGGCCCATCACGAGCACGTCCGCCGCCATGACCTTCCGGTACGGCCATGCGTGGCCATGGCAGAACCCGACGTCGTCGAGGACGAACCCGTGCGGGGACCGGAACCGCACGCTTCGCGGGACGATGTGGCGGAGCATGCCATCGTGGTTTCCCTGCGCAACATAGATCTCCTCGAAGACTTCTTGGAGCCGCTGGAAGAACCGGTACACGTCCCGCCTCTCCTGGCTCGCCATCCGCGGGACGAAGTGCTTTACATCGCCCGCGAGGACGAGGCGGGCCGCGCCGTACTGTTTCGCGATCCCTTCTATTTCGTCCGCCATTCGCTCCCCCCGGCTCGGGAGGTTGACGCCCGCCTCGCGAAGTTTCTCCTCAAGGCCGATGTGAAGATCCGCGACCGCAAGGATCTCGTGGTTCACGAGGAGGGCCGCATGGTCCGGGATCGGCCGGAGATCCATCCACCCGCCAAAGCGGGCGCGCGCGGATAACCCTTCCCGAATTCTACGGTACGAAATCCTTCAGGACCCGCGGGATCTTCTCGATGAGGTCCGTCGTCATCATCCCGTACGAGGTCTCCTCGAACGCGAGGTTCCCCGCGTAGCCGTTCGCAAAGGCTGCCATACGGGACGCGAGGAACGGGGCGATGCCCTTCGCGAGGAGCCCGCCGCAGATTCCCGCCAAGGAGTCGCCGGTCCCGCCGACGGTCATCGCGACGTTGTGAACCTTGTTGAGCCGGTGGGATGCGCCGTCCGTGACGATGTCCGTAGGTCCCTTCAGGAGGACCGTGAACCCAGACTTCTTCGCGAAGGCCTTCGCGGCTCCGACGAGGGTCGGGATGTCCCGCGCGACGGCCGTCCCGGTGAGGATCTCGAACTCGCGGTGGTGGGGCGTCACGATCCCTCGCTTCCCCGCCAAGCAACCCGGGTCCTCCGCGACCGCGATGATCGCGTCCGCGTCGAGGACCATCGGGAGGTTCACGCTGCGGATGAGCTGGCGGACACCGTCCTTGGTCGCATCCGTCGACCCGAGGCCCGGACCGATCACAATCGCGTCCATGCCCGAAGCGATCTCGAGGACCACGCCGACGTCCGCTTTGAGGAATCGAGAGCCCGCCAGCGGATGGACGATGAAGTTCGGCGAGTGCGAGGCGATTGCCTCGAACGCGATCGCGGGCGTCGCGATGTGGACGACGTCGACGCCAATCCGATACGCCGCGAGTCCGACGAACGAGGGGGCGCCCGTGAACGGACCGCCGCCGACGACGAGGAGCCGACCGTTCATTCCTTTGTGCGAATCCGGACGTGGCACGGGGTAGTAAAAGAAGTCTCCCGGGCCGACGAGCTCCATCACGCCCTGCGGCATGCCGATGTCGACGACGTGGATCTTCCCGGAGTTCGCCTCGTTCATCCCCTCCTTCGCGGCGAGGAGGGCGACGGTCGCTGTTGGTCGGACCGTCGGCGTCGCCTCGAATCCGCTCGGAACGTCGACGCTCAGAATCGGAGACCCGGAAGCGTTCATCTCCTGGATGAGCGTCGCATACGGCTCCCTGATTTCGCCGTGAAGTCCAATGCCGAGGAGCGCGTCGACGATGAGGTCCGCTTCGCGGAAAATTCGCCCGCTGTCCTCGGAGGCCTCAACGACCTTCACTTCCCGCCCGAGGCGCTCGTAGCTCGTCCTGGCCTCGGGGGTCGCGAAGTCCTTCGTCGTC
This sequence comes from Thermoplasmata archaeon, assembly GCA_035283985.1. GTDB lineage: Archaea > Thermoplasmatota > Thermoplasmata > RBG-16-68-12 > RBG-16-68-12 > EA-19. The sequence continues at coordinate 18,239 of DATESQ010000030.1, read as the reverse complement.
TTCGCTAGGAGCACGGTGACCTTTGCCTCGTCTTTCAGCTCGCGGGCCGCGACGAGGCCGTCCCCCCCGTTGTTGCCCGTCCCGCAGGCGACGACGACCTTCTTCCCCGCCACGGAGAACTCGCGGCGAGCGACGTCCGCAACGCCGCGTCCCGCGTTTTCCATCAGTTCGAGGATCGACACGCCGAAGTACGCGGCGTTCCGATCGAGTACGCGCATCTCCGCCGCGGAGATCATCGGGCGCGCATTAGCGGGCCGCACATAAAACGTTGGCCGCTCCCTTAATACGACGGGGAGGGTTGCCCGCGGCGATGGAGCTCCGCGCCCTTCGGCCCTACGCGTGGGCCCTCGCCCTCGGAGTGTTCGTCCCCCTGAGCTGGGTCTTCGAGCTCATCGTCGGGCCCGGCGTTGGAGTGTTCGCTGCGGCGGGGGTCGGGATCATTCCGCTCGCCTGGTTTATGGGCCTTGCCACGGAGGAACTCGGGAAGCACGCGGGTCCTGGGATCGGCGGCCTCCTGAACGCGACGTTTGGCAACGCAACGGAGCTTATCATCGCGCTGTTCGCACTCGCGGGCGGGCTCCACGAGGTCGTGAAGGCCTCGATCACCGGCTCGATCATCGGGAACATCCTCCTCGTCCTCGGCCTCAGCATGCTCACGGGAGGTCTCCGGCACAAGACACAAGTGTTTTCCCGCGAGGCGTCCGGGATCCAGACGTCGATGCTGCTCCTTGCCGTCATCGGCATCGTGATGCCGGCGCTGTACGTCCTCTCAACGAGAATCTCTTCGGGTCCGATCCTCGAGGGGATGAGCCTCGGGATCGCGGGAATCCTGTTGGCCGCGTACGTGCTCGGCCTCCTGTTCTCCTTGCGGACGCACCGGGACATTTTCAATCCGGTAACGGAGGCGGGGGAGACGCCACGGTGGTCCGTCCGCGTCGCACTCATCATCCTTCTCGTCGCGACCGCGCTCGTCGCGCTCGAGTCGCAGCTCCTCGTTGGTTCGCTCGAGGCGGCCCGCCAGAGCCTCGGCCTCACCGAGCTGTTCGTCGGAGTGATCATCGTCGCCATTGTGGGCAACGCGGCGGAACACGGCGGCGCTGTGATCATGGCCTACCGGAACAGGATGGAGCTCAGCGTCGCGATTGCGACGACCTCCACGACGCAAATCGCCCTGTTCGTCGCGCCGTTCCTGATGTTCGCATCCCTCCTCACGACCCGCGTGATGACGTTGAACTTTGAAATTTTCGAGCTTGTTTCGATCGCACTCTCGACGGCCGTCCTTGCGGCCGTGGCCTCGGACGGACGGAGCAATTGGTACGAAGGCGTCCTCCTCGTAATGGTGTACGCGATCATCGCTGTTGCGTTTCTGTTCCACCCGTGAGACGATGGCATCCTCCCGCCGCGCCCTCGGTTACGGTCTCAGCGCGAATGTCATCCTGCTTGGAATCGTCTCTCTCCTGACGGACGTCAGCAGCGAGATGATCCTCCCGATCCTGCCGTTCTTCCTCACCCAGGTCCTGCTTGCGGATGCGCTTATCCTGGGCCTCATCGAAGGGCTCGGGGACGGCGTCGTTGCGTTCCTGAAGGTGTTTTCTGGCCGACGGTCGGACTTGGTGGGGCGTCGGAAGCGGCTCGTTGCGGCGGGCTACGGCCTCTCGGCGGCGATGAAGCTGCTGTTCCCCTTCGCGCGATTGTGGCCGGAGTTCCTCGGCATGCGGGTCATCGAGAGGACGGGTAAAGGACTCCGGGACGCTCCGCGCGATGCGCTGATCTCGGAGTCCACGCCGCCAGAGACGCGGGGGAAGGCGTTCGGCTTTCATCGGAGCATGGACACGACGGGCGCAATTATCGGCCCGCTCATCTCTCTGGCGATTCTCGCATGGATTGGCACTTCAATGCTGATCGGGGACACGTATCGCTTGATCTTCCTGCTCGCCGCGATTCCCGCCGCGATCTCGTTTGGCGTCGTTCTCCTCGTGAAGGAAACCGCCCGAGCACCTTCGAAACTGCCGCCGTTGCGCCTCTCCTTCCGCGGTGCACCGCGACCGCTCCTTGCGTTCGTTGTCATTGCGAGCTTGTTCTCCATCGCGGAGTTCTCGTACGTGTTCCTGCTCCTCCGCGTCGGAATTGTGGACCGGGCGGCGACCTTCGCGATCTTGCTCTACGTTGTGTTCAGCATCGTTTACGCGGCTCTGGCGTTTCCCGCAGGAATTCTCTCCGATCGCCTCGGGCGGAAGCCCGTGATCCTTGCGGGGTACCTCGCCTTCGTCGCCATGGCGGGGCTTCTCGTCGTCGCCGCGAACCTGCTCGCGCTTGTGATCGCGTTCATCTTTTACGGGATCAGCCTCGGACTGACGCAGGGGACGGAGCGCGCGCTCGTTGCAGACCTCGCCCCTCCCGAGATCAAGGCGACCGTCCTCGGGGCGTATCACACGAGCATCGGAGGAGTGAAGATTGCGTCGGGAGTCATTGCGGGTTTCCTTTGGGTCGTGATCGCGCCGGAGGCCACGTTCCTCTTCGGATTCATCCTCGCGCTCGTGGCGGCCGCCGCACTGGCGGCGTGGCGGGCCCCCGTCAGGTCCTGAGCCTGCGACCGAGAAGTCGTTCGACGTCCGTCACCTTCGCGTCGAGTTGGCCGGAGACGCCCTTCCGGTCGTCGATCTTGATCAGCGTGGAGACACGGTCGATGTCTTCAAGGACGGCGCGATGACAGCGCTTGATGAGATCGAGCACCTCGTCGAGCTCGCCCTCCACGGTCGTCCCCATTGCGCCGAGGCGATACGGCAGACCGCTGCGGTCCACGATGTCAAGGCACCGGGCGACCCATTTCCCCACACTCGCTCCGGCTCCGACCGGTGAGATGCTGAACTCCGCGAGCATGACACGGGGACCGCGATAAGAGCTCTTTATCGTTCTCCCTACGGTCACGTTCGGAGCCGCTTCAGCATGAAGTCGACGGTGACCTGGCACCGGCGGCAGAACACACGCGTCTTCCGGTCCACCTCCTCCACGGAGTTCGAGAACGTCATTACACACCCGCGGTTCTCGCAGTGGTGGAGCCCGAGCGTGTGGCCAAGCTCGTGGATCGCTTCCTTCGCGACGCGGTCCCGCGTCCGAGAGGGGTCCGTCGTCGTGAGCCGCGCAAGGGACAGGATGGCGGGGCGGCCCTGGATTCGTGCCTGGCCGAAGACGAACCGGTAGGGCTCCGCGTAGATTTCCTCCGTCGTGATGCCCAGCACGCGATGACCGGAGTCCGAGCCGAGCGCGTCGAGAAATGCATCCGCTCGGTACTGCCCCCGTTCCTGATCGAACCATTCCCTCGGCAGCGGATTGGCGTCGAGAAGCTCCACGGTGCCGAGGGAGGCGAGGTCCACCGTAAGGTCCTCGAGGACGCCGCGCGGCACGTCGCCGAACGGCCGGATGGCGATCTTCACCCTTTCACGACCCCGAGCGGGACCAGCCGCGCGACGATCGTCGTGAGCCCCGCACCTTCCGCGACGCGTACGACGTGCTCCACGTCCTTGTACGCGCCCGGCGCCTCCTCGACGATCCCTGCCTTCGACGCAGCGTGAAGGTAGATTCCCTTGTCGCTGAGCGCCTTCATCACCTCGTTCGGCCGGTACTTCCGTGTCGCCGCCGCACGGCTCATCTGGCGGCCGGCGCCATGGCACGACGACCCGAAGGAACGCTCCATCGCCGTCTCCTTTCCGACGAGGACGAACGAGCACGTCCCCATGTCACCGGGGATGAGCACCGGCTGGCCCACGGACTTGTACTTTGGCGGGGTCTCGGGGTGGCCGGGAGGGAACGCGCGCGTCGCGCCCTTCCGATGGAGAGCGACCTTCCGACGCCTCCCGTTCACCGCGTGTTCCTCGATCTTCACAATGTTATGGCACACGTCGTAGACGATGTGCATGCCGAGGTCCTCCGCGGACCGGCCGAGGACGGAGGTGAAAGCCTTGCGGACCCCATGCGTGATGACTTGGCGGTTGTTCCACGCGAAGTTCGCGGCGCACGACATCGCCCGCCAGTAGTCCTCGCCTTCCGGCGAGTGGATCGGCGTGCACGCGAGCTGCCGGTCCGGGAGCGTGATGTTGTACTTCTTCACGGCTTTCTCGGAGATCGCGATGTAGTCCGTCGCGATCTGGTGGCCAAAGCCACGGGAGCCCGTGTGAATCATCACACAGACCTGGCCAGGCCGGTCGATCCCGAGGGCCTTCGCGGCCGCCTCGTCGTAAATCCGGTCGACCTTCTGGATTTCGAGGAAGTGGTTTCCCGCGCCGAGGCTGCCAACCTGGTCCTTCCCCCGCGCGATCGCGCGCTCGCTCACCTTCGAGAAGTCTGCGTCCGGGAGGCACCCGTTCGCCTCGATGTGCTCCGGATCATCGGGCCATGCGTAGTGGTTTTCTACCGCCCACTTCACGCCATCCTCTGTGATCCGCTCGAGGTCCTGGCGGGAGACCTTCACGCGCCCGCCCTCTCCGACCCCGCTCGGCACGTTGTGGAAGCACATGTCGACGAGCTCTCGGATCTTCGGCCGAACGTCGGCTTCGGTGAGGTCCGTCCGGACGAGGCGCACGCCGCAGTTTAGGTCATAACCCGCCCCACCCGGGGAGAAAACGCCCTCGTCGTAATCGAACGCCGCGACACCACCGATCGGGAATCCATAGCCCCAGTGGATGTCTGGCATCGCCATGGACCTCCCAACGATCCCGGGCATCGTCGCTACGTTGGCAACCTGCTCCGGCGCGAAGTCTTTCTTGACCTGTTCCATCATCTTCGCGTCCGCGAAGATCAGCCCGTCTGTCCGCATTGCGGGTTTGTACGACTGGGGGATGAGGAACCGGAACTCATCGAGCTGGCGGGTGGGACCTCTCCATTCTTCGGCCATCAGACCACAAACCATGTGGGAGCATATCTTATTACTTGTGGCACCATCCGTCGAGTGAAACGGGGTTATTGACCGTCAGTGCTGAGAAAGTGCAAAACAGTTATATCGCGCGACGCCCTAAGATAAATAAGAGGGATCTTCATGCATACTTCTAGATTGGTGGTGGGGGCAGCGTTTCTCGGGGCGCTCATCTTGCTGCCGTTTGCTGCAGCGACCGTCGAATGGGTCGAGGCGAACGCCCATCGCGACATCCTGAACGAGCATATCCACGCGTACGTTGGTGCCTACCTGTCCGACGCTGGAGGCCAGTGCAAGTTCTCGCAATACGCCCACAATGACGGGGACACAGATACATCCCCTCCCTACGGAAGCGACTTCACGTACGATCATAGCGCGGACAACACCTATGCATGGTCGAAGACGGAGCTTACCGAGGACGGCATACCCACGGGCCTGTACACTTACGCGGACATTTGGACGAACCCCACTCCACCATGCGCCTTCTAATCCGAGTCGCCCTGATTGTCCTTTCCGGGTTCCTCCTTGCGGCAACCACTGACCGCGTCGCTATCACAGCGACGGCGGGTAGGAATCCGGTCCTCCAACTTGGGGACTACGCCGTGTATACAATCGGCGACGACCCAATCATCCAGAACGGCCGAGAGACATGCGTGCCAGGCACCGTGCTGTATCCTCCTTTCTACGGCATGGGGCTTGACAACGCCACGTCCTACCTTGGATGCCGGGCGGAACTTCGTTGGGATGTCGAGGCGGTTTCCGACGGCCTCGCTCAGGTTCGGATTCAGATAACGAATGGTTGGGGCACAAATCCATGCCGTATCGATCTCGGGAACGTAAGCGGGTGCGATGATCCAGTCGTCGACGAAATCAACGAGAGCCTACACAGAGCGTACCCGGTCCGGATCGATCTCACTTCGATGGACGCTTGGTCAGGGGACGGTTCGTACTTGGGCCGGTGGAGTTTCCAGGTTGCTGCGGGGGAGGTCGCACTCGGCGAGGCGGAACTCGCCAGGAAATGGTACAACGGGACGAAGGTTTTCTCCACGAACGTCAGTGTTGGGAGGGACATGGCCCCAGTTTCGGGAGCGCCCCTCGAGGAAATGTTCGGAGTTAGCACGTTCATATGGGCGCCAACCCCCGTCGATCATCCGTGGCCAAGCGGACTAGAAGCATGGGTGTATCAGAGCGGGGGTGGATGGAGTGCGCTAACGCGGTCCGTCCCCGCATACGAGCCGAACGCGGGCCTGCTCCTCGCGAACTTCGCGTATCACTACAGTGACATCCTCTTTAATCTGTACGGAATCGTCTGGATCGGAGCGCGGCACTCAATTCCTGGAAGCACCTTCGCCTCTGCGATGACCTTGATTGACACAAGTATTTTCCCGCTGCCGGGTTCCGAGCCGCCTGAAGATGGAGGGGGCGGTGACGGGGGAGGGGACGACGGCGGAGGCGGAACAGGCGGCGATGATGGCACCACGCCAGGCGGGGGTTCACCCCCTGCGAGTTTCCCATGGGCCACGTTTGGACTTTTCGTTGCGATGGCCGTGAGTGTGACCGCCCTTGTTGTCGTCCGCTTCCGGTGGTTCCGTCGGGGACGAGGAGGGTCGCGGACCTGAGGCGGATTGCCAGGCTGACCTGGTGGACGTTGCGAGAGCCCGCCCAATGGCGGGTCGCGTTCCTTCTCTTTCTCGTCATCCTCTTCGCTGCAACAAGCAGCGTGTCGTTCGCAGGTGACGTACGTGGGGAGGTGGAGATACCCCTAGACTTCACCGCGACCAGGGTCGTCGGCGTCGCATATCCGTTCATCTTCCCGATTGTATCGGTTCTCGTGACCCTGGCCATAGTCGCACAGCGAGAGGGTGGGATGTTCGCAACCCTGCAGGCATTGGGGTTCCGGCGCGGCGAGATCTTGATCGCCCAAAGCCTCGCGATTTTCGTGCTCGCCCTCATCCCGAGCCTCGTCGCGTTCCTTCTCCTCCCACCATTCGTCGAGCCACGCCTCCTCCTGAGCGGGAATCTCCTCGCGCTGTATCCCGCCCGGTACTGGACCTCGATGCCCCGGCTATTCCTGGCGGTCTTGTTCACGGTCCTCTTCGCTTCAGCGTTCTCGATGATTTTCCGCCGCGCCTCAATTGCGTTCGGGGTGATGATTACGTTCTTCTTCTTCGGTTGGTACCTCCAGATCCCCCTTGGCGCGCAATACGCAATCCTGACGCCGCCCGGCTCGTTCATGGCCGCGTATCGCTTCTACGGTCCGCTCCCAGGAATCGGGCTTGATCCGAACTACGTTTTCCTACTCTATCTGCTCGTCGCCCTCATTGCGTTCATTGCAGCCCTCACATTCGCGAGCCGCCGGGGGGAGTCGTAGTGAGCCGAAAGGCCCGTGTCGCTTCCCAGGCAGGCATTGTCCTCATGATCGTTGCCGCGACCCTCTTCGCGGCCGCCAGCGGCATCTTCGTGCGCGACTTCGGGGCCGGATTTCGATCTAATGCCAACGGACCGATCGACGTCGGGGGAGCCTTCGAAGACCGGATTAACATGTATCAGCTCACGTACGAGGTCGCCGTTTTCTCGACCGTCGAGGTCCAGGTCACGATCCTCTCCGTGTACGGGACGCAGCGGTTCGAGGCGCGCAGCAACGGGTCCCTCCTCACGACGTTCCGCCCGGAGCTGCCAGGTCTTCACCACATCGTCATCCTAAACGTCGCCAGCGTACCGGGCCAGATTGGGTACTCAATCCTCTTGTCCAGCGACGTTCCGCCAGAACTCGAAACGGCAATGCTCGACCCACTGTTGTACGCGTCCGCGAGCCTGCTCGTCGTGTCCGTCGCACTATCCGTCGTGTCAAGGGTCCTGCCTCGCGTCTCGAAGGAAGAGGACGCTACATGACGCATTCCTCTGGCGAGATCGCCAAGGAAGGCGTTTCGCTCTTTCGTCGGGTGCGGAGATGAAGTCGATTGTCACCATTGAGGGGCTTCGAAAAGCGTTTCGGAACGTCGTCGCGATCGACGATCTTTCCCTCGATGTCCCTGAGAGCTCGACGTACCTCTTCCTCGGCCCGAACGGCTCCGGGAAGACCACCCTCATCCGAATCCTCGCGGGCGTGTTGCGGGCGACGAAGGGGACGGTTCGCGTGATGGGCACGGACCCGTACCGCCATCCCGAACGGCTCGTGCGGGACGTCGGCATCGCGTACGAGACCCACGCCCTCCCGCCGTGGTCCTCCGCTCGGACGTTCCTCGAGTTCGCCGCGTCGGCGAAGGGGCTCAACGGCGATTCCGTCGACTCGATCGGTGAACGGTTCGGTCTCGTCGACTACTGGACCCGGGAGATGGGGACGTACAGCGCGGGGATGCGGAAGCGCGTGATGCTCGCCCAGGCGTGGCTCGGCGACCCCCCGCTAATGATTCTCGACGAGCCGTTCAGCAACCTCGACCCGGAGGGACGTCGCCTCCTCGTGGATCTCCTCGCTGACCGTGCGTCGAAAGACTTGACGACCCTCGTCGCGACGCACCTCGCGGAGCCCGGGACGACGCCGACGCACATTGCGTGCATGTTCAACGGACGCCTCGAAGCTGTGGGGTCGATCGACGAGCTGGGGGAACGGTATCAGGCCCGGACGGTGGTCCTCGCGGTGCTGGATTCAGCGTTCGCCGTACGGGTCCTCCTCGGGCAGGGGATACGGTCCGTCTCGATCGTCGAGCATGGGATAGCGCTTCGCGGAAATGGGACGACGGTGAAGGCGGCAGTCGACGCGCTTCGAGATGAGGGCGTCGATGTCCGCGTGGCGGGCGAGTCTCACGATATCTGGTCCATCTACCGGGCTGTCCTGCTTGGGCGCGACAAGGTCCAGATCGCTGGCCGATCCTCAGAATCAATGGCAGGGGCAGGCTGAGCTCGAAATTTAGTACTCGCCCAGTGTCCCCGCCGCGCGCGCCTGGCGCTCGATCCAGCGGTAGACAACGTACCCGACGACGGGCGAAACGATTCCGAACGCGAGGACGACGTAGAACTCCCCGGCATAGGACATCAGCTCCGGCTCCGGCGCCGCGATGAGCAGGGACCGAAACAAGTCCACGTTGTAGCTCACGGGCAGGTAGCGGCTGATGTTGTCCCGCAGGATGGCGGGGAGCGCGCTGAACGGGAAGAACACCGCGCTGAAGATCATGAAGAAGAACTGGAGGAACGACACGAGGAACTGCGCCGTCTCCTTCAGCTTCACCGTGACCCCCGCGAAGATGAACCCGATACCGAGGAATCCGGAGATGCTGAAGGCGAGGACGAGGAGGGCGAACGCGACGTTCTCGAGGGGCATGCCGCCGACCATCGCGCCGACGAACACGACCGCCGCCACGCACATCACGCCCGCGAACAGGAGGATCGCGAAGATCCGGGACACGAGGTTGTTGAACTTGTTCGCCGGGGACAGGTAGAGGGACTCGAGGGTTCCACGGACCTGCTCCTCCCGGATTGAGAAGCCGACCTCCCAGAGCGTGAACGACAGGAACATGCTGACGAGGAACCCGTAGACCATCACGCCTGCGAGCCGGCCTTGGCCCGCGGTCCCGCTCGAGCCCGAGAAAGCGAGGGTCGCGAAGAGGAACATGACGATGATCAGGAAGATCTGCACGAACAGCGCGACGAACGCGACCGGGTACCGCGAGAACTCGATGATCTGCTTCTTCGACATGTCATAAAACGTGCCGAGCTTCTGCCTCCATCCCAGGTCCGAGAGACCGAAACCCCGGTGGGCCGTGACCGTCGCGGCCGCGGGCGGGTTCAAAACTGTCCGACCCCCTCGTTCCGCTTGATCCGGCGCTCCATTCGGAGGAACGTCTCGTAGCCGAGGTACGGGATGACGAACGCCATCGCGATGAGGATCGCGAAGTTCACGTACCACCCGCCATAGAGCGTCTCCAGGGCGAGAATCGACCCGCGCATCCCGTCCGTCATCACCGTCGGCGGGAAGATCAGCGCGAAGAACCGGAGGAGAGGCGGGAACACGGTCACGGGGAAGTACACTCCCATGAGGAAGGCGACGACCCACTGCATGAGCTGAATCACGGAGTTCGCCTCCTTCACCTTCATGATGAATGCGCCGAACAGGAAGCTGATGCCCCACATCGGGAGGAGCCCGATTCCGAGGAACGCGATCGCCATGAGGACGTTCCCACTGAACGGGTTCACGCCAAAGATGAGGGATCCGAGGATGATCGCGATGAGGAACGCCGTGAGGGACCGGATCATCGCGTACGTCGTGACGCCCGCCAAGATGTAGATCCGACGCGTCGGCACGAGGTATAGCGCCTCGAGCGTCCCGCTCTCCTGCTCCCGCCGGAGCCAGTACCCGACGAGCCAGAGCATGAGGGAGACGACCATAAACGTGCTCGCTCCGATGAGCATGTAGAGCGCGTAGTTCTCCGTCCCCGTCGCATTGAAGAAGTTCGTTGCGGCTTTCTCCGAGCCGCCCGCAATGCTCACGCCAAGGAGGATCGGGAGCGCCGCGAAGACGATCGGGAGGAACGCCTCCATCAGGATGACGCCCTTGTAGCGGGCGACGATCTTCAGGCGGGCGACGACGACGGTCCCAACAACCTCGAGGTTCGCCCGCCATCCCGGCCGCGCGAGGCCGAGACCGTGGCTAACGACCTCGCCCACCCTTCCCCTCCACGACGACCTGGCGGGTGTCGACGTCGAGCGTGCGCCCGGTCTTCACGACGAAGACGTCCTCGAGCGTGACCTCTTGGGGCCTGATGAACTCGATCATCGCTCCATTCCCCGCGATCGATTCGATGATCTTCGGAAGCATCAGGCGGCTGTTCTCGCACAGGACGTCGAGGCGGCTCCGCCCGCCCATCTCCGCCGTGACGGCAACCGTCTTGATCCCTTCGAGACCCCGGAGCTCCTCGACGACGTACGTCGGGAAGATTCCCTCGAGGTTCACGACGTCCTCGTGGGGGATCGACGCCTTCAGCTCCGGGACCGTCCCGAGGACAATGATCTCGCCGTGGTCGATGATGCCGACCCGGTCGCACAGCTCCTCCGCCTCGTGCATGAGGTGGGTCGTGTAGAGGATCGTCTTGCCCGCTTCGTTCAGCTCCCGCACGATTTTTCGGAGCTCTCGAGCGGTGGGTACGTCCATCGTCACCGTCGGCTCGTCGAGGAACAGGATCGGGGCATCGTTGATAAGGGACTTCGCGAACGCGAGGATCATCCGCTGGCCGGAGCTGTACGTCTCGACCGTGCGGTCGACGAAGTCCCCGAGCTTGAGGAGGTCGACCAGGTACTCGATTCGCTGGAGCCGCGGCGACTTCGGGACGTGGTAAAGGGCCCCGAAGAAATTGAGGTTCTCGCGGCCGGTGAGCTTCCAGTAGAGACCGCGATCGCCCATGAGCATGCAGCCGATCGAGGCCCGGACGAGGTCCTCCTGGGTCTCGACGTTGTACCCGTTCACCCAGGCGGTCCCGGACGTCGGGAGCAGGAGCGTCGTGAGGCACTTGATGAGAGTCGTCTTCCCGGCGCCGTTCGGTCCCAGGAGGCCGAAGACCTCGCCGTCGTACACCTCGAGGTCGATGTCCTTCAGGGCCTGGACCGCCTTCTTGCGTTTCCTCTGACCCTTCTTGCGCTCCTTCGAGACGAACGTCTTCGAGAGCGTCTCCACCTTGATGATTGGCTGCGTCATTCGCGCACTCCGTCGAAGGACTGCCTCTACTTAAAGAGATTCAGTCGTCCGGTGGCGGGTTGCACGTAGATCGTCATTCCATAGCGGGGTTGTGCCGCGTTCTTGCCGTTCATGACGCTCCGAACCCACGTTGGCATATATGAGCGAGCTTCAAGGGAGGCGGTGAGAGCCTCTACAACTTCGGTGACATCTTCAACGCGCAGGTTGAGAAAGTCGTCGACGCGACGCCTTCAGTCCCCAGGACCCGCGATCGCCATGATCGTTTCCCGCACGAACCGTGCCGCGAGGAGGGCGGTCTGGCCATGGTCCCACGCGGGGCTGACCTCGTTGATGTCCATCCCGACGAGCTTCGGCCCGAGGGCGTCGACCACCGCCTTCACCTGGAGGGGCGTGAGGCCGAACGGCTCCGGGTTCCCGACGGCGGGCGCGAATGCGGGGTCGATTACGTCCGTGTCGATCGTGAGGTGGACCTTCTCCCGCCCGACGGCGTGGACTGCGCGGTCGATCGCCCGTTCGATCCCTCGTTGGTGGATTTCGTACGCACTGATGAACGTGAGGCCAAGCCGCTCGCGGTCCTCCTTCTCCTCCATGGAGAACGAGCGTACGCCCGCATAGACGGTCCGGTCGAACCCGACGTGCTCGCCGATCCGGCGCTGGGAGCACGCGTGCGACCACTTGTCGTCCGAGTACGAGTCGCGGAAGTCAAGGTGGGCGTCGAGGCCGATTACGCCGACGTCCTTCGGGAGGCCCCGCACGACGGCGGGCGCGATGCTGTGCTCCCCGCCAATCGCAATCGGGATCTTCCCCGCGTTCGCGATCTTTCCGGAGGTCTCGGAGACGGACTTCACCATGTCCGTCGTGGTCGCGAACTCCTCGAGGTTCCCGAGGTCGTGGAACTTCACTTCAAGGATGTCCCGCCCGTGGTCCATCATGTACGTCTCGAAGTTGTATGACGCTTCTCGGATTGCGTCGGGCGCCCAGCGGGACCCGCCGCGGAACGAGCAGGTGCGGTCGAAGGGAACGCCGAAGAGGACGATCCTCGCGGTGTCGTACGACGCGACCGCATCCGCGAACGGGCGAAAGGCCATTGGCGCCCACGAACCGCCGCCCGCCTAAGAATGCTCGCTCACCGGCTACGGCTTCGAAAGCTTCCGTCGTCCCATCGCTTCGATGTACAGGATCTCGCTGCCCGGGTTCACTTGGCCCTGGAACTCCTCGGGCACGGGCAGCTCAAACGTCTCGTACGTCGAGAGGTCCATGAGCTGTGCGATGTTCCCATGGCTCGACAGGACCTGCGCCTTCTTCTTGTCGATCATCGGGACGCGGACCTTGTGCGTGACGGGGTGGACCAGGGACCGTTTCTGCTCGTCGAACAGGCCGATCGCCTCGAGCCGGGCCTTCGCCTCTCCGTGCTTCCCGGGTTTCGACGTCTGAATCGAAATAATCCGACACGGCTCCTCGTCGACGAGGATGTACCGGTTCACCTTCAGTTCCCGGATCTCCTGCTGCGTCCACGACATCCGTAATCTTGGGGCAACTCGGCGGGAGATATAACGGTTGTGCGCGCGTCGAATTCGAACGTGATGGGTTCCTCAGCGGACCTCCGCGCTTCGGAGGGGATGGCCTGCGCAGTTCTTGGGAGAAATGTGGGGACTCTCCCACTGTGGTGAAACTCTTAATAGCGGCCGTGCATCGACACTCCCGATGGTCGCCATGAACCGATGGGCGCTATTTGCAATCGTGCTCGTCGGGATTCTTCTGAGTTCTGTCCTCGCGGAACCAGCGTTGGCGGCGGACGTGAACCGGACGCTTGTGGCGCAGAATATCGCGTTCCGGGTCGGGACGACCGCGAAGCCAACGATCACCGTGAATCCAGGTGACGTCTTGCGGTTGCGGATCGAAAACATCGACTCCTTGGACCACACGTTTACTTCCGATCACTTCGGCGTGGATGTCCCAATGCCCGTGGACAGCGTCGTCTTCGTGAACATCACGACATCGGAGAGCGACCGGGGCCTTTGGCAGTTCCATTGCGAGATCGCTGGCCACGCGACGGGCTCAGGCGAGAACCGGGATGGCATGGTCGGTTGGATTCAAGTCGGAACGCCTGCCCCGGCCCCGCTCGGGATCGATCCCCTCCTTATCGCCGGGATTCTCGTCATTGTGGTGGTCGTCATCGCCGTGGTCCTGCTGATGCGGCGCAAGAAGTAGGTTACCTGCGGCCCCTCGTGGATCGGCGTCCGCGCGTTTGCGGTCTGCGCCCAGGCCGCTCCATGGCCTTCGTCTCGCGGACCTTCGCAACCGCCCTCTCAAGGTCCGCCCGCAGTGCGTCGGCGATCGGCCGCTTCGAGTACGCGTCGGCTCGCGCAGCAATCGCGATCTTCGCCGCGAACGCTCTCGCGATTGCGCCGCGTTGCCAGTGTGGCGCCCCGTGGACGAGGGGATGCAGGAACAGCACCCCGTGTTTCGGTGGAGGAGTGTGCTCACGGAGATGTCGGAACAGGGCCCGCTCCGCCCCGAGCAGCTGGATTGTACTCGCAGGCGCCTTCGCAAGGTCCTCGACCCCGCCCGCGAGGCTGATGAGCCGCGCGGCAAGGAGCGGTCCCGCCAAGGCGGTCACGTTCGGGGCGCGCGTGGTCGCCGACCGTTCGATGTACGTCTCGATTTCTCGTCGGCGCGCGTCGATATGCTGGACGAGGGAGGCCATCGCCATCACGGACTGCTTCTCGGGGCCGCCGAGCGGCCCACCGACGCTCTCGTTCGCGTCGATTGGCATCGCCTCCCGGTTCCCGTGTGTCGCAACGAGTTCGATGAACTGGCGGTCGTCGACGGTCTTCGCGAGCTCAGGGAAGTGGAGCCCATACCACTCTCGGAGGCGCTCGAGGAGGACGTTTTCCGCCTCCTGGAGGTCGTCGAGCGTGCCGACGGCCTGATGGAGGTGGTCGTCGGGGCCGACGGCCTTCCGCATCAGCCGCCGCGCGAGCGCGAGCATCGCGGCGTGGAGGAGTGTGCGTTCGTATCCGAAATCCTCGGGCCGCAGGAACTCGACCCGCTCCGTCGTGAGGTTGCCCCCCGCGCGGCCGAGACGCGCCTCCGTCACGAACAGGTCCGGGCGGCCCGCCATGAGCTCCCGCTCCTCCGGGAGAACCTTCCAGTCCTCGACGAAGGCGAGGCGCTCCGCGATTGCCTCTGGGTCCTTCGGGTACAGACGTTTCTCGACGACCGTGCCCTCGTCGACGAGGAACGCGCCGAACCACGTCGTGACGAGATGCATCGCCGTGCGAACCGCTGGGTCGGCTAAAAGCCTTCGGGGGCGCCCGTCACCTGCGAGTCGGACGGTGGGCCCGAAGTCCCGACGGCTTCAGAATTCCCTTCTCCGTGATGAAACCCGTGACATACCGCGCGGGCGTGACGTCGAACACGAAGTTCCGTGCACGGCTCCCCGGTGCCGCGACGAGCGTGCCCGCGACGGTCAGCACCTCGTTCGGGTCCCGCTCCTCGATCGGGATCGCACGGCCCGATCGGGCGCCGAAGTCGACCGTCGTCAGCGGGGCCGCGACGTAGAACGGGACGCCGTGGGTCTTCGCGAGCACCGCCTTCGCGTACGTTCCGACCTTGTTCCCGGTGTCGCCGTTCGCCGCGATCCGGTCCGCGCCGACGAGGACGAGATCCACCTCGCCCCGCTGGAGGAGCAGGCCTGCGGCGCTGTCAACGATGATCGTATGGTCGATCCCCTCCTGGGCGAACTCCCATGCGGTGAGCCGCGCGCCCTGGAGGCGGGGTCGTGTCTCGGAGACGTAAACGTGGAACGCCCGCCCGGCCCGGTGCGCCGCGACGAGGGGCGCGTTCACGGTCCCGTGGTCTACGGTTGCCAACGCGCCCGCATTGCAGTGTGTGAGGATCGACATCCCGTCCCTGATGAGCCGCTTCCCGTGGCGGCCGATCGCGAGGCACCGGTCGAGCTCCTCCGTCACGAACGCCTCCGCGGCCTCGCGGGCCGTGAGGCCGTCGTCGACCTCTGAGAGGACGTAGTCGATCGCGGCGAAGAGGTTC
Organism: Thermoplasmata archaeon; assembly: GCA_035283985.1. Taxonomy (GTDB): domain Archaea; phylum Thermoplasmatota; class Thermoplasmata; order RBG-16-68-12; family RBG-16-68-12; genus EA-19. The sequence continues at coordinate 2,592 of DATESQ010000030.1, read as the reverse complement.
TGCCCCGTCGGCCGCGTCTTTCGGAGGCGCGCGCTCGCGGCTTTGAGGTCGAGCCCGTTCGACTCCGCGAGCGAAAGGCCGTACGCGGCCGTTGCGCCGATCGCGGGTGCACCTCGGACCGCCATGTCCTCGATCGCGCGGGCGACGTCCTCGACCGTACGGGCCTCCAGGATACGGAATGTGGTGGGGAGCGCCCGCTGGTCAATCAGCTTCACGGCGCCGTCCTCGAACCAGACCGTGCGAACGTCCCGCGGGACGCCGTCGACGACGACGCGCAGGGACTCACCTGCCGCGAGCGAACGACGTCAGGAGCGTCGACAGCTTCGGCGGCCCGAGTTCCTTCTTCATGTCGCGCGTAAGGGACTCGTAATACGCGACCTGTCGGTCCACGCGATCGAGCTCCGTCTGAAGGCGGGCCTCCTTCTCGTCGAGGTCTTTGAGCGCTTCGAGGAGTTGCCGCTCCCGGAGCCGCCATTGCTCCAGTTCCGCGTGGGCGCGTGCAACGGGGTCGGCCATTGGATCACCGGAGGAGTGCCAAGTCCGTGGGGCGGGTTTCGACGAACGGCATGCCGGAGCCCCGGAGGTCGAAGGGGCCGATCACGTCGCCCCGCATGTGATCGATCAAACCTTCGATCTCCCCGACCTTCCGACGGGCGAGCTCGAGTTCCCGCCAGAGGTACCGCCGCCGGCTCTGAAGCTGGCGGAGGTGTTCCTCGACGCGGGTCTTCCGCTCGCGCCACTTCGCTTGTTCATCGAGGGCGAGAAGAACACGGTCGGCGTGCATGGACCTGCAATCCCAGATGGCGGACCGTATTTAACCGTGACGGTGTGGGAGTCCGGGGCGCTACCCTTCCTTCACGGAAACGCTCGGGACCATGTACCGCAAGAACTCCGCGACGTTTAGCGCCTGGCTGATGAATTCCCGAAGAATGCCCTCCGACGCGTCGATCCCGAAGACGACCTCGATGTTGTCGACCTTCCCGACCGCGACGAGCTTCGCAACGGTCTCGTCGCTCCCCGCATCCGTCACGTGGAGCCGGCCGATGAGGTTGTCCCCCTCCCGGTGCGTCGTGACACGGACGACGTACCCCTTGTTGTCGAGGTGTCTCCGCACGACCTCCCGCATCTCCGATTTTCCCTCCCTCGCCGTGGACATCACCATCGCGCCGATGCGTTCTGGGGCCATAAAGACTGCTGCCGTTTCAATGTCTCCGCGCGGTGCAGTAGTTCTCGACAAGCTTTTCTAGCCCTCGCGGTTTCACGAGGCTCCGTGAGGAGGACAATTGCAATTGCAGCGATCGCTGCGATTCTGTTTCTTGGGGTGTTTCTAGTTCCGAACTCCCCAACGGTCTCGGGGGCTCCTGTCCTGGAGGCGTACATGACCGGATTGGACTTCCCGGTCGCCCTCGCCTTTTCCCCCGATGGCAGGATATTCTTTGCGGAGATATTCACCGGCAATATCTGGGTAATTGAGAACGGTCTTCTTTTGCCGGATCCGCTTTACACGCTACCGAACACAGCCGCCTTTGGGGAGATGGGGCTCCTCGGCCTCGCCCTGCACCCTCAGTTCTCCTCTGAGCCATGGATCTACGCGTACCAGACGTTCAATGACACGACTAGCGGGACTTTCTATAACAGAGTGGTCCGGATTCGGGCCCCGGGAAACATCGGCGTGTTCCATGAGGTCATCCTGGACCAGATTCCCGCCGCCACGCTCCACAACGGGGGCATCATCGGGTTTGGGCCTGACGGAAAGCTGTATGCGACCACCGGCGACTCGACGAAAAACGATGTTCAGGCGTTCACCCCCCAAGACCTGAACAGCCTCGCGGGCAAGGTTCTGAGGATGAATCCTGATGGAACGGTTCCAGCCGATAATCCGTTTGCCGGAGACCCGAATGCAAACCCGTACATCTACACGTACGGCCACCGGAACCCGTTCGGGCTTACGTTCCACCCCGCGACGGGGAATCCGTACATCACGGAGAACGGACCCGACTGCAACGACGAAGTGAATCTTCTCGTCCCCGGCGGAAACTTCGGCTGGGGGCCTTCGCAGACCTGCGACACGTCGGTCCTTCCGTATCCGCAAAACACGAACCAGGATGGCCCGATCCCGATCCTGCCAATCGCGTGGTATACGCCGGTGACGGCGCCGGTAAATGCTGCAGTCTACATTGGCACGAAATTCTCGGCGTGGCGGGGGGACCTCATCATGGGCGAATTCAATACCGCCAGCCTCCGCAGGCTCGACCTCGAGCCGCCGAACTACGATGCCGTCGTCGGAGAAGAGGTGATCCTCACGGTCCCGGAGCCAATACTCGACGTGGAGTCCGCACCCGATGGAGCGATCTGGTTCACGACGCCAACGACGATCTATCGTTTCTTCGAGTCTGCGCAACCGCCAAAGGCGTCATTCACAGCAACGCCCGCTCGTGTTGGCCCGGGAGTTCCGGCTGTGTTTGATGCCTCTGCCTCCGTGGATCCGGACGGCACGATCGTTTCGTACTCTTGGACCTTCGGTGATGGCGCGGTGGGCTCTGGAGCTGTAACGACACACGCCTACTCCGCGTCGGGCACTTATCCGGTCAC
>DATESQ010000029.1:0-4431 GCA_035283985.1 Thermoplasmata archaeon | reverse complement strand
GCGGGGGTCCCGAGAGGGACGGCAAGGGCGCAGAAACGACACAGCCCGCGTCGCAGGATGAACCGCGATGGCGGCGACGTTGGCGCGGGATCTGGTGAGACGGCGACTCCCCGCCGGAGCAAGTCCAAATCGGCGCGAGATCGCGCCAGGTCGGACGCTTAGTCCAATGCCGTCAGAACAAAAGGGGGCTTACGGCGGCCACCTGGCTTCTTACGTTCGGCGCCTCCATGGAAACGGGCCTCCGAACGATGGCGCGCGCTTCGACGTGAGCGAAGCCACCATCATCCGACGGCTCCATGAAGGGGAAGCCATCCGGTACTCATCGACGCGCTAGCGCGATAGCCGTCCGACGGCCCTCCCCATCGTCACGAGTTAGGGGTTCTCGAGGCTATCCTCTGCCGCGAATCAGTTGCACTTGCGGAGGCGATGCCACTCACGCCATTGGCCCTACGACCCGTAGAGGCGCATGTAACAGCTCAGGCAGATGAGGTCCTTGGGTTCGACCTGTTCAATCTTCTGCTTCCCTCCATCCGGCCGGACCCATTCGAACTGTGTTTGCTTTCCGCACTCACTGCAGACGCCCATGGCTCACCCGTCACCGTATAGGTCGATGGGGCTTGTCGAGGAGGATAGGGACGGATTTCGTCGCCTCCGTTTCTTGGCTTTCATCAGTCGCTGGCAAAGCATCGCCCGCCCCGAGAGTCACAGAGGGTAATAAAGAGAACGTGCCGCGTCCCACAGGGCGGGGCCTCAGGGGAACGAGGGCGTTACAACACATGCGGAACAGAAAGGGGCTTCCGGCGGCCACCTGGCTTCTTCTGTTCCGCCCCCCTATAGAACCGTCCCGCGATCACGGACTGTGCGACAGCCCGTTCCTCATCCCCATGAGTTTGGGGTTTTGAGGCCGTCCCCCGCCGCGAGCCTAGGAGCTTGAAACGCGAGTTCCCCGCACCTCGGAAGGGAAAGGCTGTGCCTCTTCACCGTAACGCGGCTAGGCCGGTACGGAGGAGGCTACGCACTGACCCGATGTCGTGGTAGGCCTGCGCCAGAGGCTCCACGCGGTCCCTCGGGATGCCGCTGCGGAGGAGCGCTCTCCGGAACGCCCGGACGCCGCGCTTCCGGCGCGCCTGGTAGCGGAGGAAACCCCAGCCGAAGCGGGCCCCCAGGCCCGGGAGGGTCCCCAGGAGGACCACGGGCAGCCGGTCCCCGCGGTCCGCCATCACTCCTCGCCTTCGCGGTGCTTCCCGACGGCCTTCGCGATCATCCCGCCGAGGTTGAGGGAGGACATGTACTGCTCCGTCAGCTTGAAGGCCTGCTCGTCCGTCATGCCGCTCCCCTTCAGGGTCTTGAAGAAGTCCGCCACAGCGGCCCCGAACTTCGCGGACGCGTCCTTGCCGTAGATCGCGTCCGTGAGGCTGTTCAGGAGCGTGGGGATCTTCTCCGAGAAGACCTCGAGCATCTCCTTCATTTCTCCCGTCTTCATTCCGTGCTTTTCCTCACCCATTCCGTTCACCTGCCTTGTCCGACCCCTCATGAGGCTGGTCCCGGTACTTGGGGACGCCGAGCACTTGTGACCACTTCTCGGCCACTTCCTCGGCCACCCGGAACGTCCGGGTTCGAGAGCCGGGCGTGGCGACGACGATCCCCTGCCGCTGCAAGTCCTCGAGCCGCTCCCGCACGATCCGGCGGGAGGCGGTCCCGCGCTTCGCCTTAACGGCCTCCGTGATCTGGGAGATGTTGCGATCCGGCCGGTCGAACAGCTCGACGACGATGTGGCGCGAGATGTCGTCCTTCAGGCCGGGAATCACCAAATCGGGCGACACCTTGCCGTACTTCGCGTAGAGGCCCAGGATCCGGAAGTAGCCGCGCGACACGTCTTGCAGGCGGTCGACGTAGGCCATCAATTCCGCGTACGGCCTCGTGACGTCGGACAGGGCCGTCCGTAGGGCCTCGATCTGGGCCCGAAGCTCCCGGATTTCCTTGCGCAGGTCGTCTTGGGCCATGAGGTGCCTCCATGCGGGCGGTTCTCCTTATAGTGAGCGTCCGTTCTTTCGGGCCTCCACCCTCGCGTCGGCAAGGCCGAACCGCCGAGCCCTATGCCGAATCCCTCACGTCGATTCGGGCACGACTGCCTCCACCTCGATCTCCACGAACATCCGCGGGTCGAGGAGGCGGCTCACCTGGACCATGGTTAGCGCGCGTCGGATGTCCCGGAAGAACTCCCCGTGGGCCCGGGCGACCTTCTCCCATTCGTCGATTTTCGTGACGAAGGCTCGCGTCCGCACGACGTCCCCCCGCGCCCGCACCGTCGACCTCCGAGCGGCCGGAGGGGGACCCTAACGCGAGCGGAACATGGGAAGGTGCCGCGCCCGCCCGGGCGGGGCTTCAGGGGAACGAGGGCGTTACAACATATGCGGAACAGAAAGCGCCTTCCGGCGGCCATCTGGCTTCTTCTTCGCTCTGAGGGCGCCCGCGCCTCGGATGCGGAATACGCGCCATCGGCTGGGCGAGGACTAGCAAGTGGTGCGGACACAACCTGGCTCGAGAGGCGCCGGTGCGATCAAACACGGAAGAGGGGCACGCCGAGCCGGACCTCCGGCTCCGATGGCTGCATCGCCTTGGCTTTCTCGAGGAACGCAAGGAAGGGCGGATGCTCGTCGAACTCGTCGTGCTCCCTTCGGCCCGGAAGTTCCAAGTAAAGCATGTAGTCCACAATGCCCTTCCGGAGATGATCATCGAAGACGCGTGACAGCGACGCGAAGATGAACTTCCCTCGCGCCTTGAATTCCCGCCAAAGGGGAAGCACCTCCTCCTCAAAGAGACGTTCAAAGTCCGGTGCCTGCGACTCTCGAAAGTGCAGAATGATCACGACGTTCTCCGGCATGGCCACTTCCGTCGGCGGCATGTCATCGCACCTACTTGGCTGCTTTCCTCGGTGCTGATCTCGGCCACCTGGCTTGCTCAGAGATGTCTGGCCGAAACGAAGGGATTCTCCGAAATCACCGGAGGCGCTTCATCGCATCGATGATCCGGGCGTTATCTTCTGGCACGTTGTAGAAGTAGGGCGAAGCTCGGACCCGGTCGTGGCGGTAGTCCACGATGATGTCCTCGCGTGCGAGCTCCTGGACGGTTCGGGCGGGGTCCGGGTGGCGGATCATCACGATGCCCGCCCTCTTCTCCGGCTCCTCAGGCGATTTCACCTCGAAGCCCGCATCCCGTGCACGATCTACAAGGTCGTTTCCAAGTTCCGTCGTCCGAGCGCGGATTCGATCCACGCCAACTTCACGGACAATGTCGATCCCCGCGGACGCCGCGTAGACGGCCGCGTTCGCGGTCGTTCCGAGTTCGAACCGACGCGCGTCACGCCGATATTCGAACGATTTCGGATCGAACTCCCACTGCCTGTCGTTGCCGAACCATCCCGTGATCGTCGGAGAGAGCTCTCGTATCAGATCGCGGCGAACGTACAGGAACGCGATTCCTGTTCCACCGAGAAGCCACTTCAAGCCGCCCGTGACTAGGATATCGATCCCCGCGGCATTGACATCCGTTGGGAGCTGACCTGTCGCCTGATACGCGTCGATGATCGAGACGGCTCCGTTGCGGCGAGCCACTCTCGCGATTCGCGCGATGTCTTGGATCGCCCCGCTCACGTAGATCACATGAGACGTCGCGACCGCCGCGGTGCGGTCATCGATCGAGGCCTCGAACGCCTCCGGGCGAACCCAAATCCGGTCCTCGGAAGGAACGAACACGCGCTCGACGCCTGGCTTGACCGCCCACTGATGGCCCAGAGTCGGAAAATCCACGTCCGACATCACGACCTTCGGGCGATCGCGGTAGTCGAGACAGCTCGCAATCGAGGACAGCGCGACGGAGACGCTCGGCGCGAGCGCGACCTCGTCCTTGGAGGCCCCGAGGAGCTCAGCGACCTTGCCACGGAGCCCATCCAGCGCATCGAGCCAGTGCGCGTACCACGCCGCGGACCCGAGGCGGTCCCACTCATCGAGATAGCGGTCGTGAGCCGCCCGGACGCGTCTCGCGAGAGGGCTGAGCGAGCACGTATTCAGGTACGTCTTCGTCTCGAAGATCGGGAACTCATCCCGCCACGCGGCCCAGTCCATTTCGGCCGCAGGGATGTCAGAAGCCGCCTAATAGCTTCGGTCTCCATCAAATTCACCGCGACGACATTCGGCGGGCGGGTACACTTTCGTGAAGTCTCGCACATCAATGATGTTCTTCACAGTCCGATCCTTGCGTGGCACGGAACCCTCTGCTTAGACCTTCGGTTCGCGGAGCGCACGCTCATAAACGAGCGCGGCTTGCTCGTCCCCAGGATTCGCAACGATGAAGTACCGCACGCTCGGCCGTACGGGCTTGAAGGTCTCCGAGGTCGGTTTCGGCGCGTGGCCGATCGGCGGGAACGCGCAC
>DATESQ010000028.1:0-12677 GCA_035283985.1 Thermoplasmata archaeon | reverse complement strand
AGCCACCAGGCCCAGGGCCGAAGGTTCCACAGTCCGAAGCCGGCAACGATTGCAATGAGGCTGACGAGGACGATGATCGCCCCGACCGCAGCGGCGAAGGCCCCGAGAGGACCGAGGCCCACGGCGAATCCAAAACCGCCGAGTCCCAAGACGACGAGTCCGCCGAGCAGGCCAAGGACGCCGAACAGAATCGTCAGGATTGCGAGAATTGCAATTCCGATCGGTCGAGCGGGCCTCATCGGCGGCATGTAGGCGGGCGACCCAGGTGCGGCTGCCATGTGAATTCCCGCGGTTGCATTGAGAGAACATTATTTAAGTCTTCTCGATAAAAACCATGGCGTATCGGGATTCAACGGATCCCGCTCGACTCAGGAACGGCGTCCTCGGACGGCATCTCGCCACTGGGCAAAGTCCTCGACGTAGTCATCGCGGAAGGCCATGTCCGGCGGGAGCTCGCGAAACCAACGCGCCTCCCGCACCTCGTGGTCGTCGGGGCGGAGGTCGTGCGTCGCCGCACGGGCGACGAACTGCACGAAGTAGAACGGGTACCGCTTCCCGGACGGCTCCTGATACGCGTTGTTGAAGATCCGCGTGACCTGGAGTTCCTTGACCTCGATTCCCGTTTCCTCGCGGACCTCGCGGCGGAACCCCTCGTCCGCAGGCTCCCCCGCCTCGAGGAGTCCGCCGGGTGGGACCCACTCGTCAGGCCATCCGGTCTCGGGGTGGTGCTTCACGAGGACGACGCGGCCTCCGTCATCGAACACGAGCCCGCCCGCGACCCACGCCGCGACCCGCCACGAGTCCTTGATTTTCCCCTCGGGCACGGGGAGCGGGCGCTGGATAATTCGGACCCGTCCGAACTTTTCGATGATGTCCGCGAGGACATCTTTGCACGCGCCCGCCACGTCGGAGAACTATCGAGGAAACCTTATTAAGGGCTCGCTGGGTTCGTCGCGGGGCCGGGGAGATACCGCCATGCCAGACGACACGTCGGACCGCGCGTCGAAGGTGTACGACGTGATGAAGGCCGCGGGGCTCACCTCCGAAGACAGGATGCGCGACGCGGACGCGATCACGAACATGTCGAAGTTGCCGAAGGGAATGGTTTTGCAGGCGCTCCAGGAACTCGAGTCGAAAGGCTATGTGAAACGCCGCGCTCGCGAGAAGGCGGCCGGGTACTATACTCTGAAGTAGATCGCTTTGCCGCAGGTCACCGGCGCCGATCGAGGGCCGCCCCGATCATGATTGGGAGAAGTATCGAGGCGTCGCCCTCGACCGTGACCTGGCGCGCCGTCTCCTTCACCTTTCCCCACGAGATCCCTTCCCGGAGTCGCGCGCCGCTCAACGAACCGTCATGCTCCACGGCGGTCGTGATGTACACGCCGTAGTCGAGCCCTCCGCGGAATTGGTTCCACCAGATCGTGTGGTGTTTCGAGACGCCGCCGCCGAGGATCAGAGCGCCCGTGCGCTTCGCGGTGAATACGATGTCGGACAGCTCCGCCTCGTCGCGGAACTCGTCGATCCGGAAGTCCTTGTGGTCCTGCCAGAACGACCACAGCTGGTAGCCGACCGCGCCGTCCGTGATTGCGGGGACCACGATCGGGATCTTGTTCGCGTGGCACCAGTAGAGGATTGACGACGTGTCCTGTGTGCGTCGTCCGAACTCCCACAGGAGTTCCTTCGTCGACCACGCAACCTTCTTCTGGACCATGTCGCGGAGCCAGGGTCGGAGCTTCTTCTCGAGTACGATGCCGTACGACTCGTTCGGCACGAGCACGTTGCCGAGCCGGTTCACGCCGAGGCGGTGGAGCTGCACGTCGTCCATGTCGAAGTCGCCGTGGTAGTAGTCCCGCCACACGCGCGCGAGGTCATGGTCCGCGGTTCCGCACGTCGTGATCACGACGTCCACGAGTTTCCGCTGCACGAGCGTTCGGAGGACGCCGCGTACGCCCGTCGCGACGAGCGCGGCGGGGAACGAGAGAAACGTAACGCAGTCCTTGCCGCGGAACATCGTGCGGAGAATGTCGACGCCAACCGCGACCTTCTTCGCGGTGAAACCACCGCCCATCTCCATCTGGTCGATGAGAGACGCGATCGTGCCCCGCCCGACCTCGATGTCCCGGACGGGCCTCCGCAGGATCTCCGACCTTCGCACGAACCGCGGTCAGAAGATTGCGGTTCAAATACGTTCCGCGGTTCTTAGTCCGTGGACTTCGGCTTCGGCTCCCGGAGCGGGAAGATCTTTCCCCCGACCCCGCCCGCGATTGCGCCCGGAATCGCACCGAGAACGCCGAGCGCGGCGGGGACCATGAGAGCGAGGCCTCCGAAGACGTCGAGGAGCGTGTCGACCGTGGGCATCCCCGGAGCCCGGAGGAGATCCGGGAGGCCGTAGCCGAGCACGCTGACGGCGTAAAGCAGGATCGGCACGAACACGGTCACGAATCCGGCCGCGGCGCCGCGGACCGCGGACCGCGCCCAGATTCCGGAGAACCATGGAGCGAGGACGAACAGGAGGACCGCGAGGAGCGCTTCGTTGCTCCGGTACGCTCCGTCCGGGGCCCAGAACAGAGCGTATGAGCCCGCGACGGTCCCGAGAACGGTCCCAAGGACACCGGACACCGCTCCGCCTTTCAGATCGAAGAAAATCCACGAGGGAACCTGATGGGGCCGCCGGTCGAACTGCGGGTCCCGCGGAGGCCCTCCGCCCACCCGCTTGAGGGACGGGAGCAGGCGGTTGAGCGTCGACCCGCTTCCGGCATCCGGTTGCAGCGTCGCGAACACGCCTTCCCGGCTCAGGTACCGTCCCGGCTCCTCCGGGAGCTCGTCGAGGGGCACGACGAGGACGTGGACGTCCACGCCCTTCGGCCGTCGACGGATCTCGACCTCGAGGCCGTGGCCCGAGCCGGAGCGGGGAATGCCCTTCAGGATGGACCGGTCCTCGACTCGGTCCGAATCCGCGACCAGGAACTCGTTGTTCTGGAAGACGCCGAGGACGAGGGGATAGTACCTTTCGTACTCCTCTTCCTTCAAGAAGAAGTGGGCCGCGGCCCCGCGCACCATATCACGGAGCCGACGCCCAGGGCGTTCTTGAAGATACCGCCGTCCGTATCGCGCGCTAGACCGAGCGGTTTCCTCGGAGAGGGAGGGAACCCTCAAGAGGGCCGAGGGCCTTCTGTCGTCCGATGAAGGTTCGCGGCGTGATGTCCCCGAACCCGTTTACGCTCCCGCCCAAGGCGTCCGTCGCCGCGGCGGCCGTCGCGCTCTCGGAGAGCAAGGTCGGCGGGTGTCCGATCGTGGACGCGTCAGGGAAGCTCGTCGGGATGCTCACGGAGCTGAACATCCTCGAGGCGCTGAAGACGCAGCACAAGGAGCTGCGGATGTTGATGCCGCCGGAGATCAGCTTCGGGATTTCCTTCGTCGAGGTCGTCCGCCACGAAGCCGCCGCCTCCGCATTCGCGGAGGTCGGGAACTGGCCCGTCGAGAAGGTCATGACGAAGGACGTTGTCTTCGTCCGGCCCGACGACGAGGTCGAGACCGTGATTCAGCTCATGGCGAAGCACCGAATCCACCGGGTCCCGGTCGTCGAGAAGGGGAAGGTCGTCGGGATCGTGACCCGGACGGACATCCTGCGGGGCTTCTTCCAGACCCTCGAGACCTAGCGCCGGAGCACGCGCGTGAAGCGGTCCAGGAGCCGCGCGGGCCGCCGCCACGGGACCTTGTGTCCGCAATGCCGGCACGCGCCCCATCCGTCGCTCTGGAACGTCATGCTTGTGGAGCCGCAGGAACCGCACACGCCACTCGTCGGCATCCGGATCCCCCGTCGGGCGCGTTCCTCGACGACGGCGGGCTCGAGACGTCGCGCGATCTCCGCGGCGTTCCGCGCGAAGATCATCCCGTTCACATAGTCCTCCTTCGCAAGGATGTCCCGGGCCTGGCGGAGCATGATGCGGGCCTCCATCACGTTCTGCCCGAACTCCTCCGCCTCCGCGATGAGGGGCTCGAAGGACTGGAGGACCTCCTCCGCCTTCTCGAGCTGGCGGCGCCGGAGGTCCATCGCGATCTCGATCTGGCGGTGCTGGCTCGCGATCGCCGCGCGCTCCGCGCGATGGACGAGCTCCGAAGCGGAGACGTACTCCTTTGCGGACGCCGCGGCTTTCGCTTCTTCAAGGAGGTGTTCCGCCTCCTCCACGGCGGCCCCGACGTTCCGGGCCTCGTCGATCATCGCGGCGGTCTCCGGAATCGCGGTCTCAATCTCCTGGATGCGGGCCCGCAGGATCTCGTCCGCGAGCCGCTCCGCCTCCGCGACGAGCTGCGCCCCGTCGAACGGGTCGTGTCCCCGGAGGGCGTCCCGCGCCCGCCGCAGCATCAGCTCCGGCTGGAGTACGCTCGCCCCCGTGTTCGCAACCTGGGCGACGAAGGCCTGGATCCGGCTCACCTCGCTCCGTACCCGCGCGACCTCCTTCGCGTGGAGGGTCCGCGACACCTCCGCGAGTTTCGTGACTGTCTCGGGACGATCCCCGACCGCGTCCCCCCGAAACGCCTCCATGGCCTCCTGGAGGAGCGACCGCGCATTCTCGACGGGCTGGTTCGCCCTCTCGCATCCCTCGATGATCCGCTGGCTCGCGAGGATCACGTAGGCCCAGATCGCGCGCTGGAACGCGACCGCGTTCGCGCCCGAGAGGCGGCCCGCCCCCTCCGCTGCACGGATCGCCTGCTCGAAATCTCCGCCCTCGAAGTAGGCCCTGGCCTGGTGGCGGAGTTCCGTCGCCCGCGCGAAATCGATGTGGGTCGCGAGGCTCTCGCTGAGGAGTCGCTCATCCTCGGAGAGCTCCGCGCCGGGTTCCGCAGGGACAAGCTGGCCGCCCTCGAGCGCCTCGAGACGCAGCCGGGCCTCCTCGGCAATCACCGGTGCCGCAGGATGGTTCATGAGGGCTGCGACGAGTTCGCGCTTGGCGCGGGCTTGGGTCAGCTCGACGCCGTGCCGGGCCGCGAGCGCTCGGAGCTCCCTCGCTCTCAACCGTGAGAACAACGCTTCGAGGCCTCCGGCCGGGCCGTCGGCCTTCATCTCGGAGAGGGGCACGTCCGGGTCGATTGCCATCGGAGCACGGGCTGCCCGGCGAAACCGGGCCCTCAACGATGGGCGGACGACCCATAATGATTTCGCCGCGAGGGGTCACGCGCGGTATTCCTCGGGCGGCCGATACTTCCTCAGGATCTCGACGGCCCATCGAATCCGACGGAACTCGTCCGGGTCGCCGCCTGCGTCCGGATGGTGGCGTCGGACGAGCGCGCGGAATCGCTTCTCGATTGCATCCTTCGAGGGCCAGCCCTCGCCGAACCGTGGAGGGTGGATCCGCACGCCTTCGAACCCGAGGATCTTGAGGGCGGCCGCAATCCCCTTCGTCTGCAGGTAGAACTCGCGGAGGAGCGCCTGCGCCGCGGACGTGGACGCGTCTGCATCGATGTCATACCGCGCGTGGTCCCGGCCGATGCCGCTTTCCTTCTTGTGAGTTCGGAGGCACACATAGCAGGTGTACGTCCCGGGCCGGCCCACGGGACGCGAAGGACCTCCCCCGCCAAAGCTTTTATTCGCGCGCCCACAGTATCGAACCCGAATGAGCTTCCGCACGGGCCCCTCCGTGTTCAAGGACCGCGTGAAGGTGTCCTTCGACTACGTCCCGGAGAAGCTTCTCCACCGGGAGGCCCAGATGCAGAGGCTCTTCTCGATTTTCCGCCCCGTCGGGGACTCCGGGATCGCCGCGAACGCGTTCCTGTACGGCTCCGTCGGCACCGGGAAGACGCACACCGCGAAGCGGTTCTGTGAGGACTTTCGCGTCTACGCGAACAAACAGGGGCGCGGGCTCGACTTCGTCCATGTGAACTGCCGGCAGAAGACGGGCGACGACGCGGTCCTCCTCGCGCTCCTGAAGCACTACGACGAGCGATTCCCAGACCGCGGGTTCTCGATCCCGGAAAAGCTCGGGATCCTCCGGAAGAACCTTGAGAAGAGGCAGCTCCACTTCATCGTGATCCTCGACGAAGTCGACGCCCTCCTGCGGCGCCCGGGCGGCTCGGAGCTCGTGTACACGTTCTCCCGGTTCGGGGAGGAGGGCGGGCGCGGGAATGTGTCCCTTGTCCTGATCTCCCAGCGGCAGGATTCTCTCGACCGGCTCGATGCGGCGGCCCTGAGCACGTTCCGGCGCACGAATGCCGTCGAGTTCCCGAAGTACACGGCCGCGGAGCTGCAGGACATCCTCGAGATCCGCGTTCAGCTCGCGTTCCACCCCGGGACCATGGACGGGAAGATCATCGACCTCATCGCAGACGTCGGCTCGGAATTCGGCGACGCGCGGTACGCGATCGACATCCTCGATCGGGCGGGCGCGCTCGCGGACGAGGAGTTCGCGGGCGAGGTCGGCCCCGATCACGTCCGGGCCGCGAAGGCGAGCGTGACGCCGAGCGACCTTCAAGAGCGGCTGAAGGACCTCGACACGCCGCAGAAGCTCGTGCTCCTCGCCATCGCGCGGAAGATCCGGAAGAAGACGTACATGACGACCGGAGAGGCCGAAGATGCGTACGCGGTCGTGTGCGAGGAGTTCGGGGAAAAGCCGAGGGGCCACACGCAGCTCTGGAAGTACATCCGGGACCTCGATGCGCTCGGGTTCATCGACGCGAAGGTGAGCGGGGAGGGCGTTGTCGGGAAGACGACGATGATTTCGCTCCCCGGCATTCCCGCGAAGCTGCTTGCTGATAATATTGAAGCAACGTTAAAGCGGCGAAAGAGGATGTAGAGTCCGGGATGGACGCGATCAGCTCGCGAGCGAGGGGTTCGATGGAGTCGGAGACGGAGCAACTCGAAGGCGCGGAGAGTTCTTTCCCGCTCGAGCCCGGCGCCTGCTACCTGATCAAGGAGAAGAAGCCGGACATCAGCTACCGCCTCTTTTCGATGTTGACCCAGGCGAAGATCCCCGGTGTTGTGATCACCCGCCAGTATCCCGACCGCGTCCGGCGGGAGCGGGGGGTCGAGGACTCGCGGATCATCTGGCTGAGCCACACGCCGGGCCAGGACCGCCACAACCCGACCGCTCTCGGTTCTCTCGCGAAGCTCATCTCCGGGTTCGTCGAGGAGAACCAGGGCGTGTGCGTGATCCTTCTCGATGGGATCGAGTACCTAAGCGTGAACAACGGCTTCCTGCAGACCCTGATGTTCGCCGAGCATGTGAACGAATTCGTGATGCAGCGGAAGGCAATCGTTCTGATCCCCGTGTCTCCGGACGCCCTCGAGGAGAAGGAGCTCGCCCTCCTCGAGCGTAACGTCGAGGTCGTCGAGTCCCCCGTCTTGAAGATGCATCTCGAGACTCGCGAAGTCTCCCGGCTCCTGGACACGTATTGAGAGGGTACAACGGCGTTTTGGGCTCTGGCCACTCCCGCGCGCCGACCCGGCCCCACGAGCGTATGTACGAACGTATTAAGTAAGCCAGCTCGATGCCCTCCCCTCTCGAGGGGGGGTACATATGGTTCGGGGGAGAACAGCTTCTGCTATCGTGTTGGCCGTGTTGCTTGGGCTCACCGTTCTCGTCGTAATCGGACCGAGCGCGAGGGCCCAGGTTGGGTCGAAGACGATTACGGTTGACGGAGATCCGAGCGACTGGACGGGGGTCAATGTCGCTCCCGACACCGGCGTCGTCGACGCCAGCGAATTTGTCTGGAACGACACTGTAAATGACGACACGGGAGATGGGAACTACGTCTACCCAACGTCTACAGACTTTAGCGATGGCCTCTTCGACATTCAAGAAGTTCGGATTACGGCAGACGCGACCAACCTTTACGTCCTCGTGAAAGTCGTCAACCTCACCAACCCCTGGGGAGGTTCTGACGGATTCTCCACCGCCGCGGCGGTTCTTCTGATCGACACCACGCAGGACGGATCCGGTACGCTCACGGCGCGGCCGAATGTGAACATCGCCTCTGGCAGTGGCTGGGAGTATTTCGTGAAGATCGGCAACACGGGCTGGCACGCGGAGAATGCGAAGATCTTCGACGAAGCGGGCAACTGGGCGCCGATCGGGAACAAGGCCAGCACATCCCTGGATGCCGTTGAGGCATCGATCCCACTCGCGTTCATCGGGAAGGATGGGTACGACATCGATGGCGCAACGTGGCGGTTCATGGTCTTCCTTCAAAGCCACGCCGGCGAGAACCAGGACGGGTTCCGAGATGTGAACGAGACTGCCGAGGCGTACTTGTTTGGCGGCGGGTTGAGTAACAACAACAATGACCCAAAGATCCAGGACATCGCGTTCGCGACCTCCCAAGCTGTTCAGGAAGCTGAACTCAGCTCCTACACATTAACGACCCCGGCCACGATGGCCTCCTTTGCTGACGTCACCTTCGATGGAGCGATCGGATTCACCCCGGACACGGCGGCACCCACTATCTCCTCCGTTGTCGCTGCTCCAACGTTCAACCAGGCGGTCGTTACCTGGACATCGGACGAGATTGCAAACACGGCTGTCTGGTATACGTCGGCGACTCAGCCGCTGACCCGGCGATTCATCGACGAGTTTGTGACGGGGCACTCCGTCACACTCTCCGCGCTTGACTCGACCACCGTGTACTACTACTGGATTGAGTCTACCGACATTGCGGGCAACCTAGCCAGTACCCCGCTCTCGTCGTTCACGACGTCCTCTCCGCCTCCGGCGAACTTCGCTTCGTGGACTAGCGGCAAGTTTGTGTGGGAGGACGCGCGAGGCGACGATACGGGCGACGGGAACTACGTCTACCCGAACGAGCCGACGGTGAAGTGGCAAGGGCGCGGGGACATTTGGTTCCTGAACATCACCCTCGAGGGGAACTGGATTCACTACACGGTCCGCGTCAACGCTCAGGCCGAGACGATTTGGCGGCAGCGGATGGCCGCGTTCGTGATGTTCATCGACCAGGATCACATCCGTGGCAGTGGCGCGCGCAATGTGAAATTCATCCAACCGGAGTCGGACCCCGGTCACCCGCTGAACATCAGCGTGGCGCCGGAGTTCGCATGGGAATGGATGATCGTCGGGACGTTCCAGAACTACAGTGAATTCACTCCTGGCGACAACCGCACGGAGCTGCTTATCCGGAACAGTACGTTCGATGCAGGACTCAACACGTACAGCCTTCTATACATGAGCACTGCCCTTGGGTCTTCTCCGA
This sequence comes from Thermoplasmata archaeon, assembly GCA_035283985.1. Classification (GTDB taxonomy): domain Archaea; phylum Thermoplasmatota; class Thermoplasmata; order RBG-16-68-12; family RBG-16-68-12; genus EA-19. The sequence continues at coordinate 3,476 of DATESQ010000028.1, read as the reverse complement.
GACCCACGGCCGCTATAGCCGATTCGTCGAATGGCGGCACCCAGCTCGACTTCTGGCTCAACCGGTCCATCATCGGAAAGACAGACAACTGGACGTACGTCGCGCTCGGGGCGCTGTACGACGACGCGGGCGCAGGGTGGCCGAGCGGCGGCATCCGGCAAGTCAAGCCTTCCGCCCAAACGTGGGAGGGAGGCGGCGCGAACGGGCCGCTGAACCCGAACGTGTACGACCTCGCGTTCTACCCGGGCACACCGAGTCAGGCCTTGGACCTGGCCCAGTACATTCCGAGCGCCTACACGAGCATTACGCGGGCGATGCAGATCAACCTCTCCGCTCAGTGGTACGGAGCGGTCTCCGTGGCAAGTGTGCTAGGCGTCACTTCGCGGTCGTCCGTCAGCCAATTGAACACGGGCGAGTCTGCGGGCGTCACGGCCTTCGTGACGAACCGGAACTTGCCGCTCTCCGAAGCGAGCGTGACTTTGTCGGCGTCTCCGTCGGCGGCCGTGACGATCCTCGCGCCGAACCCGTCGACAACGGACACGTTCGGATCCGCCCAGTTCACGGTCCGGGCCAACGTCGTGTCGGTCGACACGGTCGTGACCCTGATCGCGACGGCGACGGTAGGAGCGGATTCCGCGACGAGCACCGTGACGATTACGGTGAAGGCGCAGATAATCCCGCACGCGTATCGGGTGTTCCTGGCCGCGGCCGACGGTGTTCTTGGGTCCGGACAGCAAAGCTCGGTAACCGCGACGTTCACCGACAAAGGAGCGCCGATTTCCGGCGCCACGGTCACGCTGGCGAGCGATCAACCGGCCCTTGCCGTCATTACGTTGTCCGCCGCTACGAACGCCCAAGGCCAAGCGACGTTCACTGTGCGCGCAGCCTATTCGGAGGCCGACGTGGCAGCAACCCTCACGGCCACAGGAACGAACGCGACGGTTCAGACCACGGGCACGGTTTCGATGACCGTGAAGGCATTCGTCCACGTCTATGCGATGGCGGGCACGGCGAGTGCGACCCTCGTCGAGGCCGACGCTACAACAACGGTGACGTTCACGTTCCGTGATGCGGGCGCCGCACGCGCGGGCGCGACCGTGGCGATTTCATTGTCGCCCGGAACCGGCTTCGACATCGTGGGCGATGCCTCTAAGACGACAGATGCGAGCGGCCAGGCGACGTTCACACTGCGGGCGAAGTCCGTGACGAGCGACACATCGGTCGTGGTGACCGCAACGGCTGGCAATGGGACCGCAGCGAATGTCGCGACCTCAAGCGTTACTGTGGTAGCGGGGGCCGCACCCCCGGCGCCGACTCCGGCGGGGATCTCGCCGACGGTCTTCGGCATCAGCGTCGGCGTGCTCGTGATCATTGCGGTGGCGTTGGGCGTCCTGTGGATGCTCGCAAGGCGGGGTCAACAACCTCCGAAGCGCGAAGGGGACCTTGACGTCTAGTCCCCTTCACTTTCCCTTTCCTGCCCCGAGTTTCGCGGGGGACCAACGATAAGTAGCCAGGGGCGGATGACAATCCGTCGGGGGAGTGGGCCGTTGCCGACTAGGAGCGCAGCGATCGTTCTCGCCTTCCTCCTCTCCATCGGTGGGCTCGCGTTTATCGCTGGCGGGTCGACCGTGCCCCCCGCGCCGGACCAGGGATCTCCCCTCAACCTTGGAATTCTCTGGCACATGCATCAACCGCTGTACAAGAACATCCTCACGGGCAAGTACGAGATGCCGTGGGTCCGAGATCACACTCCGGAGGAATACCTCGATCATCCGAAGATTCTGATGGAATATCCGGCGATCAACGTGACCTTTAATCTCGTCCCCTCCCTGATTCTCCAGATCGAGGACTACGCCGCGGGTGCGATTGACAACCATATCGAGCTCGCACGGATCGATCTAGCGACGGCGACACCCGATCAGCGGGGAATGATCGCGGGGGAGTTCATCCGGCTCGCTCCTTGGCACTACGCAAACAACACGACCGCGAACCCTTGGTATAACACGTACGCGGCGTGGCCCCGCCTGAACTTCCTCGTTGCGAAAGTCAGTGCGGATCCCTTGAGCTTGAACAATACGGAACTCCAGGACCTTGAGACAATTTTCTTCCTTCACCAAATCAGCATTCCATACATCGAGGGTGATTACAACCTCGCGGAACGAAATGACACGATCATCTCACTCCTCGGAAAGGGAACAGGGTATACCCAGGCGGACACGGAGACGGTCCTCGCGATTCAACGCGCGATCATGTCCGGGGTCGTCGGGTTTTACAAGGCCGCTCAAGACGCGGACCAGGCCGAGGTCATCACCACACCGTTCTATCATCCAATCGCTCCGCTCCTGATGGACTCCGTTGTGCCGTCGGAGGACGCCGTCCACAATATTTCAAAGGGAACGTGGGAGAAGGACGCGCGGTATCAGTACACGAACGCATCCGCTTTCTATCAGGCGCGGTTCGGGCGCGCGGCGGCCGGGGTATGGCACAGCGAACAGTCCGTGTCCCAGTCCGTGATTCCTGCGGCCGTCGACGCGGGCTTCAACTGGACGTCTTCGGACGAGGGCGTACTCTGGAAGAGCCGGGTCGGAGGGCAACTCGTCGGGCGGACCACGCCCGTCGAGCGCTATGTGAACATCTCCCGCGCGTACACGGCGACGGAGGCGGGTCGCACGATTTCCATCGTGTTCCGCGACACGGAGATCTCGAACCGTGTATCCTTCACGTATGGGGGGATGCCCACAAGTCAAGCCATCGCGGATTTCATGGGCATCTTGCAGGCGTATCACGATAATCTTACCGACGCACAGCGCGCGAGCGGTCTCGTCACGCTCGCGGCGGACGGGGAGAACTGGATGTTCCTCGCTGGCTACCCGAACGACGGGCGAGATTTCCTCAACGCTCTTTACCAGAATCTCAGTGCGGCCCAGACGGCGGGTTGGCTCCGCACCTGGAGGATTGGGAACTTCCTCGCACAGCCCGGTCTCTCGAAGGTCCCGATGAGCACCCTACACTCAGGAAGCTGGATTGACGCGGACTTCCGGACGTGGAGCGGTGAGGAGGAGGAGCAGGTTGGGTGGTCGCGACTTGTCGCCGCCCGGAGGGCCGTTGCCAGCTACACGCTCGCCCAAGAGGGTCGCGATTTCGTGGATCCGACGAGCAGCCCGGCGGTGAAGCGCGCGTGGGAGGCAATCTTCACGGCCGAGGGGAGCGACTGGTTCTGGTGGTACGGTGACGACCAGAGCTCTGGCGACGATGGCAAGTTCGACCTCATGCTGAAGGCACATCTTATCACCGCCTATGTCACGATCGGGGCGACACCGCCGCGAGACCTACTCGCGCGGTGGGGGCCAAGTTCCTCTCCGGATCAGCCGGGGGCGGTGACCGAGGAATCCACGCCGCCCACAATCGACGGTATCGCGACGGCGGGAGAGTGGGACAACGCGACGGCCTGGACGCAGTCCGCCACGGGTGACCTG
>DATESQ010000027.1:0-2792 GCA_035283985.1 Thermoplasmata archaeon | reverse complement strand
GACTTCGTAAAGGCTGCGGAGCGGGAGCTCGCGAAGTCGGACCTCATAGCGAAGGACCAGATGGGCACCTGGAATATCGACCAGCGACACCGGGTGCGCGGCTACGCGTAACTCACCTCTTCGGGCGTCGTCTCGGGGTCGCTGCACGGCGGGGGAACTGGATACGGTAGTCGTGGATCACGGGATTCGCGAGCAGCTGCCGGCACATGTCCTCGACGATGGCCTCTGCCTTCTCGCGCGATCGCTCCGGGAGGTCAATCTCGAACACCTTGATCGATCGGACGCCCGCGACGGACGAGAACCCGAGAAGCTTGAGAGCTTTCAGGACGTTGTCGCCCTCCGGGTCCGCGACGCCCTTCTTAAGGTGAATCTCGACGCGTGTCCGCACGATCGCCCGATTGACCGCCTCTACTTAAGGGATTCGCGGCGCACGTCTCCTCGGAGCCGACCTGCGTGATTCTATCCGACGCGTGGAGTTCCGAGCGCGCTCGGGCGCACGACAAAGACCCACCCGGACCTAGGGCCCAATGCGATCTCTGGAGCTCGCACGTCGAGGACTCTGTGGAGGCTCACCGTCCGAGGAGACCCCGGACGAACCACTCGGAGCGCGGCTCGATTGACACGACCGCGCTACCCCGCTGAATCGTCATCCTCACGAGTCCCCGCTGCCGCAGGGAAACGAGCGCCCGATTCACGCTAGCTTCGCGCATGCCTTCCGCTCGCAGCTGCTCGACGAGCTTGCCGACCAGCGTCGGTCCGCCTAGCGATCTCAGCGCCGCACGCTCGGCCTCCGAGAAGGAGTCGACGAACCGGACGCCACGGAGAACTGGAAGTCGCAACGGCTTGTCCTCGCAGTGCCATACCTCGACGCCTTCCTGATACGCGGCCAGCAGGGCGGCGTCTGCGAGGACCTTCGTCCCGCCGCTCACGTTCACACGGACTTCGTTTTCCGCCCTGCGGTTTCGCTCAATCGCGCCGCAGGCTCCCTCGAAGCACGAACGGAAGTCGAATGGATCGACACGGACGACCTCGACCTCCCCGCCCGCGGCCCGCTCCGCGTCCCGCAGCTTTCGAAAGCCGGGCTTGCGGAGCGAGTCGGAACCTGCGAGAAGTACGAGGCGGTCGTACGAAAGCCACCGGAGGGCGCGGAGCACCTTCCCCTCATCGTATCCGAACGTCGAGATTAGGATGCGGGCCATCGGATCATCCGACGAGCAGATCGGCGGCCGGTGCCGCGCGGACCCAGTGCGCGCGAGAGTCCTTCGGGTTCGGGACAACCTCGACAACGCCCTTCGCGCGAAGCTGGTGTACGTGGTGGTTCATCGTGCTTTTGTGTACGCCGAGGGCCTTTGCGAGCCCAGTCTCCGTCATCGGCTTCTCGCGGTGCGCGACAAGATACGCGAGGATTTCCAGCTGCTTGGGGGAGAGTCGTTCCGCGTAGTTCACCTTCAGCAGCGGGAGCTGGATCTCCTCGTACGTCTCGTCGTGAACGTACGTCGTCGGGATTCCCTCAAGGATGCAGACGAGTAACGCCGCGCTGCTCATCAACCGCGTCCCGCCCGCGATGTTGAAACGGACGGACGTCGCGCTTCCCGTTCGGGCCTTCACGACGTCCTCTCGGATTCGACGCGCGATCTCAAGCAGATTGAAGGCGTCGCTCAGTTCGACCGCCGTCACAGGGATGCTGAGCGTGTTGCAGAACTCCATGACCTTCGCGCGGGCGGTGCGTGATTTCTCGTGCGAGCTGTGGTAAAACGCGACCCGCTCGAGCTCTGCCGTCGACTTGATCGAGGGCATCAGGCTCTGCGGCCGCCACCCGAGGGTGCCGAAGAGAATCGTCATACTAGTCCCTCCGCGAATCGTATGAAGCCACTTCAGACTATATGAATCCGGCGGCACTCGCATGAGGTGGCCATGGTCCCGAAACGTTCTTACGCAGCCCTCCGGTTCGACGCTCTCGTTCATGATCGCCTCGGAAACGACGCTCCATGCGGTGAGGCCTACGCGGCTCATCGCGTTCAAGCACTACGCGGTCGCGATCGTGTTCTTGGTCATCGCGTTTCTACTGTGGTTCTTCCAGGTATCTCTTCCGAACCTGCCGATTCCGCGCTCCCTTGTCGTCCTCGCCGGATCGGGCTTCCTCGTGTTCCTCGCCCTGCTCCTTCTCATCATCGCGGAGCTCAAGCGGATCTCCACAAAGTACGTCGTTACGGACTTCCGCGTGATTCGGCACGATGGAATCCTGCGCCGGCGCGAGAACGTGATGCCCTATACGAAGGTCGAGCGGGTCGAGCTCCTCCAGAGTCTCCTCGACCGGGTCCTTAGAATCGGAACCGTCGTCCTCGACACCGGTGAGGACCAAATCCTCATCGCACATGTCCGAAGCCCGAGGACAATCCAGCAGACGATCATGACCCGCATCCACCGGGTCCGCTAGGGCGGGGAAAACCGCGGGGCGTGGAGCCGCGCTTCCTCCTTGTCGGAGACCTTGAACGACCCGGGACGGCCGTGCTGTTCGCCCCAGATCCAGTAACCGCCGATCGTGATGTCGTAGCCTAGGTTCGGCCGGAGGACGACCTTCGCGCCGAGCTTCCTCGGGTACCGCCGCAACGTCCATCCCGTCTCCTGGGGCCTTACGTACTTGCGCCGGCGAATCGCGAGGACGACCTCGAGCCAGCGGTCCCGTACACCCTCCGAGCGGCCGCGGTTGAAAGCCTGGAATTCGTCCTCGATGTAGTCGAGATCGAGTGCCGAGAGGCTCGCGTACGCGTCTTTCCCGGTGTGGCTGTGGT
>DATESQ010000026.1:0-68613 GCA_035283985.1 Thermoplasmata archaeon | reverse complement strand
CAACACACCGACAGGGGCGCTGGCGAGGCACGAACAAATACACGTGCCGACCCTGAGACCTCGGGTTCCCGCCCCGAGCGCCCTCCGCAGCTCCGTCGAGCGGTCGCAGCCCCTGCCCCCGCCCTCCGATCTCGACGCGTTGGTATGGGAATCCGATGAGTTCGAAAACCTGCCGCCGACCGACTTCGACGATGATCCGCCTCCACCCGATCCGCCTCCGCCGCCGAAGCCGGGCGAGCGAGACCCGTGGCGGATTCGGTAGGGTCCTCAGAAACCGGGACGATTCCGCAACCATTGGGCACTCGGCGATTCACGGGGCAACCGATATTCGCAAAGACTCGGCGCCTCGCTCGAGATCGTTTCAGAGCATGAAGCCAATCAAAATCCCGAAGACGAAGTTCGCCAATCCCACGACCGTCATCAAGAACGTCGCTTCCTTCGGTGTGAGCTGAAAGCGGGGCAGGTTGGCGGTCCGGATCTTCATGATGCTCGCAGAAGCCATCGGAAAATCGACTCCGTTCGACCGCGTATAAATGTTCTCGGAACATTATCACGTGTGATTCGCGTGCAAACAATTGACCCAAAAACGAGACTGGGAACGCAACGTTGAAAGGGAGAAAGGCCGGATGGGCGGCGTCTGATGCGATGAGCTGGCCCCTTCTTCTCGGATCCGCTACCCTCGCGTTCGTGATCACATTCGTCGCAACACGGTGGCTCATCGAGGGCCTCCGGAACACCAGGATGGTCGGCCACGATCTCCACAAACCGCACCGTCCCCTCATCCCGGAGATGGGGGGCCTCGCGGTAATCGCGGGCTTCTACGGGGGCGTGACGACACTCCAACTGTTCGCGACCGAGGGGCCGACGCCGTCCTACATCCACGCGTCCCTCGTCGCCGGGATTGGCGCGGGATTCGCCGGGCTCCTCGACGACCTGTTCCGGCTTCGGCGGCGCGCGAAAGCGATCCTCCCGTTCCTCTTCGCGATTCCACTCGGGATCGTCGTGTTCCGCGACCCACAGGGCGGGACGATCCTTCTCGGCGCGGACGTCGGCGCGCTCGTCCTCCTCGCGATCCCGTTTGGCATCACGTGCGCCGCGAACGCGACGAACATGCTCGAGGGTTTCAACGGGCTCGGCGCAGGGTTGGGCATCATCATGTCGATCGCGATGATCGGCATCGCGCTGGCGACCGGCGAGTTCGATGCGCTGTACATCGTTCTCCCGCTGCTGGGCGCTCTCGTTGCCTTCCTCTATTTCAATCGATACCCAGCAAAGGTCTTCCCTGGCGACTCGATGACGCTGTTCGTCGGCGCGGCGATTGCGGCCGCCGCGATCGTGGCGCATCAGAAAACGTTGGGCGCGCTCTTGTTCGCACCGATGATCCTTGAGTTCTTCCTCAAAGCTCGCGGGCGGTTCCGAGGGGAGAACTACGGCGAACCGGACAGCGACGGGAAGCTCCGGTATGATGGGCGCATTGAGTCCATCACGCATGCAGTCATGCGAAAGCGGCCGATGAAGGAGTGGGGAGTCGTCGCCGTCGTCTGGGCCTTGGAGGGAGCGGTCGTGGTGGCGGTCCTTGCGGCGATCGCGATCGTTCCTTGAGACTTCCATGGGCGGAGTGTGAAATCACGAAAATCTGTCTGGTCGGCACGGTCGGCGGACACCTGACGCAGCTCGAGGTTCTCCATGAGGCCGTTCACGAACATGACGTGTACCTCGTCACCGTGCCCTCACCGCACGCCCAATATGCCCTGACAGGGATCCGACGGTACGAGGTCCGGCAGATCCTCCGAAACCCGGTGAAATTCCTCCGGAATGCGCTCCAAAGCCTCCGAATCTTCCTGAGGGAGCGCCCGGATGTCGTGATCACAACCGGTGCGGGCGATGCGGGCCCAACGGTCCTGATCGCCGCCGCCCTCGGATCTCGCGTCGTTTTCGTCGAGAGCTTCGCGCGCGTGGGTCGGCCATCGCTGTTCGGTCGGCTCTTCCACCGGTGGTGCGACCTGGTTCTCTACCAATGGCCGAACCTGAAGGCGGTATACCGAAGAGGCACTCGGATCTCCCCTCTGTTCACGCCATCGCGGACGCGGCGCGAAATCCCGGCGTCACCCTCGATTCTCGTTCTCACAGGGACACACACCCTTGGGTTCACCCGGCTCCTCCAAGCCGTTGACGAACAGGTCGCGTCGAATCGCCTCGCGGGACGGGTCATGGCCCAGATCGGCCACTCGATCTACATTCCCCAGCACTGCGAATACTTCCGTTTCCTCCCGCATGAGGATCTCAAGCGGAAACTTAGCGACGCGGATGTTGTCATCACGCACGATGGGTCCGCCTCGATCGGCGAAGCCCTCTCCCTGGGAAAGCCGATTCTCGTCGTGCCGCGGAAGGCGGCTGAACGCGAGGTCTCGTATCGCAGCGACCAGCAACTCGCCCGCCATCTCGCCGAGCACGGCCTCGTTGTGCTTGTAGGAGACCCTGCCCGTCTGCCCGAGGCGTTCGAGAGACTTCAGACGCTTCCGCAGCGGGAAATCGACTCCGGTGCCCCAAGCGCCATCGAAGTGATTCGAAGTTTCGTTGCACGACGTGTCGAACCGTCCCCAAGCTCGGCTGGCTCTGACAACAGGATTCCGCAGGCGGAAGGGCTACGGGTGGTCGTCGTGAGTCCCGCGAACCCATGGAATCATCGCCCGGGTGGAATCCGGACATACACAGAGGCTCTCGTGACAAGTTTGGCGGTAGCTGGGGCCGAAGTGACCGTCGTTGCGCCAGACGGAGGCGCTCCGCGATCCGAGCAAGTGCGGTTGATCCCCTTGGTTGAGACCAGAGGCTCCTCCCTCCGGTTCCATGCGAAGTTGTTCCTGATGGGACCGAAACTGCGCGGCTTGGCGAAAATCGTTCACGTGCAACGACCAGACCATCTTCTCCCGATTCTCCCTTGGATTCGTTCCGCCCGACGCGTAGCAGTCCTCCATGGCGAGGCCGGTCGGAGCGTCCAGCTCCGGAAAGGGGCATTGCAGGCCGCAGTCCTTCGAGTCCTGGAATGGGCAGGCAGTCTGTTCATCGATGCGTTCATCGCGGTCGACGAGCACACACGGCGTGCATACGAAGCTTTGTTTCCCCGCCTTCGCGGAAAGATCACCGTCATTCCCGTCGGTGTCCGAGCTCCGCCGACACCAGGACCGGGGGCCGCAGACGTTGGCGACATCCCGGGGGGGAGCCGTATCGTCCTTTATGCCGGTCGGTTGGAACGGGAGAAAAACGTCGGACTTCTCATCGACGCGTTCCCGATCGTCCTCCGGTCGGTCCCGAATGCGTACCTGCTTCTCATCGGAGACGGCCGTGAGGAGAATGCATTGCGTGTGAGAGCCGCAGCCGCGGGGAATGAACGAATCCGCATCATGGGACCGCGTCCCCGCGCTGAGTTGTGGGATCTGATCCGACGTTCGGACGTCGTTGCGGTGCCCTCGCTCTTCGAGTCGGGACCGCTCATCGCGCTCGAGGCGATCTCTCTGGGAACACCTGTGGTCGCGACCCCCTTCGGCCGGATCGCCAAGGTCATGGAGCGCTGGTCGGTCGGCCGCCTATCGTCGCCGAACGTCGAGGAGTTCGGTCGCGCCCTTGTCGACGTGTTGCAACACGGGAGGGACAGATACGAGAAAGCGTGCCGTGCGGCGGCCGCAGAGCTTTCCTTTGATTCGACCCTAGACGCGACGCTCGACGTCTACCGGTCCCTCGCGGTGCACGAGGTGGCGCGATGAAACTTCCCCGCAAGACCGTGTATGCAATCCTGCTTGCCTTCGTGTTTCTCAACTTCGTGATCCGCTATCCGCGGACGCCCCACGGCGTGGGCGTGGACTCGTTCTCGTTTGCAGTATTATCGAACGCAATCGTCGAGCAGGGCCGGGCCGCGTGGATCGTTCACCCCCTGAGCCCGTTTGGGCTCTACCCGCTCTCGTACCCGTCGGGATCGTTTTTCCTCACGGCGGCCTTGGCGAGCGCTTCGGGCGTCTCGCTCGAGGTCGCCACGCTTATCCTTTCCTTCCTCGTCGCGGCCCTGTCCGTCTTCGCGGGCTTCCTCATGGCACGGGAGTTCTCCCGGAACGACCTATTCGCGATCGCGGTCCCGTTGGTCTTCACCCTCATGCCCAAGTTCGTGACGAACACCCTTTGGGAGGTCCCCGCTCGAGGATTTTTCATGACGCTCACGGCGCTCTTCCTCTGGGCGGTCCTTCGGGCCGTGAAGCTTCCGGAGCCCCGTCAAATCGCCATTGCGGGCCTGATGTTCCTCCTGATGAGTCTGTTCCATCGGCTTGCCGTCCTCATGGTCGTCGTGTTCATCGCGTTCCTCCTGACGATGATTTTCGTCGTCGCTACGAAGATTGTGAAGAAGCAAATCCCGAGGGTGCTGATGTCACCGGCCTTCCGACGCCGGAGTCGGATTGTCGGTCTCGCCGTATACGGCAGTGTCTTCGCGGTGCTGTTGTTCGGGTCTGGGGTCCTCGAAACCTATCACCAGGGCGCCTACTTCTCCGGGGATTCGGTGATCACTGCATTCGGTAACCTCGCCGTCAGCTTGGGGCGGAGCGTCGGACTGCTCGCACCGTTGGCGATCGTCGGAATCGCCGTCGTCCTGTTCTCCCGGAACAAAGGCGCGCCGGAGTACTTGTTCCTCTCCACACCTCTCGCAATCGTCCCGACACTCTTTCTCCGGAGCTACACGGGCTTCTACATCGTGACCTTCTTCGCTTTGTTCATTGGGATGGGATGCGCGTCTCTCATCTCCCGGGTTCCGAAGAAGCATCGGAGTCTCGCGGTCCTTGCGCTCATCGTTGTTGCCAGTGTCAGTGCAAGCCAAGCGATTAGCTTCGAGCTTCCACGACAGACGTTCATGTCCGAATCAGAGTACACGGCGGGCCTCTACGCAAAGTATCATGTTTCAGGAACGCTCGCGTGCAATGACGGACTCCTCGGATCTCGGATCGCATCTGTGACGGGCGACGCGTACCTTCCGATTGGGGGAGCGACGACAGCGACATATGGTCCGGATGCCCTGGCATTTGGATTCATAGACGGGTTCCAGACGATTCCGGTTCCGATCACCGAACTCACAATCGATTCCGACGCGCTGTTCGCCCCGGTTGGGGTGACCGTGGGAGCGGACTGGTCCGTGATGTTTTCGAATCGACTCGGGACACGTTCGGAACGAATCGCTGACACGTACGCGGTTTCCGTGATCTGCGAGGACAGTCGCGAGTTCGCCACATATCACACGGGCTGGGGCGTGACGTACGAATCCCTGCTGTTGGCAGATCTCTATGAGAACCGGTACAAGACGTTCGAGGCTAACGGGGTACGCATGTGGCTCGCATTCTAACGGTCGAGTGCCCGTCTTGCTGGAGGATGAGTCTTGACGACTAGCACGATTGGACCGAGGCGCAGCGGCGTTTCGGTCGTGATCCCGAGCGCCGGAAGGCGCCATCGATCGCTCCGTTCCTGCCTGGAGTCGATCTCGCTCCAGGGCGAGCAAGATGAGGTCCTCGTCGTCGTTCCGCCCGGACGTTGCCTGCCGAAAGATATCCCGAGCTTCGCGCGTAGCATCGAGCAAGATGGTTCCATTTCTGCGGCGGTGAATGCGGGAATCCGCTCGGCGCGAAACGAGATTGTGGCCGTGACGCACGACGACTGTGTCGTTTCAAATGGGTGGCTACGGGAGCTCACGGAACCCATCTGCACGACCGAGGCCATCGCTTGTGTGGGGCAAACCGTCCCGCGACGCAAGGGCAGGTCGTACCCTGCCACGCTCGTCCTCCCATATGCCGAAAGACGCTTGGTCCGCGTGGATCGGTTCACTCCATTCTGGGAACTCGGTCTCATCGGGAACAACTTCGCTATCCGGCGAGACGCCATCCGCCGCGTAGGCCCCTTTAACGAGCGCTTGGGCATCGGGTCTCGCCTTTGCGGTGGCGAAGACCTCGATATGTTCCATCGGATTCTCGCCGCCGGGCTGACCGTTTGCATCAACCCCAGAGCCCTCGTGTACCACGAACCCCTCGACACTTGGGTGCAAGAGATGCGCATGATGTACACGTACCGGGTCGGCCTTGCCGCTTACTTCTTTTGCCACTTTCGCGAGCCGGATGTGGGTTCGTACTTCGTGAAGAGGACCTTCGCCGACCAGCTGCGACAGGTTTGGAGGAGTGCGGTTCGCGGTCGGCCTGAGCGGCTCTCCGTCGAGGCCATCGCCCTCCTCGGCCTCAACATCGGCTTGGCAAAGTCGTGGCTTCTCCGTCCACATGCGTTCCGTGACGACTGGCCTCGGGCCCCTCGCCCGGAGGCGACGGGCGGGTGATTGCGATCTTTGAATTCCTCCAGCTGCGGGAGAAGGCCAAGGCCTACTTGCGGTGGGAGGAACCGCGCCCCCGATGGCCCAGTCTTGTTGCTCTCCTGAGAAAATACTTGCACTGGAGTCGCACGACTCAGTTTGATGCGGAGTTGAGATACGACATTGCCCTGAGGTACTTGTCGGAGCGTTCCCACCGTTCAGCCCCAGTCAATCGGATCCTGGACGCCGGAAGCGGACCTCATGGATTCGCTCGGTATGCAGGGCGCGAGTGCGTCGGACTCGACCTCGCGTTCCCACGTGATCGCATTCCGGATGATGGCGGGCAAATGAGGCGCGTCGTTGGCTCGATGACGCACCTGCCGTTCCGAGAGCGGAGCTTCGACCTCGTGTTGAGCTTTGATACGCTCGAACATCTGCCCCCGTCGCAGCGACCTGCGGCGGTCCGAGAGTTGTTCCGCGTCGCGTCCAAGGCGCTCGTCATCGGCGTTCCCTATGGAACGGAGGCGGCTGCACACGACCGTTGGGCAGCAGCAATCGAGCGAGCGCGGGGAGATGAGCCGGACTGGCGGAGAGAACATGTCTCGAACGGCCTGCCTGGGCCCGAGCTGGATCAGCTCATCGCGTCATCCGCCGTGGTGCGGAACGCAGTCTGGTTCCGCGTCCGAAACCATGAGAGCCTTCTTGGCCTGAAACTCCGGTGGCTAATCGGACGGCGGATCTCACAGTCACACCCGGCATATGGGCTGGTCTTGGGCCCACTGTTCGCGTTATCCAAGAGGCTCCACTTCGGCGCGTGCTACCGGAGGGCGTACTTCGCCGAGTTCGTATGATTCGTAGTAACCAGCCAGAAACGTTGATGAGTCAGGGTCAAGTCCGGCCACGGGTGTCGCAGGCCACTGTGCGGGCCCGCGCTGTCCGCGGACTTGGTGCGATGGCAATTCTTCAGATTGTCGGTGCAGCGATTAATCTCCTGACGCTGATCATTCTTGCGCGTCTTCTGGTGCCTCGGGACTTCGGCTTCGCGGCGGTCGCGGCCCTCGTTACGGGAATTGTCGGGATCGCGGGGGACTTCGGCTTGGGACCCGCGGTAATCCAGCGGAAGGACCGGACGGAAGAAGCGCTCTACACTGCGAGCACCATCCGGATCGTAATCGCGTTCATTCTCTTCGCGGTCACATTCGTCTTCGCCCCGTATGCAGCGGCCTTTTTCTCGGCAGCGGAGACGACCGATGCAATCCGACTTGTTGCATCCTTGTTCCTCCTGAACAGCGCGGCGTTCATCCCGGTAACACGCCTTCAAAAGGATCTCAAGTTCGGCGTAATACTGCGCGCCTCAACCGCTTCTGCGTTGGCGTCCGCCGTTACATCCATTTCGCTCGCATATGCGGGCTTCGGGTTCTGGAGCATCATTATCGCGAGCGTCGTCGCCGCCGTCGTCCTCCTCGGGGCATACTGGCTCCAGTCCCCATGGAAACTTCGAATCGTTTTCGATCGCTCTCTCGCGACGGACCTGATCCGGTACGGGAGGCACCTATTCTTGATGAACCTCTTCGTCTTTTTCATCCTGAACATCGATAGTGCGGCCATCGCGCGATCTCTGGGCGCGGTCGCTCTCGGCTTCTACGCCCTCGCGTACAAATGGGCCAATGTTCCGGTTAACTTCCTCTCCAAAGTTGCCGCTCAGGTAATGATGCCCACATACGTCCTCCTTCGCGATTCGCCGGAGCGACTGCGGAAAGGGTACTTCGAAACGATCCTGATGATAAACGCGGCCAGCTGGCCGGTCTACATTGGGCTTCTCATCCTGGCCGATGATTTCGTCGAGATCGTCTTGGGCCCAGTCTGGCTTCCCATCGTTCTCCCCATGCGAATCCTCTGTGTCATGGGCATGCTGCGCGGGATAGCAGAGCCTGGCGTATACACATTCATGGCGACCGGCAGGTCCCATCTTGTCTCTATGACCACCGGGCTACACGCTGGCGTCTTCGTCGTACTGCTTGGTCCTGGGCTGTTGTACGGCGGCATTGTTGGCGTCGCGGCAAGCGTCGCCGCCGCTTACGCCGTAAACCTCGTTCTTGTCCAGCACCGCGTTAACAGGTTCCTTGGCGTCCGATGGGGCGAATTGGCCAACAGCGTCCGACCCTTGGTCGGGGCGGGGGCCGGAATGGCGTTGTTTCTCGTGGGTCTGCATCTAATCCTTCCAACCTCCCTTGCGGGGTTCTTCCTGACGGTGAGTGCAGGGTTAGCGGTATATCTCGCTCTGCTGAGACTCCTCGAGAAGGGGATGTTGTCTCGATACCTTCGACAAATCCTCGACGCTGCGCGCGGACCTACATGATTATACGCCTCCTAGTGACGCCTCGAATGCCGAGGAGGCCCGTGCCCGAGTTCTCATCCGTGATTCAGAGGGCGGCGTGTTTTCATAGGTGTCCGAGATGAACATCCATGCTGCAGGAGGACCGAACCGGTGAGCCGACTTGGCGGCAGGGCGTACTCGAATCTCCCTGATCTCGTCGTGTTCCTCACTAGCGTCTCAGAGGGCATCATTGGCGGCATCTTGCATTATCTCGATCCTCTCGAACGGCTCCTCCCGGGCAGAGGAATAGATGTCAGGAGCTTCCGCTTCCCTAAGGGGCTTAATCTCATGGAAGCTAGGGGACTGCCAAAACCTGTGCGCATCCCGATCCACGTTGCCTACGCCATATTGTGTCTCATACGGATTCTGCGTCTCCGCCACCAGTACGGGACAATCCTTGTGCACAGCCACGGCGCGTCCTATGTACTCCTTACCGCCTTCCTCGCCAAATTCCTCGGACATCCCGCGGTCCATACGTTCCACTCGCCTTGGACAAAGCACTCCCTGACGCTTCGACTCCTCAGCCCGAGAATCGATGGGCTTGTTTTCGTTTCCAAGAGCCTCGAGGAGATGTTCAAATCGTTCTCGTCTGTTCGCAATGAATTCGTTCGCTATGTCCCCGGCGCGGTCAACGTCGATCTCTATCATCCAATAAGCCCGGTGGAGAAGCAGCGAGCCCGCCAGCAGTTTCTCCAAGAGTATGGGTTACCGAACCGAGGCAAGCTGGTAATTTTCGTTGGACGCGTGACGCCTGTGAAGGGCGTGGCGGAACTTGTTGAAGCAGTGGCTCACTTGAAGGCGTTCAAGTCGCCGGTCAGCGTCCTGATTGTCGGCCCCGTTCTCGACTCGGAGGCCGCTCACGCCTATCTGGAGCGACTTGAGAGGATAGTCTCGAAGTTCCAGCTCCAGGACTACGTAGTTCTCACGGGTGCCCTGTCGTACCCCAAGAAAGCCGACTTGATCGCGGCGGCAGATTTGCTCGTATCTCCATCTCTATGGGAGGCCTCGTCAATCACCGTGGTCGAAGCCTTCGCCACGGGAATCCCCGTTGTCGCCTCACGCGCGGGAGGTCTGACAGAGCGTGTGCAACCGGGCGAGAATGGGTTGCTCGTTGATCCGGGAGATCCTCGTCAGCTGGCGGACGCGATCGACAGACTCGTGCGCGACGACTCAGTACGGCTCGAGATGGGCAGGAAGGCGCGGGAAACCGCTGTTCGCGTGTACAGCGAAGAAGAGCTTGTCAACAAGCACTTGAAGCTCTATGCTGCTGTGCTATCTCGGGTTAGAGCCAGCCGCTCAGAGGTGGAGATGTCATCTGCGACTTCGCCCTAGCCTCGCCGTACGCTTTTAGATATTGTTCGGTCATCACATCGAGACTGAAACGCTCTTGAATCCGTGCTCGTGCCGCTGCGCCGAACGAACGAGCTAGCGAAGGGTTCTCGACAAAACGTGCAAGCGCTTCGGACAGGGCATGACGATTGCCGGGTTCGATCACGATACCGTCGATCCCGTCTCGGATCACTTCCGGGTTTCCGCCCACATTTGTGGCTACGACGGGGAGCCCGCATGCCATCGCTTCGATCAGGGCGCTGGAAATGCCCTCAAGATACGAGGGCAAGACGAACAGGTCGGCTGCACAATAATAATCAAGGACATCGAGTTTGCCAACCGGACCGATGAGCTTCACGGTGTCCTTGAGACCGAGCTTCCCTATCCATTGGGGAATGTCATCGACCTCGAGGGAACCTACGAGGAGACAAGAAAACCGACCGGCGCGCCGACGCAGATGCCCCAGCGCCTCGAGAAATAGGTATATCCCCTTGAGTCGGTCCATTCGACCCAGGAACAAGAGGACGAACTCGTCCTCGGGGACTCCTAAGGTCTGTCTCATCCTCTCTCGGACTTCGGGTCGAGGACAGAAGTACTCAGTATCGATCCCGTTGAGGATTACGCGTCCTTTGACCGGGGCAAACTCTCGCATCGTGTTCACAGACTCGTAGGCCAAGACATCCGCCTCTCTGAGGACGATTTCCTGGGCCCTCGCGTTTGCCCATCGGAGGAGCGGCTTCGGACTTCTGGGATACTTGGCGTATATGGTTGCGACGGACGGAACCCCATATTTGTGCCCGGCCCGAATCGCCGCTGCCGCCATCGGCATCGGGTTCAAGACGTGGAGCGCATCGATGTTCCGCCGGTTATTCCGCACCCAAGAGGAGGTCTGACGGTTTACCGAAAAGGTCCGAAGACCTCCGACGTCCCGAGGGCGAAGTTCGACCAGATGGGCAGCATTTCGTAACTCCCCACTAATCCGAAATTCCGGCCGTTCGTATCGATACACTGCCGTAACTTCGTGACCGCGACGATGAAGCGCGATGGAAAGGTCGTGCACGAACTGCCCGATTCCCCCGACAGCGAGCGGCGAGTAGGTCGACACCAAGACGACGTGCACGCGAAGCGATTAGGGGCGGGGTATCTATTCATTTCGACTGCCAAGTCTCATATGCGGGTGATAACTTCCCGATCTGGAGAATGCAGCCGCTCACGTATCGAAGGGCTATGAACCGTGCTCTTGCCGTTCTTCCGAAGCCCCTGCGAACCCGATTGCGCGAGATGGCACACGGATTGTTACATCCATCAATCGGTGCTCTGCCCGAACTGAGAACCTTCGACGGCGCGCGCCTGGAGCCTTGGAAATTCGGAGCTCGTGCGGCGACCTGCATCAGCGCCGACTTCGAGCTCGCGTGGGCATCGCAATATGTAAACCTCGGGCTCGCGAGGGATGAAGGACGACGCACGCGTAAGTTCTTTCCCGAACTACTCGCGGCGCTCAACCGGAATGCTATACCCGTCACATGGGCCGTTGTCGGCCACCTTTTCCTGGGAGAGTGCCGGCGTGATCCGATGGGTCGCGCGCATCCCGAACTGCCTCACCCGAGACCGTATCGCAATTGGCGGTGGAGCTTCGAACGCGGGGACTGGTACCAGTATGACCCGTGTTCTTCGGTGGACGCCGCGCCGGAATGGTATGCATCGGACCTGGTCGACCGGATTCTTGCATCGGAGGTGCGGCACGAAATCGGTTCTCACTCTTTCAGCCACACGGATCTGTCGGACGCGAACTGTCCTCCTGAGGTCGCACAAGGAGAACTTCGAAGGTGTCAGGAGGAGGCGTCTCAGAAAGGAATCGGGCTAAGATCATTTGTCTTTCCCGGGAACTTCGAAGGAAACTTCGCAGCTCTGAGAGAGAATGGGTTCATCGCCTACAGGGGCGGTGACGGAGTTGACCTCTCGTATCCGGAGAAGGCGCACGGCCTTTGGAACATCCGAGAATCTCTCCAGCTGTTCGATCCGGAGGTCGATTACTCGCGACGACTCCCGCTGTATGTTGAGGCGGCAATTCGGGCACAGGTCGCCTGTCACTTGAGCTTTCATCCGTCGGAACCGAGCGCGGCCACGGTGAGCGGTGTTCTGCTTCCCGCCTTGGCGTACTTAAAGTCGCTAGAAGCACGCGGAGACATATGGATCGCGACCATGAAGGAACTCGCGTCGTACTGTGAGGCGAGGTCGTCTGCCCTGGTTCGAGAGGTCTCCCCGTTGGACTGGATCGTGAAGTGGGGACATGATCCCGATAGGTATCCCCGGGCCGCGATCACTTTCAGTGTCCCGTGGGCCGGCTCGAGTCCAACATGCGAAGTGGATGACGAGGAAGCGGCGGAACGCGGACAATCCTGCTTCGTTCGGTCTGGGAGACTGTACATGACGATTACACATCCCCACTCAGCGCTGCGGGTCAGACGGGTGTGAAGAAAGCCGGAAACAAATCCTGCTACCTGGCTTGATAATAGTCCCCTCGCGCTTAAATAGCGTTATCCTCAGTCGTCGCACGGGACCGTTTGTCATGAGCGACGCGAAACGATCTCCGATTCCCCCGACCAGGATTTTCTTTCCGGATGAGGACATCGACGCGTTGCAGGGCGTTTTCCGGGACATCTTGAAAACAGGGCAACTTACTCTGGGGAAGCGGACCGGGGAATTTGAGAACAGGTTCGCGGCTGAGATTCGGGGGAGTCACGCGATTGCCGTCAACAGTGGCACAAGCGCGCTCGAGATCATTCTTCGAGCTCTGCGTCTGAGCGACTCCGAAGTCATCGTCCCGACCAATACGTTCGCGGCAACCGCTTTCGCAGTCGTCCACTCCGGAAACCGACCTGCCCTTGCCGACATCGGCGAGGACCTCTGCCTTTCAATGGCGTCCGTTGAATCCGCGCTGACGCGGCGCACGAAGGCCATCATCCTCGTCCACATCGGCGGACTCGTCGCGCGGGATACGATTAAGATCGCGGACTTCTGCCGCGACAAGGGGATCGCCCTGGTCGAAGACGCCGCCCATGCTCACGGCAGCACGCTGAACGACAAGCCCGCGGGTTCGTTCGGCATCGGATCTGCTTTCTCGTTTTACCCAACGAAGGTGATGACCTCCGGTGAAGGCGGGATGATCGTTACGAACGATGGGGAGCTCGCAAAAACCGCCAAGATCCTGCGGGATCAGGGGAAGGCAGGCTTCACGACGAACCTGCACGTCGAGATGGGCTACAATTGGAGGCTTTCCGAACTTCATGCCGCGATTGGGCTCTCGCAGCTGGGCCGCCTTCGGGAGTTTATTGAACGTCGGCGACAGGTTGCGAAGACCTACGACTTTCGGCTTCGAACGGTCGGCTGGCTCGAGCCTCTTGTTCCCAGTCAGGGCGTCCGTTCCAATTACTACAAGTACATCGCGTTTCTCGATCACTCCGTCAGCCGTACCGCGCTGAAGTCGAAGCTGAAAGAACGCCTCGGAATTTCCCTCGCGGGCGAGGTTTACGACGTTCCGCTCCACCGCCAGCCTATCTTCCAGAAATTCGGCCTGGGGAACGGCCAGAAATTCCGCCTTGCAGACGACCTTTGCGAGCGTCACATTTGCCTCCCCATGTCAGCTGTCATGACGGAGGCGGAGGCACTGCGCGTCGTGGAGGGTCTCGAAGAGGTGAAGACGTGGTTGCAGTCGTAAGTGGCGGGAGCGGGTTCATCGGCTCCCACCTCGTCGACCGGCTCCTTGAGGACGGATTCGAGGTGCGCGTCTTGGACACGCTCCCCCCGCATCGTCCCGAGGTTGAGTTTGCGAAGGTTGACATCAACAGCAAGAACGAAGTCCTAGACGCTTGCAGGGATGCGGAACAGATCTTCCACCTCGCAGCCGTCTCAAACGTCGACGAAGCGTATCAGAAGCCCGTGGAAACGGTCAGAGCGAACACGCTCGGAACGCTCCATCTCCTGGAAGCGGCGAGGCGTTCCCGCACGGAGCGCTTCGTCTTCGCAAGCACCGTATGGGTCTACGGGGGCGCGCGGGGGACGGACGTCCACGAAGACAGCCCGTTCTACATGCCCGGCGCGGGACACATTTACACGTCGACGAAGATTGCTTCGGAGCTCTATATCCATGACTATTCGCGGCTCTACGGTGTGCCCTTCACGATTCTGCGATACGGCATCCCTTATGGCCCCCGCGCTCGCGCAGGAACGCTCGTCCCGATCTTCATTCGAAAAGCGCTCCTCGGCGAACCCCTCACGATTTTCGGTGACGGGATGCAGTACAGGAATTTCCTGTATGTCGAGGATCTCGCTCGAGGGAATGTACTCGCCCTCGCGAACATCGCAGAGAACCAGATCTACAACCTCGAAGGGCCGAGGCCGATATCAGTAAAGGAGGTCGCTGAGACAATCCAGAAAATTCTCGGCGAAGTGAAGATCGAGTACAAGCCGCCCCGGCCCGGAGACTATCGTGGAAAGGACGTTTCTTCAAAGAAGGCGAAGCGCGATCTGAAATGGGAACCGGTCGTCGAATTCGAGGAAGGGATGAGACGGTACATTGAGTGGTACCGCGAGGCCGAGCTGCCGAAGCTACAGGCAGCTCTCCGTCGGGTCGAATAGAGTGCACAAATTCATAGGAGTTGCGACGCGCACCGGCCGGAATCCGACGCGACGGGCAACGGTAGTCACGGCTATGCAAACAGCGTCGCAACCTTCATCGGGGGATGCCGTCCATCCGCGCGCCGTGCGCTTGCTGTTCCTCGCGCTGGACCTGAAGCCCGAAGAGGACCACGCCGAATGCATCCATGTCAAGGAGGTTGTTCGCAACATGGCAGCCCTGGGCCATGACATTCTCCTGTTGACCTCACGGGAGTCGGCATGGTCTTCAAACGGAATGGGTCCTCGCACCTCGGTTCGGCCAACGGGAGGTGGCCCAACGGTCGAGGAACTCATGAACGTTCTCCGCGAGACGAAGCGCTTCCGGCCGGACGTCATCTATGAACGTCGGTTTCTCCCGAAGATTTCGGCGGCGGTTTCGATGATGACCGGAGTGCCTGCGGTGGTCGAAATCAACGGCCTTGTGGAGGACGAAATGAAAATGCTGGGTAAGGAGCGTAGGTCCGCCCTCCCGCCCCCACTAAGAGAGTACGCGTTCTCCTTGATCTTCCGTCAGATGCAGCGAGTTGTGACCGTGACGGAGGGCCTGGCCGGAGAAATGCGCCGGCTCTATGACCTCCCCTTACAACGTCTGGTGGTCATCGAAAACGCAGCCAACATGATGCTGTTCAGAGCGTTAGACAAGGATGCCTGCCGACGCCGACTCGGGTTGGATCCCGAGAGCCGCTGGATTTGTTTCGTTGGCGGACTGTATCCCTGGCACGGCGTCGAGACTGCGATTCGCGCAATGAAACTCCTCGCCGCGGGACCTTCCACCGTGAGACTACTCATCGTCGGGGACGGCCCTCGAAGAGCCGCACTCGAAGCGCTCGCCCGACAACTCGCGGTAGATGACCGGGTTCGATTCGCGGGGAAAGTACCCTATGAGGAGGTCGCCCTTTACATCAGCGCCTGCGACCTCGGCATCGCTCCGCTCACGCGGGAGCGCAACACGCGAATCGGAAGCTCTCCGATGAAAGTCTACGAGTACGTTGCCTGCGGTCGCCCGGTCGTCGTAAGCGCCGTGGCGGGAATCGGAGATTGGGTCGAGCGGGAAGGTGTCGGTTCCCTCGCCGAACCAGATAACCCTCAGGACTTCGCGGACAAGATGACAAAGGTCCTCAGCGACACCCGCCTCTTGGAGGAGATGCCATTGAAGGGTCCCGCCGCCGTTGCCCGTGACCACAGCTGGGCAGGTGTCGCTCAAAGGATACTTACCATTTGCGAGACGGTCGCTCGAGAAACCTGATGACCAGGAAAACGTGTGAGAGCGCTCCAGGTTCCGAAGTCATGAGTCACAGCCTACTGTTTTGATGGTACTTCCCTTGCGGGCACTCCCGCAACGACCCCACCATCAGGGACATCCTTTGTTACAACGGATCCCGCGCCCACGATGGCCTCACGGCCGACCGTAACGCCTGGCAAAACCACGCAGTGGACTCCGACGAACGCTCCCTCCTTGATTCGCGTCGTCGCCACCCGAGCCTCCTCCCCCTTCGTGTACGCACGCGCTTCATCGTGGGCGAGAACCGTCGATCGAGCGGCTATCGTCGCCCCATTTTCAACCACAACGTGTTCGGGATAAAGGTTGTCGAGAATCACAAAGTAGCCGATTTCCACATCGCGTCCGATTCGTGCGCCGCGGGCTCGATGAAAGGCAGCACGCAGTGCAGAACTTGGGCTGAACCAAGCCGGTAGCAGGAAAACCGAGGAACGAAATCGGACTCGAAGCGGGCGGGTCGCCCGTTGGGGCATAGGGGCGCGAGCGACAAGGCCACTATTAAAGGCCACGACGCGGTTTTCTTTTCGACGACTCAATCGCACCGATCTGGCGAGTCGCCCTCAAGCGGAGATTACCGCAACGAATGCCTTTGATCACATTGACGTGTGGTTCGCTGCTACACTAGCTCCTGTCTCGGAGAATCACGGGGTTGCGCTTAAAGACCGGGAGTGGATAACTCCGGCCAGTGACGGGCCCCCGAGTCCTCTTCATCTATCCGATGGACTCATCGTTTGTGAAGACAGACCTGGCTCTCCTGAAGTCATTTTCCGACGTGATCCCGCTCAAGTTTCGGGGGAAAGCGAGTTACCCGCTGTTACTCGCGAATGTCGCACGGGCCGACGTGATTGTGTCTTGGTTCGCCCTAGGATTCGCGGCGATGGCAAACCTTGCCGGGAGGGCGCTTCGGAGACGATCGATTGTTATCGCTGGCGGGTGGGATATCTCTGTTATGCCCGAGATAGGCTACGGAATTCTCCAAAATGAATGGGCGGCGCTTCGAGCAAGACTCGCCCTCTCATCAGCCGACCTCATCCTCGCTTTCTCGGAGTGGAGCGCAAGGTCGATCAGGACACTCGCACCGAGAGCACACGTGAGGACGGCGTACCTCGGCGTCGACGTCACTCAGTTCCATCCGAGATCGAAGGAGGACCTTGTCGTCACGGTCGGAATTGTAAGTCGGGAGAATCTCCGCAGAAAGGGACTGCTGGACTTCGCGATTGCATCACGAGAGGTCCCCGAGGTCCCGTTTGTCTTGGTGGGCCAACACATCGACGACGCTGCGGAAGAACTCCGCAAGATTGGAGGCGAGAACCTGACGCTCACGGGCTGGCTACGAGACGAGGAACTCCGTGCGCTGCTGGGCCGAGCGAAGGTGTACGTCCAGCCATCGTATACAGAGGGTTTTGGCGTCGCCGTCGCGGAGGCGATGTCAAGCGGGTGTGTTCCCGTTGCGACGAATCGCGGGGCTTTGCCAGAAGTTGTCGGAGACGCAGGATTCTGTGTCGAGTACGGTGATGTGGACGGTTTGACGGCCGCAGTTCGACAGGCCCTTCGTAGCGACCGCGGGGCGGATGCCCGCCGACGAGTCGAAGAACGGTTCGCGCTTAGCCACCGCCTGGAATCGCTCCGTTCCGCTGTGAACGAAGTGAGGGGGAGAGCAAGTTGACAAGCCTTAGCATCTGCGCTACCAACTATGATTGCGCGCACGCCCTCGACCGGCATCTCCAATCCGTATACGACAACCTTGGTAAATTCGACTTCGAGTACATTGTTACCGACAACCATTCCAAGGATGCGAGTCAAGCGATTCTGCGAGAATGGGCATCTCGGCATGGAAACTTCAAGGTGCTGACGCGGAGGTGCACGATGGGCGAGGGGCGCCAGATCTCGTTCGATCACTCTCGCGGCGCGCATATCATGGTCCTCGACACGGATGTTGTGTACAGCCCGCTTTTGAAGCAGTTCCTGGAGAGGTATCTCGAGCGGTACGAGGATTTCTCTGTTCAGGCACTCTTCTGTGGGATCTTTCCCCGCAACCAGTGGCTCCAGGTCGGGGGACGCCGGAGCTTGAACACGAACGAGGACGTCGACATGTGGCTCCGGCTCGTCCGGCTCGGAACGATGCGGTGGTACACGGTCGCTATGGGCGAGAACCTGAAGGAACCTGCCGCGCTCGGGAGCTCGGACCACCTGTCGAGCCGCTACACGAAAGGCGAGCGTGTCACACGTCTGTTCCGGCGCGAATGGGACCTCCTCAAGACGCGACGGGTTCAGTTTGTGGATCTCGACCGGTTGATCAGGGAGTCCACAATCGATTTCGGACTCGGGGTTCCCATCGGTCCATGGCCGCAGCGAAGGCTGAGGATCGGCCGCTCACGACGCATGGCGGCTTTCGTCCGCGACCTCCGCCAGGTGTTGCGTTCTTCCTGAGCACCAGGCGGTTACGGGAACAGTGAGCCCCGCACCATCAAGCCAGATCGATCGGTCGGAAGGTCGTCTAGCACTCGTCACTTGGCTCCGACCGTGACAGTCCAGTGATTCATCAAGTTCAGCCCGAAAAGTGTCCCAAGGACGTTCCTCGGCTCCATCCTAATGCGTTCGACACTTGGAACTCGGATGACGCGAATTCCGAGAGAACGGAGCTGTCGATCAATCTCGGCGGGTGGCACCCGGGCTCGATCAGCATTCGGATTGCCGAATCGAACCAAACTCATCAGCCTCACCCACCGCTCATTGGCGGTGAGCAACACGATGCGTCCTCTAGGGCGAAGCATTCGCTTGAACTCGACGAGGACACGCAGTCTCTGAGCGGCGGAATAGTACAACGGCGAGAGGTCGATTGCCAGGACCAGTTCGAATGAGGAATCCCTGAAGGGAAGATGCTCGGCATCGCCCTGCACGGTGACTAACCCCTTTTCCTTCTGAACTAGGCACATACTGGCTGACCGATCCATGCAAATCCGATGACCCGGAAGGCGACTCTCGTTATCCCCCGTTCCAGCACCTACGCTGAGAGTTCGGGAGCTTGGGCCGATCTTACCGGCTTCAACGATGAGCCGCAGCTTAGCCGCAAAGCGAATTCGATCACTCGGCGTCAGGCTTTCATAACGGCGAACCCAATCCCTCACGACATCGGGAGACTCATAGTAGAATGGCGCAGAGTCCTGCAACTTCGAAACCGCCAATGGCCAGTCGCCGTTCCGATACTTAACTTCCGTCCATGCAATTGCCTTCTGTGAGAAGGTTTTGCGGGGGTGCCGCAGGGCCGGAACTGCTATGGGAACGACGGGGCCGAGGTCCTTCAGAGGGATGCCGGAAGCCCCGAGGCCTCTCCCACCTTCATCCGCCGATGGCATCGCGGGCACTGCTCGACCGTCGCGGCGCAGGCGACGTGGTAGAACTTCCCGCACTCGCATCGGTACCCGGGCAGGGCAGGAGTCAAGACATCCCCGCAGATCCCGCAGAGAACCCCGCGCTTCCGGGGCTCGGGCTTCGGCGCGGGTCCCGGACGCCGAACGAAGAAACGGAACACGATCGCCCAGAACAGCGTGATCCATCCGAGGAAGATGATCCACCCGAGGTTCGAGTGGGCGACGAGCATGTTCTGCAAGCTCGCCTCGGGCGTCGCGCTGTAGACGCCGAAGAGCACGATCATCACCATCCGGAGGATGTTCGCGACGTACGAGGTGAGGAACCCGAGGCCGAGGAGCACGAACACCCGCGGCTCGAACCGCTCATACTCCGTGAGGACGAACGCAACGAACGCGCTCGCGAAGATCCCGAAGCTGTAGATCCCCGAGCACGACGTCGTGATGATGACGGTGAGCTGGGTGCCGCCCTGCGTGACGAACGCGACCGCGGGCGCCGTCGTCCACGGGAACGCACGGACCTCCGCGGGGACTCCGAGGAGGTTCAGGGTCCACGCGGTTTGCGGCGCGAGGGCCGTCCAGGAGTAGATGTCGACGCTCCTCTCGAAGTCCTGGTAGTACAGCCGCGCGAGGAGGAGAGGGAGAACAAGGATCGCGATGAGGACGCCGATGAAGAGGAGGACGAAGTCCCGCTCCCGCTCGTAGCCCGCGGGCACGAGGGGGTACGCGAACATCGCGACCGCGAACAGGAGGACGGCGGTGTCCTCCGTGCCGATCGAGATCTCCCCGAACACGGCGAGGTTATACGCGAGGTCCAGCGCGATGATCGCGATCGCCATTGCGGGCAGGTACCGGACGAGCCAGCCGCGGAGCGTGAGGCGCTCGATCAGGCGGGACCCGAGGGTCTGGCGGGGCTCGCCCGCCCCGAAAGTCCCTGTCCGCCGGAACACGAGGGCGAGGACCGAGAGCCCCGCCACGAGGAACGGGATCCCGAAGAGCTCGATGAACTGGCCCTTCGGCGGGTTGAACAGGAGGTCGACGCCCGCGAAGACGAGGAGGAGGCCCGCGAGGACGGACGCGGTCCGGTGGCGGCGGAGGAGCGCTTCGATCTCGGGGAAACGCATCGACGGTCCTCGCCACGCGAGGGCGGCGTATAAAAACGCTCTCCTCCGAATATCCGGAGGGACAACGGACCGCGCGAGGTCTCCGGGAATTCACATCTTGACCGGGAGACGGTCCCGGAACTCAGTCAAGGAGGACGGGCGGATCGTGTACGGAGGCACACCCGCACGTCCGCTCGACGTACAGGGTCTCGAGGCTGCGATCGTGGAACACAACGCGGAGTCGCCCCCCGCACTCGGGACAGCACGACTCGAGCACGCCCATCGGGGAGCCGTTGACTGGGGTCGGGAAAAGGATTTGGAACGAACTCTACGTTCGATGGAGGTTGCGGGCTGAGTCCGCGCAGGTTCACTTCCACCGCTTGAGGAGCTTGTCCGCGCTCGTGATCTCGGTCTGGTACATCGTCTTCACGTACTCGAGGCCGTCCCGATGGGCCTTCTCGCTGAGCGCCTCGACGCCGTCCTCGGGAACGATCGGATTGTACCCGCGGAAGAATGCGTCCGCGGCGGTATGGATGCCGCAGATGTTCGTGAGGAGACCCGTGATCACAACGTCCTCAACGCCGTGGGCGCGAAGGATGGAATCGAGCCCCGTATCGAAGAAGGCACTATACGTCCGCTTTTCGAGGATGAAATCCCCCTTCGCCGGCTTGAGCTGTGGGATGATCTCGGCGCCTTTCGTGCCCTTCATGCTGTGAGGCCCCCAAATCTTGAGCTCGAAGTCCGTGGGCAGATGCGCGTCGTTGCACCAGATCACCGGGATGTGGGCCGTGTGGGCCGCGGCGACGAGCCGCGCCACGTTCGGAATGATCCGATTTGCGCGAGGGTTCGCGAGCTTCCCCGTCACGAAGTCGTTCACCAAGTCCGCAATGAGAAGGGCCTTCGTCATTCGTCGTCCCAAGCTGCTCACAGACGACAAGCGAATAAAGATTTGGTTGTGCGGATTCCGACGCGGAATCCGACGACCGAAAGGACGGTTTATATCGGTCTCGCCCATCTGGCCGACGGTGACGCGGTGAAGGTCGTCTCAGGATCCGCGAGCGTCGCGTTGGCCCGTGGGCTCGCGACCGCAGGCGGTGGAACGTTCGTCGAGACGACCTACGAGAAGCACCCCGGCGGGTTTCCGGACGCCGAGCGGTACGTGCGCGTGCTCGGGGCGCTGGCGGGAGACGAAGTCGTCCTCGTGCAGTCTACGCATCCAGACCCGAAGGTCGTCGAACTCCTTCTCCTCATTGATGCTGTGCGGGACCTGAGGCCTCGGAAGGTCTCCCTCGTCATCCCATACTTTGGATACGGTCGCCAGGACAAACGGTTCGAGTCCGGCGAGGCGCTCTCTGCGAAGGTCCTCGCGAAGCACGTTCAGGTGGGCGTGGACGAAGTCCTCACGATGGGCCTCCACAATCCGGAGGTGCTGAAGTTCTTCGACATCCCCGCGCGGGAAGTGAGCGGGATGCCCGCCGTGGGCCGGTACCTCAAGGACCGGGACATCGACTTCGTTCTCGCCCCGGACGACGGGGCCGTCCGCCACGCGAAGGAGGTCGCGGAGACCGCGGGGAAGCCATGGGACGCGCTCCGGAAGACGCGGCTCGACTCGTACACGGTGAAATTCGAGCCGAAACGCCTTAACGTGCGCGGGAAGCGTGTCGCGATCGTCGACGATGTGATCTCGACGGGAGGGACCATCGCCCTGGCGGCGAAGGAACTGAAAGCGCAAGGGGCCCGGCACGTGCTCGCCGCTGCCGTCCACGGGCTGTTCACGGCGAACGCGTGGGACAAGCTCGCGGTGTGCGACGAGGTCGCGGCGTCCGACACGATCCCGTCGCGGGCGACGAAGTTCTCCGTCGCGCCGGAGTTTGCCGCCGCGATTCGGGCCACGAGATAGGGTTGTAGGACGCCGAAAGGGATATGGCGTCCCCAGGACGTTCCGGCACCGTGGAGCCGGGGTTGGCGCCCTGATGTCTTGACTGTACATACTGGTCAGGACGATAAGCACGGCACCGTAACTTCAGCGAGGTGACTGCAATGCCGAAGGGAATCCGAATGAGAGCGCCTTTCGCAACGACAATCCGAAAGATGGAGCCGTCGCTCGCGACGCTGCTGATCCTCACGGTCGGCGCCGTCGCGGTCGTCGGCTTGCTGCTGGCAGTTACCGCCCCGACGGGACTCCTCGTCGGCGACACGCAGTGGCACTACATTTCCGCGTTCCACGGCCTCGGCGCCACGATGTTCCTGCTCGGAGCGACCATCGCCGTCTACCTGTCGTGGAGACTGTTCATCGGGGAAATCAAAGCGTTTGACGACCTGAAGTGGCTCACCACGTTCTCGGCCGTCATGGCGGCGGTGACGATCGCCTTCGGGAACTGGATCTACATCGCATACCGTGCGCCGGGCGGCCCGAGGAGCTACTTCCTGGAGACCCTGCCCGAGATCCACGCGGTCTTCTTCGAGTTCAAGGAGTTCATCGCCCTCTTCACGCTGCCGATGTTCATCGTCTCCGCATTCATCCTGTGGCGGTACGGAAAGGACATTGTCCGCCATCCGGAGGCGAGGGCGGCCGCGAGCATTCCCGTGCTCCTCGGCTGGGTCTTCCTCCTCATCGCCTACGTGCTCGGAGCGGCGATCACGAAGCTTCGGGGGGTGTGATCCGATGGACACGGAACACGTTGAGGAGCCGGTCCCGGAGGAGGGAACCGAACTGCGGTTCCCCACGGGCGTGATTGTCGCTGCGCTCTTCGCGGCGTGGATCGGGTTGATGGCCCTCGCGATCACGAACATCGCCGCGGACGTCAACGGCGGGTTCAGGACCTGGATCACCCTGCACAGCGGGATCGGGCCGTACAGCGGGAAGGAGGTGTTCCTGTTCGCCTCGTGGTTCGTCAGCTGGCCGTTCCTCCATTTCACCCTGCGAAAGCGCGAGCTCGACCTCCGGCGGTGGTTCGGGGTCTTCCTGGTCGGGATGCTGATCGCGACGATCCTGATGTGGCCCCCCATCTTCGAGGCGATCGCGGACGCCCTGAAGGGGTAGGCCTCGACGCGAGTGCCCTCAGGCTACGCCTCGCGATGTTGTCGGTAGGTCGCCGTGGCGCTTGATGAACTCGACGAGCCCGCCTTCGGCAAGGAGGCGGGCGACGACCGCTGGGAACGGAGGGAACGAGAGTTCGACCCTCTTCGTCCCGTCGCTCACGAGGCCCCGATCAAGGACGACGTCGAGGTCGTCTCCCTCATCGATCCGGTCCGTGTCAACGACGATCGCGGGGAGTCCGTTGTTGATGCAGTTCCGGTAGAAGATTCGCGCGAACGACTTTGCGAGAATTGCGCGGGTCCCCACCATCTTGATGATGATCACGGCGTGCTCGCGGGACGACCCCTTCCCGAAGTTCCGGCCGCCGACAATGAAATCGCCGGGCTTCACGCCCGATGCGAACTCGGTTCGCGCGTCCTCGAGGACGTGCTTCGCGAGTTCCGGCAGGTTCGACCGGAGGTGGTAGTACCGACCCGCCGCGATCTGATCCGTCGACACGTTGTCCCCGAACTTCCACGCGCGGCCCATCACGGCACGTCCCGCGGATCGACAACTTCGCCATAGATCGCCGCGACGGCGGCCGTCGCGGGGCTCGCGAGGTACACGGACGCGTTCGGGTTCCCCATGCGCCCCGTATAGTTTCGGTTCGTCGTGCTGAGGACGACCTCGCCGTCGCCAGGGATTCCGCCGTGGACGCCGGGGCACGCGCCGCACCCTGGCGAGTTGATCACCGCCCCCGCGTCGAGGAGGACATTGAACAGTCCCGCCCGGAGACACTTGTCCCAGACGTCCCTCGAGGCGGGCGTCACGAACAGACGGGTCCCCTTCGCAACCTCATTGCCCTTCAGGATTCCGCAGAACACAGCGATGTCCTCGAAGCGGGCGTTCGTGCACGAGCCGAGGTACACCTCGTCGACCCTGAGACCGAGGACGCTCGGGTCCGTGACGGGGACGACGTTGTCCTCCTGCGGCGGCCTCGCGATCATCGGTTCGACCGCGGACACGTCGATGTCCCGCACCCCGCCGTACGACGCATCGGGATCGGCGGCGAGGGGCGTCCAGTCCGCCTCGCGGCCCACGCTTCCGAGGTACCGCGCGGTCTCCGAATCGGAGGCGATGAGCCCGCATTTCGCACCCGCCTCGACGGCCATGTTCGTGAGGACCATCCGCTCCGACATCGGCATCGCCTCGATCGCCGGTCCGCTCCACTCCATCGCCTTATACGTCGCGCCGTCGGAGCCGATGTCGCCGAGGACCTTCAGGATCAGGTCCTTCGAATAGACCCGCTTCGGGAACGCGCCGTCGACCTCGAACCGCGTCGTCTCCGGCACCCGGAGCCACGTCTTCCCGAGTCCGATCGCGACCGCGACGTCCGTGGAGCCCATCCCCGTCGCGAACGCCGCCATCGCCCCGCCCATCACGGTGTGGGAGTCCGCGCCGACGACGACGTCCCCGGGCCGTACGAACGACTCGAACGCGACCTGGTGGCAGACCCCGCCACCGACGTCGCTAAGCACGATGCCGTATTCCCGGGAAAACTCCCGCAGGTACACCTGGTCCGTCGCGAGCTCCTTTCGCGGTGCCGGGCTCGCGTGATCGATGAACGCGATCGTCCTGCCCGGGTTCGCGGCCTTCCGAAGGCCCATCAACTCCATCTGGCGGAACGTCAGGGGTCCGGTCCCGTCCTGGACGTACGCGAGGTCGACGGGGACGATCGCGATGTCGCCCGCGCGCATGGGACGGCCCAACGTGTCGCTCAGGATCCGCTCGGCGAGGGTCTGGCCCGACATCCAATCCCTCAGCGGCCGCGGCGGTCCGTATCCGTTTCCCCGAACATCTTCGCCTCATCTCCGCGCGGATTTCGGCGAACTCATCGGTCGAGCGTGGCAACCGCCCGCTTCACGGCCGTGAGGTCTGCGAGAATCTTCGGGATGTCCCCCTCCGGGGTCATCCACGGCGGCGACCACACCCGGAGCCGCCCCGTGTCCAGGGCCCTGTGGAAAAGCTTCTCGCCGGCCTCGGTGCGAACGATCGCCACGTCGAATCCCTCAATCTGCGGGCTCTCGCCGAGGGACATGTCCGCCCAGGGCACCGTGAAATCCACGCACTTCAAGCACGACCTGTGCAGGAAGGACGCGAAATCACTGAGAGGGAGCTCAATCGTGCGGCGGTCCGAACCGACGACGCGCACGAGGCCGGCCGTGGCGGTAATCCCCCGGATCTCCGTCGGGCTGAGCCCGGTCAGCTCGCGGAACCGCATCGCCGTCGATCCGAGAGGCTGGACGTTCCCGTAGCAGAACAGGCCGAGGGCGAGGCGGACCTCGTATCCTGGCGCAATCCGCTCCATGTTCGCGCGGCGCGCGGCGTACACATGGCACGGCTTTCCAGCGACGGCGATTCTCGGGTGGTTCCCGCCATCCTGTCGCGCGAACCGCTCGAGCTCCAGCAGGAAGTCGAAGTTCGCCTCGAGCCCCGCGTTCACAAAGAACGACCGGCCCCGGGTCGCCCACGCACGGCGGAGCTCGCCCACCTCCTCCGGGTCCGTGACGATGAGGGCTCCCGCCTGACGCCCGTAGTCCGGCAGGATCGCTGCGTCGGCGAATCCGTCGGCGAGCACGGTCTCAATGAGCGGTTCGAGGGAATGACCGCCCGGTTCCGCGCTGTCCTTGACCTGCGTTCCGTGACAGAGTACGGCCTCACGCGCAGGTCCGACCGCGTCAGGGCTCGGGGTGATGAGCTCCTCTCCCGTCAGAAGCTCCGGCGAGTTCAAGAAGTCCCCGCGGCACACGGGACAGTGGAACCACTCAATCGCGTAGACGCCCGATTCGAGTTCGAGGTCGTACGTAAATCGAAGATCGCACTCGACGCCGCACTGGCCGCAGATGAACGGCTCTCGTCCTTCCATCGAATCCGCTCCGCTGGCTCGCAACGACAAGGGTCGATCCCGCAATGCTTGTTCCGCCGAACTAGTGCGGCCGTTTATCCCTCGGGGGACAGCGCGATCTCGAGGAGGCGGAGGGTGAGCGCGTCCAGCGAGAGAATTCCAAGAATCCGGCCGTTCGCCACGACGGGCATCGATTGAAGGGAATAGCGGCGCATCGCCTCGAGGGCGGAGTGCAGGGAATCCGATGGCCGGAGGGGCGGGATCGGCCACGCGACCTCCGACGCCGACATCCACCCAATCCTCCGGAACTCCTTCCAAATCGGGTCGGGCATCGGCTCCCCCATCAACGGGACGCCCGCCCGGATCTCCCCGGGGGAGTAGAAGCCGCGTGTCGCATCGCTCAGCTTTGCCGCGATCGCGAGGTCCCCGATTAGGCCCTCGTACTTGGACGCGGGCGAGGCGACGGGAATCGCGGACACCCCGGCGCGCGCGAGGAGGATCGCCGCGTCACGAACGTTCGTCGTCGACGAGACCGCAAGGGGCGCGGACATGAGGTCCTCGACCTTCAGCTTTGAGAGCGGGACGAAGGCCATCGAGACCTCGAGGGCCGCGCCTCTCTCTATAGTTTCTGCCGAACACGTTAGGACGGCCGGTTCTCGAAATACGCCGTGACGACCTTCGTCTGCGCCTTGCGCAGCACCTGAGACACGGTCGATTTCGAGACGCCGAGCCGTCTTGCGAGGTCCCCGAGCCGGATCCGCTTCGGATAGTCGAAATAGCCGAGCTCGAGCGCCGCCGCGAGGATCTCCTCCTGCCGGCGCGTGAGCGGAACCGATTCCCGAACCGAGGCGAGGCGGAGAAGCTTCACGGCGTAGCCGTTCCTCTCGAGCCGGGACACGAGCCGACGCAGACTCTCTCGGTCCCGAAACACGAGGTTCCATTCGATTGCGGGCTCCTTCCGGGCCACGGCTCCGGCGATGAAGCAGTCCGAGCGGGCGAGGAGCGCGCACCCGCCGCAGTTCGAAGCGTACGTGATCCCGACGAGGCGACCGCTCTCCGTACTCACGACCTCGACGTTCCGAACCCCCTCGGCCTTT
The DNA here is from genome assembly GCA_035283985.1 of Thermoplasmata archaeon. Classification (GTDB taxonomy): domain Archaea; phylum Thermoplasmatota; class Thermoplasmata; order RBG-16-68-12; family RBG-16-68-12; genus EA-19. The sequence goes on along the minus strand of DATESQ010000026.1, from coordinate 41,134 downwards.
CGGATGTCCTCGATGAGCTGCGGAATCGTCTCCGGCGGAACCTGCGCCTCGAAGAGTTCCTTCATCCGATCCCCGCCGATGACCTTCCGGTCGATCACGCGGATCTCGATGCCATGGCGGGGCGCGAGGTTCGTGATCCAACAGTTCGGAAGGGAGACGGAGAGCACCGCCTCGAGCACATGGGGACGAACCGTCGCACGCCTCTTAAAAGGCACGAGGCATTCCTACTCCGTGCGAGGCACCGGGGCCTTCCCGCCATTCGGAACCGTACATACATTACATGGTGACGGCTGAATGGCCCGCGGCGACCCTCAGAGGATCGTGAAGACCGCGGCCGGTCCATCGGAGATTCTCGTCGCGCTCGACGGGTCTGAGCTCTCAAGGGCCGCTCTCCAGGCCGCGATCCGCCTCGGTAGGATGTTCCGCACGCGAATCCACGTCCTCCACGTCGTCCCGAAGCTCGAGGAGTACGCCGGCCAGACGGAACTCCTCGAACCCCTCCTGCGGAAGCTGTCGTCCGTCGGCGAGGCGATCGTTGAAGACGCCGCGAAGGCGGTCGAGGCCGCAGGCCTCGAGGCGAACACGGCGGTGGCACACGGCGTGCCCGCCGCAGAGGTCACGGACTACGCGAAGAAGAACGGAATCGACCTCATCGCGGTCGGATGCCGCGGGCTGAACACGCGGGGAGCCCAGCTCCTCGGCTCCGTCTCGTACCAGGTCTCGATGCTTGCCCCCTGCTCCGTCCTCGTCGTGAAGGACGCGGACCCGTTCCCGCGGATCCTCCTCGCGCTCGATGGCTCCGAAGACTCCCGCCGAGCCGCAGATCTCGTTGGCATCCTCGGATCGAAGCTCGAATCAAAGGTCACCGTCACGTTCATCATCCCATCGCGGCCGGAGGGCGCATTCACCCTCGCCGCCTCGCCCGCGGAGCCGTTCCTCCTTGAGACGGAAAAGGCGCTGCGGGACCGCGGCCTCGCGGTCGTGCGGGACCTCCGCTATGGCCATCCCGCAGAGGAGATCGTGAAGGCGGCCTCCCGCCACACCCTCGTCGCCCTCGGCGCCCGGGGCCGGAGCGACCTCGCGCTCGACTATGTCGGCGGTGTTGCGGACAAGGTGCTCCGGAACTCGACCGTGTCAACTCTGGTGGTGCGGTGACATGGCCCTCCTCGCGCTCGTGAAGGCCCTCGTCGTCGGCGTCCATGACGCGCGGCCCCTCGCAGAGGATGCGATCTCCGCGATGCGCTGCTTTCAAGTCGTGAACGCGGAGCGGGGGGAGCACTACTTCGTCATCGAGGGGTGGCTCCCGCGGCCGTGGGTCCCCGAGTTTCGCACCGTGGTCGAGGAGTCCTCCCAGGGCCGCGTCGCCGTCGTCGTCGACGAGGATGTCGATGCCGCCGTCACGACGCGACCGTCGGCTTTGCGGAACATCCCTCTTGCTCGGCCGTACGAACTCCTCGTCGAGCTCTACGGCATGCCGGGCCGCGACGACTACGATCCGACGTTCGCGACGTTCCTCTTCATGCCCCTCTTCTTCGGGCTCATGATCGGAGACGCGGGGTACGGCGTCGCGCTCTTCGCGGCCTCGTGGCTCATCGGCCGCTGGTTCAAGACGCCCCTCGCGCGCCTCGCCCGCTCCCTCCTCACGTTCGGCGGTGCGTGGTCGATCGGCTTCGGGCTGTTCCTGTTCGGAGAGGTGTTCGGATGGTCAATCTCTCCGTGGGTCCCCGGCTACCCGTTCGTCCACCGGAGTGGCGACCTCCTGACCCTGTTCATCCTTGCGGTCGTGGTCGGCGCGACGCATGTGAACATCGGCCTCCTGATTGGTTTCCGAGCCCTCAAGAAGCGGCAAGGCCTCCGCGTCGCGTTCCTCCGGAAGATCAGCTGGATCATCCTCGAGCAGGGTGTGTTCATCCTGATGATCGGGATGGCGGGCCTCGCGCTCGCGGAGTATTGGTATGTCGGCATCGGGATCATGGCGTTCGCGGTCGGCCTCATCGCGTGGGGCGGGGGCCTCACGGACATCGTCGAGGTCCCGAGCTTCGTGAGCAACATCCTCTCGTACCTCCGGCTCGCGGTCATCGGGATCGCGAAGAGCGCGCTCGCGGGCGCGGTGAACACGATCATCATCGGTTCCTTGTTCCCGCTCGGGATTGGCGGCTGGATCGCGGGTGGCTTCCTCCTCGTGATCGGCCACGGGTTCGTGCTCGTCCTCGCCGTCGCGACCGTCGGAATCCAAGCGCTCCGGCTCCACTACGTCGAGTTCTACTCGAAGTTCTACCCCAGGGAAGGCTTGCAGATCGTAGAGAAGTTCCGCCCGTCCGTGAAGGCGGGGTCCACCGGTTCGAGGACCTGACCGAATCGGCGGGACTCAGCCGAGGAGCGCCTCGACCCGACCCGTTTGTTCGTCGGCCCGGATCGAGAGCCCGGACTTCTTGAGGACTCGGAACATCGAGAGGTTATCGGGGAGAACATACGCGACGAGGGATCGAAGTCCCTTCGTCCGCGCGATGTCCGCAAGCCTGCGGAACAGGGACGTCCCGATTCCCCTCCCTTGGAACGCATCCGCGACCATGAACGCCGTCTCCGCTTCGTTCGTCCCAGGGTTCACGATGTACGTGCCAATTCCGACGATTCGATCGTGTCCCTCCTCCATCGTCACCGCGACCAACGTCATCTCCGATTCATAGTCGATGCTCACGAGTCGAAGTCGCTCCTCGTGGGGCATCGTTTTTCGTATCCCCGCGTAGCGCAGGTAGATCGTCTCGGGGGAGAGCCCATAGAAGAATTCCTTCACGAGATCCTCGTCCTGCGGCTTCACCGGCCGAAGGAACACGCGCGTCCCATCGCGCGCCGTGATCCAGCCCTCCCACTGTTCCGGATAAAGAGGCCCCGCCTCGGAAGGTTCCCGTTGATCCGGGTACACGAGCCGCGCGGCCTTCGCCTCCCGCATGAGCCATGGCCGGAAACGTGGATGTGCAATCTGAATCAGCGCCATCGCCCGCTCGCGTACTGACTTCCCGTGAAGATCCGCGACGCCGTACTCCGTGACGACAAAGCGGACATCCGCCCGGTTCGTGACAACCCCAGCTCCTGGGGTCAGCCGAGGGACGATTCGCGAAATCTCGTCTGCGTGGACCGTGGACGGGAGCGCGATGATCGGCCGTCCACCCGGGGAGCGCGCGGCGCCGCGAATGAAGTCGACTTGGCCGCCGAACCCACTGTAGAACGTTGGCCCGATTGAGTCCGCGCACACCTGCCCCGTGAGGTCGACCTCGACGGCCCCGTTGATCGCGACCATCTGTGGTTGGCGGGCGATGATCTCCGGATTGTTCGTGTACTCCGTCGAGCGGAACAGGACATCCGCATTCCCATCGACGAAGTCGTACGCGCGGCGCATTCCGAGGACAAACGATGTGACGGTCTTCCCAGGGTCGAGAGCCTTTCGCGTGTTCGTGACGATACCCTGTTCGATCAAGTCAATCATACCGTCGGAGAGCATTTCCGTGTGGACACCGAGGTCTTTCTTCTCGCAGAGCGCGGCCAACGCCGCATCAGGGATTGACCCGATCCCTGCTTGGATCGTCGAACCGTCTTCGATTAAGCGGGCGATGTGCTTGCCGATCCGCTTCGCGATCGCGTCGACGGAAGCCCGGGGCAGCTCAGGGAGCTCCGCCGTGTGGGGCACGAGTCCATCGAGGTCCTCAACCCGCACGACGGCGTCCCCCGACGTCTCCGGCATCCGGGGATTCACCTCTGCAATCACGATGTCTGCCGAATCCACCGCAGCGCGAACGACATCCACGGACGCGCCGAGCGTACACGTCCCATCCGGCCGGGGCTCGCTCACGGTAATCAACGCCACGTCGATGGGTCTCTGCCGGGACCGGAAGAGACGCGGCACATCGGACAGGTGAACCGGAATGTAGTCCGCATCTCCCGCCTGGACCGCCTCGCGGACGTTGGAACCGATGAACAACGCGGCGTGTCGAAAGTGACCCTCGAGCGCGCGGGAGGAATATGGCGCGGCCCCCAAGGTCATGATGTGGATCACCTCGACATCCGCGAGATCTGCCGACCGCGCGCACAGAGCCTCAACAAGCTTCCGGGGCGTGGCCGCTCCACTCCCGATGAACACCCGGTGTCCGCTCCGGACCCGCCGAACCGCGGCCTCGGCCGTCGTCACCTTGTGAGACCACGACTCGACCCAAGCCGGCCTTCGCGGCGCAAGCGCCCGGGACGTGGAGGGGACCGCCATCGCGCCCTTCTGGTGCTCTGCCGAATGATGAGGAACGGGTATATGCATAACTTATCACGAAACAGGGCCTGTCGGGTCAACACGACCAAGACGGTCGTGGTCTGAAGGGATCCCGCCCCATCCGTCTCGCTCGGTCTGGTCAATCGGAAAAGGGACGCATATCGTCGAGAAGTTCCGCCCGTCCGTGAAAGCGCCCGCGGGCGATTCGCACAGGGGCGTCGGCGGGGGTGTGAGCCCCTGAGTATATTCCGTCTCCGCGGTATATATACCGTCTCCATATCCGTTTGTCTCGCTCGTTCCACCGGCGAAGAGGAAGGTCGTTGGCGGTCGAGGTAGCCCTCTTGTGGGTCCAGGCCGGACTCCTTGGATCGTCCTTTACGCTTCTCGCCGTTGCGCTGCATGTGAAAGACACGGTCCGGGCCATCGCCGCGTTCGCGGGGGGCAGCGCATTCCTCTCGGCCACGTTCTTTGTCCTCGGCGCACCGTTCGCAGCGGTCCTCGAACTCACCGTCGGCGCGGGACTCATTGCGGTCCTCTTTCTCGTCGCAATCACCCTGACGGGCGAAGGGCACGATGTGGGGGCCTCCAGATGAGAGGGGCGAAAACGGCGCTCGCCGTCGCGGCGTCCGCAACGCTCGCCGTGGTCCTGGTAGTGACCATCATCCCGGCGCTGACGGCTGAGCCGGACGACGCGACGAGCCCGGCGTGGCTGGGCGAAGCGCTCTGGCGAACCCGGGGCCTTGACCTCACGGTCCAAGCGCTCATCCTCCTCGTCGGCTCGCTCGCCGTGATGCTTCTCCTCCGCGAGGACCGGGGAGGCGACCGCCATGGGTGATTCGTTCCTCGCCGTGACGTTCGGTTTTGCGTTCGCTCTCTTTGCCCTTGGGCTGTATGGAATCGTCGCGCGCGAGAGCTTGGTCCGCGTTCTGTTCGGCCTCGTGATCATGACGAAGGGCGTCACCCTCACGTTTCTCGCGGCGGGGAATGCACGGGACCAGCTCGGGACCGCGCAGGCAATCGTGTTCACGATTATCGTGATTGAAGTCGCGGTCGCTGCCCTTGCGCTCGCGGTGATGGTCAACGTGCACCGCACGACGGGATCCCTGAGCGTTGCGTCGATCCGGAGGCTGCAGGGATGAGCCTGGACTTCGCCCTCCTCCTCACGGTGTTCGTCCCGTTTCTCGCCGCGCCAGGAATCCTTGCACTTCGCCGCCGACCCAATCCGCGGGAAGCCCTGAGCGTCGTGACCGCCATCGTGACGTTTGTGTTTTCCGCGAGCCTGTTGCCGTCCGTCTTCACGGGATCCTCGCCGGAAGTCGTCGTCTTCAGGGTGGCTCCCGGCCTCGCGGTCCACCTCCGGGCGGACCCCCTCGGACTCCTCTTCGCCACGGTCGCGTCGTTCCTGTGGATCCTCACCACGGTCTACTCCATCGGCTACATGCGGGACCTCCGCGAGCACGCGCAGACCCGGTACTACGCGTTCTTCGCTCTCGTGATCGGTGCCACGATGGGTGTCGCCCTCTCCGCGAACCTGTTCAGCCTCCTCGTGTTCTACGAGATCCTCACGGTCTCCACGTACCCGCTCGTCGTCCACGAGGAGTCCGAGGATGCGTTCCGCGCGGGTCGGAAGTACCTCGTATACACCCTCGGAGGCGGAGGCGCCATCCTCGCGGCAACGGCGATCGTCTACGGCCTCGCGGGCGACGTCTCGTTCGTCGCGGGCGGCAACCCGGCCCTCCGGGAGCTGCCCACGCAGGTGGCCCAAGCCGTCGCGTTCCTCCTCGTCGCCGGCTTCGGAGTCAAGGCGACCCTCGTGCCCCTCCACGGATGGCTCCCGTCCGCGATGATCGCCCCGACCCCCGTGAGCGGCCTCCTCCACGCGGTGGCGGTCGTGAAGGCGGGCGTGTTCGGCCTCCTGCGGACGCTCCACTTTTTCCTCGGCCCGGGCCTCGTCGTCGGCCTCGGCCTCCAGCCCATCCTCCTCGCGGTCGCCGCGACGACGATCCTCGTGGCCTCTCTTTTCGCGCTCGTCCAGGACAACCTCAAGTTGCGCCTCGCGTACTCGACCATCAGCCAGCTCTCGTACATCGTGTTGGGCGCCGCGCTCCTCTCGCCCGCCGCCCTCCTCGGTGCCGCGTTCCACATCGCCGCTCACGGGTTCGCGAAGCTGTCGATGTTCTTCGTCGCGGGGAGCATCTTTGTGGAGACGGGAAAGACGCGCGTCAGCGAACTCGACGGCATTGGGCGCCGGATGCCCCGGACCATGCTCGCCTTCACGCTGTCCGCGATGGCGATGGCGAGCTTGCCCCCGTTCGCGCCCTTCGTGAGCAAGTGGTACCTTTCCGTGGGGGCCGGCGAGGCGGACCAAGCGATCCTCATCCTCGTCCTCGTCACGTCCTCCGTCTTGAACATCGCCTACTTCTTGCCCATCGTCGTCCGCGCCTTCTTCACGGGCGAGCCCGCGCGGCGCGCGGAGGGACGGCCGGCCCTGCTCGGTCCCGTGCTCGCGACCGCCATCGGCGCGCTCGTCCTCGGCCTCTGGACGGGTCTGCCCTATGGCCCGTATGAGATCGCACGATTCCTCGCGCGGGGGATGACGCCATGATTGCCGCGCCGCCCTTCCTCATCTTCCTCGTCGGCGCGCCCGTGGTCCTCCTTGCCCGCGGCCGCGCGCGCCGGGTCGGGCTTGTCGTCCTCGCGGGCCTCGCCCTCGCCCTCACCCTCCTCCTCCCCGAGGGGGTCGGTTGGACCGTGCGCTTCATGGAGTACGATCTCGTCCTCCTTCGCGCGGATCGGCTCTCCCTTTTCACCGGCTACGTGTTCGCCCTGATCACCTTCCTCGGCGTCCTATATGCGGCCGCGTTCGCGCGACCCTGGCTCCACCTGTATGCCCTGCTGTACGCAGGGACGAGCCTCGGAGCCGTGTTCGCGGGCGATGTGGTTACCCTTCTCATCTTCTGGGAGGGGATGGCGATCACGTCCACGCTGCTCGTCTTTGAGCACGGGGGCGCCGCGGTCGGCGCAGGGTATCGCTACCTCCTGTTCCACGTGCTCGGGGGCGCCCTCCTCGCGGGCGGCCTCGCCCTGCAGGTCGTCGAATCCGGAAGCCTCCTGCTGGGGCCCGTGAGCGGCTCCTGGCCGTCCTTCCTGACGGCCCTCGGGGCGGGGGTGAACGTAGGGTTCATCCCGCTCCACACGTGGCTTCCGGACACGTACCCGCGACCCCACATCGCGGCAAGCGTCTTCCTCAGCGTGTACACCACGAAGGCCGGCGTGTACCTCCTCGCGCGGACCTCTCCGGCCGTCGAAGCGATCGCCCTCATGGGGGGCGCGATGGCCGTGTACGGCGTCGTCTTCGCGCTCGCGCAGAACGACATGCGGAAGCTCCTCTCGTACCACATCGTGAGCCAAGTCGGCTACATGGTCGCGGGCGTGGGGCTCGGCACCGTCGAAGGCATCAACGGCGGAATGGCGCACGTGTTCAACCATATCCTGTACAAGGCGCTCCTATTCATGGCCGTCGGGGCCGTGATCCACGCGACCGGGCAGCACGTGATGGATCGGCTCGGCGGGCTCGGCCGTCGAATGCCCGTGACCGCCGTCACGTTCTGGATCGCGGCCCTGTCCATCAGCGGGGTCCCCGGGTTCAACGGATACGTGTCGAAGGGGATGGTCATCGCTGCGTCGGAGGACCTCCTCCCCCTCCGCGTCCTCCTCGAGATCGCCTCCTTTGGCACGTTCCTGTCCTTCCTGAAGCTCGGCTACTTCGTCTTCCTCCGGGAGGGCGACACGCCCGGTCGGGACCCGCCGTGGCCCATGCAGTCCGCGCAGGTCGGGACTGCGGCGTTGTGCGTGGCGATCGGCGCGTATCCCGCCCTCCTGTTCCGCATCCTGCCCGCTGCGAGCGCATACGATCCGTGGACTCCGACCCACCTCCTCGAGGCGGGCCTCGTGCTCGCCGGCGCCGCGGCGACGTTCGTCACGGTCGGACGTGTCGTCCTCGCCCCTCACGAGCCGCGGGTACGGGACGCGGACGTTGCGTACGAAGCGGCAGGACGGGCCCTCGTCCGATTCACCCAGGGTCTCGCGCGCGGCTTTGCCGTCGTGTACGATGGGTTCGTGGCGGCGGTTTCCCAGGCGGGTCGATCCGCCCGACGGCTCCAGACGGGGGACCTGAACTGGAACGTCGCGGGCGTGGCCCTCGGCATCTTGCTCGTCCTCCTCTGGCTTCTGTGGGAGGGGGCGGCATGACCGTCGCGCCCTTCCTCCCGATTCTGCTCCTCGCCGGGGGCGCCGTGCTCGCATTCACCGTGGGCCGTGCCGTCCGGCGTGGCGGGGATGCGTCGGCGGCGACCGCCGTTGTCGTGCTCGGCGCGTCGTTCGTCTCCTTCCTTCTCCTCGGCGGCTCCAGCGGATCGACGCCCGCCTACGCGCCCGCGGGCGAAGTGACCCTGCGGGTGGACGGCCTCGGAATCTTCCTCGGCCTCGTCGGGACAGGCCTGGGCCTCGCGGTGGCGTTGTACTCCTTCGCGTACATGCGGCACGAGAGGGAACGTCCGACCTACAACGCCCTCCTCCTGCTCCTGATCGCGGGGATCGCGGGCATCGCCCTCGCAGGCGATCTGTTCAACCTGTATGTGTTCTTCGAGCTCATGGCCGTCGCGTCCTACGCCCTCGTCGCCTTCCACCGGGAACGGGCGGAAGCTGTCGAGGCGGGGATGAAGTACGTCATCATCAGCGGCACCGGATCCGCCATCGCCCTCCTCGGCATCGGCTTCGTGTACCTCGGCGCGGGTACGCTGGACCTCGCGTCCCTGTCGACCTCCGCCCTCCCGAGGGACCTCGCGCTCCTCGCCGCGGGCCTCCTGGTGGTGGGGTTCGGCGTGAAGGCCGCAGTGGTCCCGATGCACACGTGGCTTCCTGACGCGCACGCGGCGGCCCCGAGCGGAATCAGCGCGATGCTCAGCGGGATCGTGATCCAGAGCGGCCTCCTCGCCATGGTCCGCGCGCTCGCGATCTTCGGCGTCGGGCCGTCGTCCGCTTTCTCCTACGGCTTGCTCCTCGCCTTCCTCGCCGTCCTCACGATGACCGTGGGCAACCTGATCGCGATGCATCAGCGAGACATCAAGCGGTTGCTCGCGTACTCAAGCATCGCCCAGATGGGGTACATCCTGCTCGGCCTGGGCATCGGACTCGAGTACGGCATCGCGATCGCCCTCGTCGGCGGCCTGTTCCACATCCTGAACCACGCGCTGATGAAGGGCGGCGCGTTCTTGGCGGCAGGGGTCCTGCAGGATACATACGGCACGCGAGACCTTGACAAGCTCCGTGGTGCGGGTCGCCGGATTCCCGCTGCAGGGTTGACGTTTGCCCTGTTCGCGCTCGGGCTCGCCGGCGTGCCCCCCACGGCAGGCTTCCTCAGCAAGCTGTTCATCGCGACGGGCGCGGTCCAAGCGGGCGGGGCCCTCGGAGTGTTTTTCGTCGTCGCGCTGATTGCGAACAGCGTTCTATCGTTGGCGTACTACGTGCCGGCCCTGACGGGACTCCTCGCGCGGAACGGGACGAGAGACAGCCCCCGCGCTTCATGGCTCCTGACAGGTCCCGTCATCGCCTTCGCGGTGCTCGTCCTCCTCCTCGGGGTCTGGCCGGATCCTGCTCTGCGGCTCATCGAGGACGCAGCTCGGACATTGCTCGGGGGTGCGCAGACGTGACGATCGACGAGATCCTCGGTTCCCCCATCCTCTGGTTCGGCGCCATGGTCCTCGCGGGTTGGCTCCTCTACCTGTGGTCCGCCCGCATCGCACCGCCGTTTCAGCCCCAAGGGATGAAAACCCAGGCGTACACGGGCGGCGAACCAATCCCCGGACAGGTGTACAGGCCGAGCTACGAATTCTTCCACGTCGCCCTCTTCTTCACGCTCATGCACGTCGCCGCGATCGTCGTCGCGACCGCGCCTCGAGACGTCGTGCCCTGGGGCGCTGTGCTGTACCTCGCACTTATCACCGTCTCCGTCGTTGTCCTGAGGTGGAACTGATGTCGCTGTCGAAGCGTCTCGTGTCTTGGGCCCGCCAGAAGTCGCCGTGGATCATCCTGTTCAACAGCGGGGCGTGCAACGCGTGCGACATCGAGGTCCTCGCCGCCCTCACGCCGCGGTTCGACGTCGAGCGCCTCGGCATCCTCGCGAAGGGGACGCCCCGCCATGCGGACATCCTCATCGTCACGGGGCCCGTCACGCGCAAGCAGGGGAAGCGGCTTCGGATGATCTACGACCAGATGCCGGAGCCGAAGTACGTCCTCGCGATGGGCGCGTGCGGCGCGACGGGCGGGGTGTTCAAGGGGCTCTACCATGTGCTGGACGGCGTCGATGCCGTAATTCCACCAGACATGTACGTCGCAGGCTGCCCGCCACGGCCCGACGAGATCATCGATGGCATCGTCAAGATCCTCGGCCTCATCGAGCAGGACATGGCCCATGGCGGGAAGGAGTGGCGGGCGAAGCGGAAGGCCGTGCCACAGCCCCTGGAGGTGGCGCCATGACATACCTCACTTCCGCGGAGGTTTCCGAGGCGATGGCGGACATCGGGCCGGTCGAGGCCATCCGGCGGAACCGGGTCCAGGTCACGACCACCCCGGGCCGGATCCGCGCCGCCCTCCGGAGCGCGACGTCGCGGCTGCAATGCGACCATCTCGTCCAGATCGCCACGATAGATACGGGCCATGAGTTCGAGCTCTTCTATCTCCTCACGGGGGCGCACCGCACGGTCCTGTCGATTCGAACCCTCCTGCCGCGGGACCGGCCGAAGATTCGGTCCGTCCACGACCTCCTCCCGCCCGCGGGGATCTACGAGCGGCAGATCCACGACCTCCTCGGGATCACGTTCGACGGCCACCCGAACCTCGGACGAATCATCCTGAACGAGGACTGGCCCGAGGGGGAGTTCCCGCTCCGCAAGGACTGGAAGATGGACCCTGCGAAATCGTATGGCGGGGCGCCCGAGGAGGTGCGGTGAATGTCGGAAGTCCTCATTCCGATCGGCCCGCAGCACCCGGCCCTGAAGGAGCCCGTGAGCTTCCGCGTGATCGCGGAGGGCGAGTTGATCAAGCGCCTTGAGCTCGATATCTCGTACAACCACCGCGGAATCGAGAAGGCCGCGGAGTCCCGGGACTTCGTGAAGGTCGTCCCGCTCCTCGAGCGCGTGTGCGGGATCTGTAGCCACAGCCACGCGACCGCGTTCGTGAAGGGGATCGAGGAAGTGATGGGGCTCACAGTTCCGCGGCGGGCGCAATACCTGCGAACCGTCATCGGGGAGCTCGAGCGGATGCACTCCCACCTCCTGTGGCTCGGCGTCGCGGCCCACGAGATCGGGTTCAACACGCTCTTCATGTGGACGTGGCGGGACCGCGAGATCGTCCAGGACGTCCTCGAGGAGCTCACGGGGAACCGCGTGAACTACGGGATGAACGAGATCGGCGGCGTACGGCGGGACGTGAGCGAGGCCCTCATCGCCCGAACGTTGATCCGTCTCAAGCCGCTTCACGGCCGGTTCACGAAGTACGCGGAGATCATCGAAGGGGAGCGTACGATCCGCGTTCGCTTCAAGGGGATCGGCCGCCTGAGCCGCGAGGAGGCCTTGCGGTACGGGACCGTCGGCCCGACAGCCCGTGCGAGCTCCGTCGACTACGACATCCGGAAGGACGACCCGTACGCCGCGTACGAGGAGATCCCGTTCAAGATCGTCACAGACGACGCGGGCGACGTCCTCGGCCGCACCCGGGTTCGCATCGGGGAACTCGAGGAGAGCGTGCGGATTACGGAGTACGCACTCCGGAATCTGCCGGCGGGGTCGCTCAAGGTCACGTCGCCGCGCGTAGCCCCGAAGGCGGACGTCGTGAGCCGCTACGAGGCCCCGCGCGGCGAGCTCGTCCACTACATCCGCACGAGCGGAGGGGACCACGTCGAACGCCTCGACATCCGCACGCCGACCCTCGCGAACTGGACCTCCGTGGCGGCAAGCCTTCCGGGGAACCACATCGCGGACATCCCCGTCGTCGTCGCGGCGATCGACCCGTGTCTGAGCTGCACGTCGCGGATCACGATCATCGACTCGGGCACGGACGAGACGTCCGTGATGACGTGGGACGAACTGCGCGCCCACGGACGGAAATTCTACCGTGGGCGGGAGGACCGCTAAATGGACCCCCTCGTTGCCGTCGTGTACGCGCTCGTCTTCCCCGGGCTCCTCTTCCTCTTCGCGTACGCGCTCTTCCTGCAGTTTGTGGACCGAAAGGTTACCGCGAGGCTGCAGAATCGCGTCGGGCCGCCCTGGTGGCAGCCCTTCGCGGACCTCGTGAAGCTCCTATCGAAGGAGGACATCACGCCGGAGAATGTGGACCACCGGGCGATGCGCGTGATTCCGCTCCTCGCGTTCGCGGCCGTCGCGACCGCCTTCCTGTACGTCCCCGTCCTCGGGCCGAGTCCCTTCGCGTTCCAGGGGGACCTCATCGTCGTGCTGTACCTCCTCACGCTCCCGACGATCCTTCTCTTCCTCCTCGGGTGGCTCAGCCGGAACATATTCGGCACGATCGGCGGGGTCCGCGCGGCCACCCAGCTGTTCATCTACGAGGTTCCATTTTTCTTGGCCCTCCTAGGGCCCGCAATCGCGGCGGGGGTGTGGTCGATCAGCGGGATCGTCGAGTGGCAACGCGCGAACCTATGGTCGATTGTGTTCCAACCGATCGGCTTCGTGGTGGCCCTCATCGGCCTCCAAGCGAAGCTCGAGCGGACGCCGTTCGACATCCCGGAGGCGGAGACGGAGATCGTGGCGGGGCCGTGGACGGAGCTCACGGGCCCCAAGCTCGCGGTGATGCGACTCTCGATTGACATGGCCCTCGTCGTCGGAGCGTCCCTCGTGGCGGCGCTCTTCCTTGGCGGCCCCTCCGTAGCGGGCACGGACTTCGTCGGCGCCGCAATCGGGTTCGGGATGTTTCTCGCGAAGACCCTCGCGATCCTCTTTCTCCTGACGGCGATCCGGGCCGCGATGGGCCGGATCCGGATCGACCAGCTGAACCGGTTCGGATGGACGTACATGGCGGGGGCCGCGCTCCTCCAGATGTTCCTCGTGCTCCTCCTCCCACAGGTGGTGGCGGGATGAAGCGTGGGCGCGTGGTCCAGGAGCTCGTCCGGAACCTCCTGTCGAAACCCGCCACGATCCGGTACCCGGCCCAGAAGGTCCCTGTGCCCGAGGGTTTCCGGGGGCGGATCGCCGTCCGCGACGAGCTGTGCATCGGGTGCTCGATATGCGCGATCGTGTGCCCGACGTGGTGCATCACGATGGTCCCGAGCGAGCGCGAGGTCGAGACGAAGGGCCGCACGATCACTCGAAAAAAGAAGCCCGAGGTGCAGCTGTACGCGTGCATCCGCTGCGGCTTGTGCGAGGAGTACTGCCCGACGGACCCCAAGGCGATCTACCTCACGGAGGAGTTCGCGGGGTCGGGGACGGACAAGGAGGTCGTCGTGAAATGACCCGCGTCGTGGGACCCTTAGAGCGCGAGCTTGGCACTCGGCTGCGCGACGCGTATCGGATTGCGATCATCGGGATTGGAGACGAGCTGAACCCCGTCGACCGGCTCGGCGTCCTCGCGGCGCGGGAGATTGAGGCCCTAGGCTTCCCAGGCGTCCGTGTGTTCCTCGCGGGCACACTGCCAGAGTCATTCACGGGCCCCGTGCGCCGCACGAGGCCCGACGCCGTGCTCCTCCTCGATGCCGCGGACATGGGCCTCCGTCCCGGCACCGTCTTAGTCATCGGCGCGGCGAACATTCAGGGCTCCCGGCTATCGACCCACGCGCTGCCTCTCAGCGTCGTGATGGAATTCCTCCGGAAGACCGTGCGGACCCGCGTGATTCTCGTGGGCCTGCAACCGGACCTTCGGTCCCGAAGCCGCGATCCCTCGCCGGCCGAGGAGGCGGGCCTGACCCACGTCGTCACCGTGCTGCATCGGATCCTCGCGCGGCGGGTTCCGCCCGTGAACCCGCTTCCGAGCGGCGGGCGATGGCCTACCCGAGCGCCTCGAGCTCGAGGAGCCGCTTCCATTTCGCGTCGACCTCGGACTGGATTGCCGCGATCTCGTTCTCGGTGAGGTGCGAGAACCGTCCCTGGGCCTTCAGGTACTCGGCGACGGACTTCACCCGGCCGAGCTTCCGCGTGATCCGGTACCGCCCATCCACGACCTCGTACAGTGGGAACACGTTCACGTCCGTCGCGAGGCGGCCGAGCGCGATCGTCTTCTCCGCGCTGTACCGCCATCCTGGCGGGCAAGGGGCGAGCGCGTGGAAGAACCGAGACCCCGTGATCCTCTTCGCCTTCTCTACCTTCCTCACGAAGTCCTCGGGGAAGGCGATGTTCACCGTCGCCGCGTACGCGGGGCGGTGGGCCGCGACGATCGCCATCATGTCCTTCTTCGATTCGAGCTTGCCGCGGGATCCCGCGTCGACGGGTGTTGTCGTCGTCCACGCCCCGAGGGGTGTGGACCCGCTGCGCTGATTTCCCGTGTTCATGTACGCCTCGTTGTCGTACATCAAGTAAATCGCATCCGTCCGGCGTTCGAGCATCCCGCTCAGCGCCTGGAGGCCGATGTCTGCGGTCCCGCCATCGCCCGCGAATCCGACGATTGTGACGTCCGTCAGGCCGAGCGCGTCCGCGGCCGCACGAAGTCCGGACACGGAGGCCCCGGTCGCCTCGAACGCGCAGTCGATCATCGGAACGGAGAGCGCGGTCGTCGGGAATGAGGTCCCGATCACGGTCCAGCAGCATGCGGGGACCGTCACGATCGTGTTCGGACCGAGCCCCTTCAAGAGGTACCGCATCACGAGGGTCGCCCCGCAACCGGGGCACGCGGAGTGCCCGGGCCTCATAAGCTCTTCGGCGGGGATCGTAAGCCTAGCCATGGGTCGTCACCCCCTTGCGGCGCTTGAGACCGACCCACTCGACCTCGGGGCCGCGGTCTTTGAGCAAGGATTCGTACATCTCCTCGATCGCCTCCGGTGTCACGTCGCGCCCGCCCAGGCCCGCAATGAAGTTCCGGACGATCGGCCGGTGAAGGCCGCCGAAGAGCGCGGCGACGACCTCCGCGTACGCGGGACCCGCGGCGCCGTACGTGTAGCATCGATCCATCACGCCGATCCGCCCGACCGTGGCCGCGAGCTCGCACACCTTGTCGACCGGGAACGGGCGGAAGAGGCGCAGCTTCGCGAGACCGATCTTCTTCCCTCGGGCGCGGAGCGTGTCGACGACGGACCGGGCCGTCGTGGAAGCGGTCCCCATCGTGATAAGCACGGCGTCCGCGTCGTCCACCCTGTACGCCGCGAGGGACCCGCCATGGTGGCGGCCCGTGATCCGGCGGTACTCTTCCTCGACCTGTGGGCGGACGTGTGCGGCGCGCTTCATCGCCTTCGCGACCTGGTACCGGAACTCCATGTAGAGCTCTGGACCTACGAAGGACCCGTACCGCTGCGTCTCCCCGGGTCGGACCGCAAACGCGCGGGCGAGGGGCGGGAGGAACCGGTCGACATCGTCCTGCGACGGTACGTCGACAGGCTCGACGGTGTGGGACAGGTAGAACGCGTCCTCCGCGACCATCACGGGGAGACGTACGTCCGGGTCCTCCGCGAGGCGGTACGCGATTAGCGTCGTGTCAAGGACTTCCTGGTTGCTCTCCGCGTAGAACTGGATCCATCCCGTGTCCCGCTGCGACATCGTGTCTGTGTGGTCCGTGCCGAGAGACCATGGCGGCGCGACGGCGCGGTTCACAACCCCCATCACGATTGGCGCCCGCGCGCCCGAGGCCCAGTGGAGGAGCTCGTGCATGAGGAGGAGGCCTTGGCTCGATGTCGCTGTGAACGTGCGGGCGCCGAGCGCGGCCGCGCCGATGCACGCCTGGAGCGCGCTGTGCTCGGACTCGACCTTGATGTACTGCGCTGGGAGTTCGCCGGACGCGACGAACGTTGCGAGCTTTTCCACGATCGTCGTCTGTGGCGTGATCGGGTACGCGGCGATGACCTGTACCCGCGCAAGCTTCGCGGCGTAGGAGGACGCGTGGTTCCCGGACATCACGACCTGGACCACGGTCAGCCCTCCTCCTTCACCATCTCGATCGCAAGGGGCTTGCACTCCTCCGCGCAGATCCCACAGCCCTTGCAGTAGTCCAGGAGGACCACGGGCCAGCCCTCCTCGTTGATCTCGATCGCGACGTCCGGGCAGAACTTCCAGCAGACATTGCACTTCGTGCACTTCTCGAGCTTGATCACGGGCCGGAACGTGCGCCAGCTCGCCGTTTTGATCGAATCGGTCGGCTCGGAGGCGATCGGGGCGTCCGGAAGGTCCTCTTCCGTTTCATACGAGGTCACGCGACCACCGCCTCGAGGACCCGGACTTGCTCGAACGCCTCGGCGGCCGCCTCCCGGTTTGCGTCCGGCTTCGCGGGCACGCCCTTCTCGATCGCTTTCAGGACGGACTCGAGGGTCACGACGCCGCTGACTCTCGCGAACGCGCCCAGGATGGCCGTGTTCACGATCGGGACGGATTTGGAGCCGAGCCCGTGCGCGAGCGCGATCCCGGTTGCGTCGACGGTCGCGATGCGGCCGGAGAAACCGACGCGGGTCTGATCGGGGAACCCCTCCGAATTCAGGAGGAGCAGGCCGTGCGGTTTCAGCCCCGACGTGACCGTCACTGTCCTCAACAGGCTCGAGTCAAGGACGACCACGATGTCCGGGGTCGTGATGCTGGTTCGGACGGAGATCGGCCGGCTGTCAATCCGAGAGTACGCGGTCACGGGCGCCCCGCGGCGTTCGACGCCGAAGAACGGGAAGCTCTGCGGGTACATCCCCTCGAGAAAGGCCGCCTGCGCAAGCAGCTCGGAAGCGATCACGCTCCCTTGGCCGCCGCGGCCGTGGAATCGGACCTCGAGCACGCAACCGCCTCAGCGGTTTCCACAACCTCCGCAAGATTCAACCTCGCCACCCGAGAGTATATATTGCCCATATCGCGGGCTCTTGCATAATGGCGTCCGTACGTTTGGCGAGGCCGTAGGAATGTGCCTGACCGTGCCGGCCCGCGTGCTGGAGCGCCGAGGGGCTCGATCTCTCGTTACTTTCCGGGGCTGGACGCGCGAGGTCGACACGAGCCAGGTGTCCGCGAAGCCCGGAGACTACGTGCTTGTGCAGGGCGGGGTTGCGATGATCACCCTCGGCGCGCGAGAAGCAGAGGAAATCGAACAGGCCTGGGCCGAAGTGGAGGCCGCGGACGATGCATGAGCTGGTGATTGCACAGGATGTCGTACGCGCCGTCCTCAATGAGGTGAAGCGGCAGAATGCGGTCGGCGTGCGGTTCATCGACCTCGAGGTCGGCGAGCTTGAAGGACTGAGGGAAATCGATCTCCGGCGGGCGTTCGAAGTCGAGGCCGCCGGGACAATACTCCATGGAGCCCGGCTCCGAATTAAGACGGTCCCGGCGAACGCCGCGTGCGGGGCGTGTGGACGCGTCGTTGAGGTTCGCCCGCCCTCGGGTCGAACCCATTTCATGACGCCGCTCACGTGCGATGCGTGTGGGTCCGGCGTGACGATCGAGGACGGCCGAGGCTTCGTGATCCGCAGCGCGGTCATGCGCCTAGAGGAGCCGTAGCATCCGGAACGTGGAGTTCGCGGCCTCGAGCGCGCGGTACGTGTACTTCTCAAGGTTCGACCGCTGCGTCGAGTCGAGGAGGAGGGCGGGCCATCCCCAGTGGAGTGCAAGGGTGTCGCCGGCGCAGACCTCAGGGATCACGTTCGGGTCGATCGTCGTGCGGTGGAGCTGGGGCGGGCCGATCACGAGGCGCCCGTCAGCGAGCGCGAGGGACGGCTTCTCCAGGGTCACATCCGTACCGGAGACCTCGACGACACGGCCGCACGACGGCCGGCACCTCTCCATGTTGTCGATCGTCGTCGACACCTTCCCCGACACGGCGCCGACCCCGACGAACGTCACGTGGAACGCGTGGTGCGGGATCGGTCGCGGCGGGAGGCTCCCGCCGAGCCGCTCCGCGACGGACCTCGGAAGGCCCCGGTCCGTGAACTGCCCGAGGATCGCCCGGAATTCGTCCTTCGTGAAGCCTTCGAGGAGCTCGTTTCCAACCCAGTACGCCTCGACGACGTCCCGGTCAAACGGATCCAAACCGTGCTTCCTCGCGATCGCTTCGAGATAAGGGAGAAGCGCCTCGAATTTCTCTAGGGCCGTTCGGGCGGCCCCGGTGTCGGTCGCCTTCACGACCGTCTGGTACAGGATGGAGTCCGCATCCTCAGGGCCGCAGTAGCGGAGGCGGTTCGTCGCGAGGCTGAACCGCGCGCAGAGCTGGACCCCGTTCATTTCCATGACAGACTCCCCAGGCGCGCTCGGACAACGCGGTCAAGGTAGACCCACGTCTCCCGTAACGACGCGAGACCAACCACGAGGACCACGCCGAACGCGATGACGACGACGCCCGCCGCCTGCGGGAGCGAGAGAGGCTTCCGGCTCGCGAGGACATCGAGGACGAGTGTGATCGGGAACCCGAGGACGAGGACGGACGTCGCCACGGAGACGTCCACGTGACGGAGTCCCGCATACCAGGTCATCACGAACGCGACGAGAAGCAGAGCGCTGATCCCGATCCACTGGAGCTGAGCCGCGGTTAGCGCGGAGACCGCCGCGAGCTGGCCGGACACGACGAGGTAGCCGAACAGAAAGAGACCGCCGAATCCCATTCGCGCGAGGGCGACGGTTGTGGACGGCAGGCCCGAGAGGGTGCGTTTCGAGAGGGTATATTCCGATGCCCAGAGGACTGTCGCGGCGAGGACGAACAACGTGCCGTCCGCCCACACGGTCGCGGTCAGGGACAGGAGGAGCGCGTTGCCTCCGAGGATGAGACCGGCGGCGATCCCGACCCGCCACGAGAACCGCTCCTTCAGGAACACGACGGCCATCACGGTCGCGAGGAGGAACAGCATGCGGTACCCGAACGTCGCCGTTGGCGCGCCGGCGGCTCCCGCCATCTGGAGGCCTCGGAAGAACAGGAGGAACGGAATCGCGCCGCCGATGAGACCGATCACGATGAGGCGAAGCCAGTCGTCGCGGCCGAGGCGGCTCCGCACGGAGGACCGCGCGAGGAAGAACAATGGGACAAGGAGGCCCGCAACGAGGAGGTTCCTCGCCGTGATGAAGGCATCCGAGTTCGCGCCCTGGACCGCCCAGAAGTTTACGAACGTCGAGACGCCGCTGATGAGCGCAGTGAAAAGGACAAGGAGAATTCCGAGGCCGACTTTGCTCCCGATTCCGTTCATGTCCTCACCTCGGTCGCGGACCGATGCCGATTCGGAAGTCCGAGGGCCGGTCGGAGACGCTCCTGTTCCGTCGTGAGGATCGACACGACAGCATCGCTCATCGCGCGACACGCGGTCGAGATCCGCGGGTCCGAAACCCGATAGATCACGAAGTTCCCCTGCCGCCGGGCGGACACGACTCCGGCTCTACGCATCACGGAGAGGTGCTGGGACGTCGTGGCCTGCGCGAGTTCGAGCAGCACGGAGAGCTCGGAGACGGTTCGTTCGCCGTCCGCGAGAAGATCGAGGATCTCGAGCCGCTTCGGGTTCGCGATCGCCCCGACGACGCGCGCCTTGACCTCATACAGCGAATCTTGGCGGGCCATCATGATGAGCGATGTCGGCGCGGCAGTATATGCGGTCTTTCGCATATTCGTATATTCGCGTATATTCTGGTCCTGCGGTAGTATCCCCAAGGGCCGAGCTTAGCACCCCGGCCCGCCTCCTCTTTTTCTTCTTGTCGATCCTCACGCGATGAGGTCCGTCAAGAAGGGCCCGATCAGGATCAGGACCCCGAGGCGCAGGAAGTCGGAGACGATCCCGACGCGGAACATGTTCCAGATCTTCACATAGCCCGAGCTGTAGACGATCGCCATGGGCGGTGTCGTGGACGGGATCGCGCTCCCGATGGAGCACGCCAGCGCGGCCGCGATGATCGGCCCGATCGGGTTCACGCCCGCCCCAATCGCCAAGGTCGCCGCGAGCGGGGTTGAGACGACCGCGGCGGCGGTGTTCGACGCCGCGTACGAGAGCGCGAACCCGAGGAGCGCGCTGACGGCGAAGATCGACCATGCGTTTGCGCTGTTCCCGAGGAGCGCGCAACACGCCCCCGCAAGCCATCGCGCGAACCCGCTCGCCTCCAGGCCGAGGCCGAGGGCGAGGCCCCCGCCGAGGAGGAACACGATGTTCCAGTCGATCCCCTCGACGATCTCCTTCCATCGGAGGATGGGCTCGCCTTTCACCTGCACGATGCCGGCGGCCAGGATTACGAGGACGGCGGGCATCGATTCCGGCATCATGGTGCTAACCTGGCGGCTTGCTGCTTGGAGCGACGGGACCGACTCCGCGATAATGCTTACGATCGCCGGGAGCATCCAAAGCGTGATCGCGACGAGGAGGATCGTGAGCACGACCTTCTCGCCGCGGGACATCGGGCCCAACTCCCGCCGCGCCTTCGCGAGCTTCCCATGGTCCACGTCCAGCGTCTTCATTTCCGGCTTGATAATGGCGAACGTCACGATCCACGCGATGAAGAGCCCGATGAACGCGTGGGGGGCGCCGACGACGAACCAGTCGGCGAACGTGAGGTCCTCCCCAGGGAGGAAGCTCCGGATCGTCCCTTTCGCGATGAGGTTCGCGGGGGTGCTGATCAGGAGGAGCATCGCGCCGGCGGTGGCGGCTTGCGCGAGGAGGAGCATGCTCCCCTCGGAATAGCGCGAGCCCGCGCCAATTCCGACCATCGCGAGGTACGCGACAAGGAACGGGAACACGACCGTCGTGGACGCAGTGATCGACCCCGTAACGGTGAGGAAGAACACGGGGAGCGCAGCGACGAAAAGCGCGGCGACCTTCGGGTTCTTCCCCTTGTACAGCGACGCGAGCCGGATCGAGATCCGGCGATCGAACTCCCACTTCCGGAACGAGGCCGCGAGGACGAACCCCGCCATGATGATCCAGATGATCGGGTCCGCGAAGGCGGTGAGCGTCGTTCTCCACGGGACAACGCCCGACAGAGAAAACACGAAGGGCACTGCGAGAGCGGCCAGCCCCAGCGGCATGCATTCCGTGACCCACCACGTGAGGATCCACGCGAGCATCCCGAGCGCGAGCTGCGGGGCCCAGTCCGGAGCCCCGGAGGCGCGGGCCGCGTCGATCATCGACGAGGGAGGCGGGATGAGCACCGCGGTGACGAAGAGGGCGGGGCCCAGGTACAGGCCGAGACGTTGCTTCGTCACTCCCCCCGTCATAACCGCCCTCGTTCCGTCCGGCAAGCGGCCCTTCTGCAGATAAAGCGGCGGCTCAGACTCCTTGACATCCGCCACGGACCGTATGTAGTGTATATCCGGCGAGTCCCTAGGCCTGGAGCGAAGAATTACATTTCGTACACGAAAAGTCCCAAGTTCTATAGGCCCGGAATTGCTGAGCGAACACGAGTGGGTTCGAGATGCAGGATACGGTCGTGCAGGAGGTTTCCCTAAAACGGATGGAAGGGTTCCGCGTCGCGTATGTCGAGCACCGCGGGCCGTTCAACGAGATTGGCCTCGCGTTCGAGCGTCTCTCCCAGCTCCTGAGGGATCGGCGCCTGCGACCGTCCGGACCCATGATTGCAATCTACCACGACGACCCGACCGTGCCCTCTGCGGAACCCCGGAGTGAGGCGGCCGTGCCCGTCCTGGGAGAACTTCGGCCGGACAACGAACTCCGGTCCCAAGACCTGCCGCCGGGAGAGGTCGCGAGCACATTCTTCCAGGGTCCGCCCTCGAGGTATCCCGCGGCGATCACGGCGCTCCGGACCTGGATCGACGTGAATGGATACGCCACCGTAGGACCTCTGCGAGAGATCTACTCGCGGGACCTTTCGGAGATGCCGCCGGGCATCATGTACGTGGAGGTCCAGATTCCCGTGCGAAGGAAGCGCCGGAAGTAGACTGCCCCCGGGGACGGTCCCCGCGACCCGGCTAGGCGGAGGGCGACGCCGGGCGGCACAGGTTGGACGGTTTCTCGAGGTACCGGTTGAACGCGATTACGGCGATGTTCTGCGCGTAGTCCGCGATCTGCGCCATACTGCCGAAGATCCCGCTAAGTGGGATGATCATCTTCGGGTTCCGGAGGTCCTTGACCTCCTTCTGGACGAGCCGGACGAGATCGTGCTCGCGCTTCTCGATCCCCGAGGCAATCCGGATCGCCTCGTTCGCCTGCTTCAAGTCGCGGGAGAGGAGGCCCCCGAGCGCGCGGCTGTAAGCCTGACCGATCTCGTCCGAGAATGCCTGGAGCGCGCGGAGGACCGAACCCGGAACCCGTGTGCCCTGCATGAGGATCTGCTTCACGTAGACGGCGACGTCGTGGGAGTGATCTGCGACGGTTTCGAGATCCCGCGCGATCACTCGGTAACCGGGGATCTCGATTCGCGACCGGAGGCCGAGCTGTTCGACGAGCGCCTCGTCGAGCTGCGCAGAAAGGATGAACCGTAGGATGAGCCAGTACATCATGTCCGCGTCGTCCTCGCGCTTGATCGCATCCTCCGCCATCGCCATATCGCCGGTCATGAGGGCCTCGAGCGCCTCCATGAGCATCGTCGAGCCGAGGTTGTACAGCCGCTTGACGAGGGATTCGAGCGGGTAGTTCGACGGGTTGATCGAGCATTGAAGGACGACTTTCGAGGGGCCCTCCTCGATAATCCCGATGCCCATGAGCCGGCGAATCGTGCCGCGGACCTCGTCCTGGTGCCCGCTCCGGAGCCGAAGCGCGGATCGAATGATGATTTTCTCGCGGCCGAGGACGTAGTTCCCGACGATGACCCGCTCGAGCATCCCGGGCTCTTCACACAGATCTGCGTCGATGATGAACTCCGTGGCGATCCGGTGCCGGTCCTCCGCGGCGGGCCCGGGGAGAACCTTGAGGGCCTCGCCGTCTTCGACGAGGAACACCTGGTCGCCCTTCTTGAGGTTCCTCAGCTCCGCCCAGGTCTTGGGCAACGAGATCGTCAGTGTTGCCGCGCCCACCTTCTGAATCTTCCGGGATTCCACTTCGACCGCCTCTTTCTCATCAAGTATTGACCGCGTATGTATTTTTAACCGAACAAGTTCGTAGTATTCTTATCGTATATACTCGAATCGGCAATACTGCCCGCAGCGTTTTCTGGCGTCGCGCCAAATCCTCGCCACGGTGAGCGTGATGGAAGCTTTCCCAACAGCACACGTGCGGAAACGATGGTTCGAATACGTCTTCGGAACGGAGTGGAAACGCGGGAGCACCTGGTCAATCTTCCTCGCCCGCCTTGCCCTCGGGTTCGTCTTCCTCTGGGGCGGATACCAGAAGCTCCTGACGGAGTGGAGCGGTGGAATGGCGACGAAGGGGTTCCTCAGCGGGACCTCCGTTGCGTCTGGCCCCTTCGCGGGGGTCTTCAACAGCTTCGCTGGAAATTGGACCGTCGAGTACTTGGTCGTGTATGGAGAACTCCTAATCGGAGTCGCGTTCCTCCTCGGCGTCCTAACGAGGGTGGGGGCGATCGCCGGCATGCTCCAGATGACCTTGTTCACGATCGCGATGTGGCCGATCCAGGACGCGCCGTCAGCCAACCCAATCTTAGACACCAGGACGTTCTACCTCGTCATCTTCGTGATGATGTTCTTCCTTGTGCCTGGGCGCTTCTTGGGCGGCGACGGGATCCTTCGGAAATCTGGCTTCGTCCAAAAGCGACCGCGGCTCCTCAAGGCCCTCTCGTGGCTCGGGTAGGGAAATCTGCGGGCCCTCGTGCGGGGCCCTTCTCACTTTTCTTCTTATACGGTCGGAGCAATAGCACCGCGGGTCAACCCATGGTCGAAATCGAATTCCGCACGTTCAAGGAGATGGAGTTCCCCGGAGGGACCGTCATCGAGGCGATCCCGAGCGTCGGGCTCGTGAGCACGATCGCTGCGACGTACCTGATCACGAACCTGAAGGTCGACCAGATCGTCGCGCTCGACTCGGAGGACTTCCCCCCGCTTTCGATGGTCTACGCCTACAAGCCGAAATTCCCCGTGCGGATCTACGCGCACCCACCCTCGAAGCTCACGATTTTCATCGCGGAGGTGCCGCTACCGCACCGGGTTCACCGCGCCCTCGCCCTGTCGCTCCTCAAGTGGGCCCGGACACACCGGTGCCGCCAGATCGTTGCTCTTGAGGGCATTCCAACACCTGTCGACGAGGTCGTGAACCCGGTCGGTGTCTGGGGTGTTGGGAGCACGGACCACGCGCGCAAGTCTCTCGACGAGGCGGGAATTCCTCAGCTCGAGACCGGTGTGATCTCGGGCGTCGCGGGCGTCCTGTTGAACGAGGCGCGATGGCAGGAGTACGATGCGATTAGCCTGCTTGCGGAGGCCCGGCCGAACATCCCCGATGCCTACGCGGCAGCGCGGCTCCTCGAGGCCGTCGACCAGTTGCTTCCAGAGATCAAGGTCGACCTCGAGCCGCTCAAGGAACAGGCGAAGGCGCTCGAGGCGCAGCTCTCGAAGCTCCGCCACGCGGCGAAGCCTGCGATCGCGGAACCGGGCCCCGGAATGTTTCGGTAGCTCAGCACCGAGACTCCCGGCCGTGTGATGCGGATGGAGTGCCCCTCTTAGGTTGATCGGTAGAGTCCTCCCCAGAGCGAGCGAATCGAAGTCGAAGGGGCGTAGAGATTTCAGTGAGCCGCTCGTCAGGGTGGCTCCACCCTTTCCGTTTCTTCCCGGCAGCTGACGCGCCTCACCTTGCCGCGGCCTTGATTTTCGCGTACTTCTCCGAATACAGCTTTTCGCAGGAGCGACAACAGAGGTAGTGGTCCCGGCCATCCATTTTCAGCTTGATCGGCTCCCCTTCGATCTCCTTCCGGCACTGGAAGCAGATCAGCGTCGTCCGGAGGCGGTCGGAGATTACAGCGCGAGGTTCCTCCTTCAGCCGCTTCGTCGTCACGTAGTGGTCGTAGTCGACGATGCCATTGAGGGATTCGATCTTCTCGAGCAGGCCATCGAAAAGACCCTCGTTGTTCAATACCGCCTCCGCCAGGATACGGGAGCCCCGGGTTCGGGAGGCCCAACGGATCTCCGGCATCGACGCGAGCGAAGTGCCCACGGCCTCCGCCTTCGCCGGGTGACACTTCACGGCGAACAAGATCGAGATCTGCCCGAGACGCTCGGGGTCGACGGTGGCGCGGTATCCATCGAGGATCCCGAGCTGCTCGAGGGTCGCGACACGGGCGCTAATCGTTGGTACGCTCACGCCGACGCGCTGCGCGAGATCTCGAAACGAACGCCGCGCGTCCTCCTGCAACGCTCGCAGGATCTCGACATCGACACGATCGAGTTCCATGGAAGAGTGCCACGGACTCCCCATCCTTTAAGCTTCGCGCCTTACCTTTTCAGTTGAAAGACCCCTTCGGCGTGAACCTTCCGCACGGAAGTCGGAACCCAATTGCAGGTCCTCCGCGATGGAGGGGTGCGATGGCTCGGTGCGACGTCTGCGGGCAGCCGATGGAACGGGCGAAAGTCGTGGAGCGCATGGGGGGCAGAGTCCGTCGGTACTGCTCTTTCCGTTGCCTCCGGTCCGACCTCCGCGGCCGAACCGAGAGACGACACACGCTGAGCCACAAGAGGGCATGATATGGTTTCAATTGCCGCGAAGAACCTGTTCCACGACCGCACGCGCCTCGGAATGAGCGCAGGGGGCGTGGGGTTCGCGATCATGCTCGTCCTCATCCTGGCCGGCACGTACGACGGGTTCTACCGCCAGGCCGGACTCTTCACAGAGAATAGCGGCGCGGACCTGTTTGTGGGCCAGGCCGGCGTCGTCGACACCCTCCATAGCTTCTCCATTCTCCCCCTGAACCTCTCGGATCAACTGGCGACGATTCCCGGTGTGCAGCAATCGTCCGCGATCATCTCCCGCACGGTGGAACTGCACGTCGGCAATGCAGACCATCCCCGCGTGATCCTCGTGGGATACAACGAGAGCCATGGGACGGCGGGGCCTTGGAAAATCGTCGAGGGCGAACGGTTGCCGGGCCCCCGCGAAATCGTCGTCGACCAGATCATGGCGCGAAAGTATGGTCTCTCCCTGGGGTCCGCAGTTCGAATCGGCGAGCGCGAATTCACGGTCGTGGGGGTGAGCGCGGAGACGAACATGTTCATCATGCAGTACGCGTTCGTCCGGTTCGAGGACATCACGGGGCTCGTCCTACCGCCAGGGACGGCGACGTACTTCCTCGTGAAAGTCACGCCGGGGTCGGACCTGCGCACGGTCCAGGCCGCTCTCGATGACCGCCTCGTCGGCGTGGAGGCATTCACCCTCGACGAGATTACCGCAAACAACCGCAACGTGATTGCGGGCCTGTTCCTTCCGATCCTCCTCACGCTGTACCTGATTGGCTTCGTCGTCGGAATCACGGTGATCGGACTGACCGTGTACACGGCCACGATGGAACGTGCGCGGGAGTACGGAGTACTGAAGGCGATCGGGACGAGCAACCGCCGACTCGCGCGGATCGTCCTCGTCCAGGCTCTACTCTTAGCGATGATCGGATTCGTGGCGGGCCTCGCCTTCACGGCGTCCGCCTCCATCGTCATCGGCCTCACAGTCCCGGAGATGACGCTCTTCTTCACGTCGGCCCAGGTCATGGAGGTCTTCGTGGCGGCGCTCGGCATGAGCGTTGTCGCCACGGCCTTGCCGCTCGGACGGCTTGCGCGCATCGACCCCGCTTCGATCTTCCGGAGGGGATGAGGATGGAGGCCCTGCGGGCGGACGGCGTCACGAAAGTGTACGCGAACGGAGGCACAGAAGTCCGCGCGGTCGACGGCGTGGACATCGCGCTTCAAGGAGGAGAGGTGACCCTGATTATGGGTCCGTCGGGGAGCGGAAAGACGACGCTCCTGTTCCTCCTCGGTGGCCTGCTGAGGCTGACGGCCGGGCGCATCGTCGTCAGCGGGAAAGACCTGACCCTCTTGCGGGAACGTGCAATGCCCGCCGCCCGCCTCGAGAACTTCGGCTTCGTCTTTCAGGACTTCAACCTCCTTGCAAACCTGACAGCGAGAGAAAACGTGCAAGTGCCGATGGAGTTGGCGGGCGTCGCCCCCGCCAAATCCCGGAACCGGGCTGGCACGCTCCTCACTGGGCTCGGTCTCGGCG
Organism: Thermoplasmata archaeon; assembly: GCA_035283985.1. GTDB lineage: Archaea > Thermoplasmatota > Thermoplasmata > RBG-16-68-12 > RBG-16-68-12 > EA-19. The sequence continues at coordinate 13,634 of DATESQ010000026.1, read as the reverse complement.
AGCGGCTCGACTATCTTCCCGAGAAGCTGAGCGGTGGGGAGAAGCAACGCGTGTCAATTGCGCGTGCGCTCGCGAACACGCCTCGCGTGCTCCTCGCGGATGAGCCGACGGCAAACCTCGACAGCAAGCTCGGGAAGGATGTGGCCGCGCTGTTCCAGCACGTGGCCCGGAGCACGGGTGCCGCCGTCCTCATGGTCAGCCACGACGCGAGGATCGTCGACGTGGCAGACCGGCTCTTCCTGATGGAGGACGGGCGCCTCCAAACCATGACGTGAGGCGTGCGTCCACCACCGCCACGTACGGACCTTTACAATTGTTAAGCAAAGCTCGGATGACCCTGCCTTCCTTCGGGGGGGCGGCCATGGCGGCATCGCACGAATCGGAATCCACAAGGTGTGCCTTCTGCGGGAGCCCGGAGAAGCACGCCGAGCCCATCGCGACGTGCGCGGTCTGCGTCATGAATATCGACGCGGGTCACCTCCCGCACATCGTCCGCATGGATCCTGACCGGGGCCCCGCGCACTTCTGCAGCCTTGCGTGTATGGACAACTTCGATTTCATGGAGACCGAATCCGATGCGTGACCTCAACCGATGCCCGATGTGCGGTGAAACGGTCGAGGGCGCGGCCATAGCGACGATCTGCAGGACTTGCCGGATGGGCATTTCCGCCGACGCGCCGTACTACCTCGTTGTGGGCAGAGGCCGCCACAGCTTGTTCTGCTCGCCAAGCTGCGTTCGGACCCATGTCTTAATGATAACGCCCGGTTAGGGGGGACCCCGTGGCGGTAGACCCAGTTTGTGGCATGTACGTCGACGAGGCGACGTCGACGCTGAAGGCGGTCGCCGGCGGGCGGACGTACTACTTCTGCTCGGAAACGTGCAGGGAGACGTTCCTCGAGCCCGAGAAGGAGATGAAGAAACTCCGGTTCCTCGTGATCCTATCGTTCGCCCTCGGCATTCCCGCGTTCATCGTGTCAATCGCGATGGAGTTGATGTGGACGCCGGACGATCTGATGGTTCCGCTCACTTTCCTTGTCTTCCTGATGGCGACGCCGGTCCAGTTCTGGCCCGGCTGGCGGTTCTACAGAGGGACGAAAGACGCGGTGAAGAACCGGAGTGCGAATATGGACCTGCTCATCGCGATGGGCACGACCGCCGCCTGGGCGTACAGCACCATCATCCTCGTCGCGATCGTCCTTCAGGTCCCGAACATCGACACGTCCACGTACTACGACACCGCCGCGATCATCATCGGCTTCATCCTCCTCGGAAAGTACTTCGAGGAAGTCGCGAAGGGACGGGCGTCCGAGGCGCTACGCAAGCTCATGGACCTCCAGCCTCGAACCGCGAAGGTCCTCCGGGACGGGCGTGAGGAGGACGTGCCCGTCGAACTCGTCCAAGTCGACGACATCGTTGTCGTGAGGCCGGGGGAGCGGATCCCGATTGATGGAGAGATCGTCGAGGGCTTCTCCAGCATCGACGAGTCGATGATCACGGGGGAGTCAATCCCCGTCGAGAAGAATGTGGGCGACCCCGTGATCGGAGCGACGATCAACAAGTCGGGGCTCCTCAGGGTCCGTGCGACGAAAATCGGAAAGGATACGACACTCTCACAGATCATCCAGCTCGTCGAGGACGCGCAGCTCTCTCGGGCTCCGATCCAGAAGCTCGCGGACCGCGTCGCGGCGGTCTTCGTCCCCGCGGTCGTCGCGATCGCCGTCGCCGGGGCCCTGTTCTGGTACTTCCTCGGATGGTTCTGGTTCCAGGGCGTCCTCCAGACGTACGGACTCCACTCAGCAGTGACCGCTTCCCTGTTCGTCTTCGTCGCCGTGATCATCATCGCGTGCCCGTGTGCGCTCGGCCTCGCAACGCCCATCGCGATCATGGTCGGGACCGGCAAGGGTGCGGAAAACGGTCTCCTCATCAAGGGCGGGGAGTACCTCGAGAAGGCGGAGAAGCTCACGACAATCGTGTTCGACAAGACTGGCACACTCACGAAGGGGAAGCCGTCCGTGACGGACATCGTCCCCCTGCCGGGGTACTCGGAGGAACGTGTCCTTTCCCTCGCCGCGTCCGCAGAAAAGGGATCCGAGCATCCGCTCGGCGAGGCCATCGTCCGCGCGGCAACCGACCGCAGGGTCGCGATTTCCGATCCTCTCGACTTCGAGGCGATTCCAGGCCACGGCATCCGTGCACGAGTCGCCGCGACCGCGGTTCTCCTTGGGAATCGGAGGCTCATGGCTCAGGCTGGGATCCGCACCGACTCCGCCGAGGAGACCCTCGGCCGACTCGAGGCGGAGGGGAAGACCGCGATGATCCTCGCTGCGGACGGGAAGCTCGCGGGCGTGATCGCGGTCGCCGACACGGCGAAGGAACACGCGCCCGCGGCGATCGCGGCGCTCCGCCGGATGGGCGTCGAGGTCCTCATGCTGACCGGCGACAACCCCCGCACGGCCCGCGCGATTGCAAAGCAGCTCGGGATCGACGACGTCATCGCCGAAGTGCTGCCGGGCCAGAAAGCGGAGAAAATCAAGGAACTCCAAGGGACGGGCAAGGTCGTCGCAATGGTCGGCGACGGGATCAACGACGCACCCGCCCTCGCTCAAGCGGATGTCGGGATCGCCCTCGGGAGCGGGACGGACGTCGCGATGGAGGCGGGGGGCATCGTGCTGATCAAGGACGACCTCCGGGACGTCGTGGCGTCGATCCAGCTCAGCAAGCGGACAGTCTGGAAGATCAAGACGAACCTGTTCTGGGCGTTCTTCTACAACGCGGCGCTGATTCCGGTGGCGGCGGGCATCCTCGTCGGCCTCGGGATCCTCCTCGACCCGATCCTCGCGGGCGCGGCGATGGGCTTCAGCTCCGTCTCCGTCGTCGTGAACGCCCTTACGCTGAAGCGGTTCCGACCTTCTATCTAGACCACGAAAAAAGGAGGTGACACATGGCCATCGATCCGATCTGCAAGATGACGGTGAACGAAGCCACCGCGAAGTTCAAGTCGTCGCACAGCGGGAAGACGTACTACTTCTGCTCGCCCGGCTGCAAGGCGACGTTCGACAAGAACCCCGCCAAGTTCGCTCAGTGAGGCGGCCGCACCGCCGCCCCGCACCTTTCGGTCGGCGGTTTCGGCAAAACGTTCATTTAGCGAGGGCCCGTTCCGACGCCCGTGTCCGCGTTCTCCGATGTCTCGGCGAGGCTAACGTGGAGCCGGGCCCTGTTCATCCTGTTCGTCATCACCGTCGTATGGACTGTATCGATGTTCATCGCGCCCCTCACAATCGCCCCGGGCACGTTCGCGTACACGATGGGCGGGGCGAATGTCATCGACCACTGGGACCTCTATGCGAAACCGTCGTTCAACTGGTACGCGAAGGTCATCTATCCCGTCGGCGACGCACAGTGCCACCAGCTCTGGTACCGCTCCCTCTGGATCAACGGCAACCAGATGCCGATCGACGCCCGGATGACGAGCCTCTACATCTTCGGCATCTTCGGCCTGTTGTGGTCGATGATGACCCCCGCCGCGGTGACGGCGAGCGAAGGGATTGCGAACGCGTTCCCGCTGCGAATCCGGGTGTGGGCCCGGAGGATCGGCGACGTGAAGTTTGCGAGCCTCGTGATTCTCCTCGGGCTCCTTCCCGTCGCGGTGGACGGTTTCACGCAGCTGTTCTCGGCCTACACGCAATACGAGAGCACGAACCTCATACGTGTGATTACGGGGATTCCGGGAGGGATCGTCACAGGGCTCCTCCTCGGCATGATGATCAAGTCGATCAAACAGATCGACGTGGAGTACGCGCAGATGCGGGCCGTCCGGAAACCTACGACGACCCCGCCTCAGCGGGAGCAGGCGCAGACATCCTCCGGCTCGCCCGAGCAGTAGATTCCGCACACGGCCAGGCGCCGTTCCAAAGGTGTAATAAAGTCGTCCTTCTTGCGGACCCCCGTGGCGAAGAAGAAGCGGGAGGAGGACTGGCAGGCTCCGGAATTCGACGAAGTCGAATTCATGAAGAAGGAAATCCGAGGCGCGCGGGCCGCGATCTTGTCCGTCCTGTGGGCCGTCCCGGCGGCCTTCGCGAGCTACGCCCTCTCGCTCCTCGGCTCCGGCGCCGGCGCGGCCATCGGGTTCCTCACAGGCCTCGGCATGATGTACGTCCTGAAGTGGATCCTCCCGATCCTCCGGGTCGACGTCTCGAAGTTCAAGCGGCGGGACTGGCTCGGCCACGGCTCTTCGTTCTTCTTCAGCTGGCTCGCGTTCTGGATTCTCCTCCTAAACCCGCCATTCGCGGATCTGACGGCGCCGATGATCATCGGCATGACTGTGAACGGAACCTCCGTGCCGTGTGGGGGGAGCGTCGCGTCCGCGACGAGCTCGGTTGACCTGAACGTGACCGCTTCAGACAACGTCGGCATAGCGTTTGCCTCTTACGCCATCGGCGGCGAGCAAGCGAGTTCGCTTTCAAGAACCAGCGAAGACCTATGGCAGGCTTCCTTTCCCGTTCCGACGAGCACCCCGGTGACGATTTCGGTGTCGGACGGGGCCGGACACTCCTTTTCCTGTCAGATTACGATTACGCGATAGCCCTAGCGCTCCCATGGGAACCGCCTGTCGAAGAACGCGGTGAGCGCTGCGGAGTGCTCCTTTCGAACCGCATCTGGATCAGCCCGAATCGAAATCTTCTTGCGGGCTGCCGGATCGAGGTCGCGACCGAGGCTGAGGGTTCGGTACTTCTGACGAAGCAACGTGGCCGGGTCGGCCGCCTCCCGTCTCACCTCGACAATCCATCGATCTCCGCGAACGTAGGGACCCGCCACGCGTCGAGAAGACCTCGTCCACTTCCGGAGAAAGTCCTCCGAATTCTTGACCCACACGGGCGGACCGTCGTGAATCTGGACCGTTGGGAGTTCGAACACTTCAAACTCGAAGACGAGGAGCACGTCCCCGCCATCGACACAGGACGTCGAGTTCAGAACCTCGAAGCCATGCCGCCCGAGGAGCTCCAGGATCGACTTGTGAGCCTTCCGGACCTGCGGATACAGGACATCCTCCGTGATCGGCGGGGCGGGAATCGCGACGGAGAGGAGATGGGTGGATCGCGAACGCAGCAGGGCCTTCAGCTGGGCAATCGTCTTCGACTTCGGCGCTCGCGGGAAGAAGAATCGCGGCGACGGGCGCATCAAGTACGAACGGGCGGCATGGACGAACGTGCCGAGCTGCTCCGCGGACACCGCGCTCGCCACGTTGCGGTTCCCGTCGACAGGATCGACGACGATGAAGGGCTCCTCGAACTTTCGCCCGGCGAGCGTGCCGAGCTCGATCACGAGCCCGGGCCTCCATCCCTTCGCCGCCTCGAGAACCTTGCGGAACGTGCCATACTTGAGAACGAGGAGCTCGCAGAGATATCCAGAGAAGCCCCGGATCTTCGCCTCCGCCCCGTAGACGCCGATCCCCTCCGCCCAGGCCTTCAGGAGCCGGACCTCGGTCCCCTGATCCTCGCCAAGGTGGCCGAGGACAAAGTCCACGTGGAGCGGCGTGCGGTCGACGGCGGACATCCGCTGCGTCGCGTCGGTGATTCGATAGCAAGGGACGACCTCGACCTCGAAGCCCTTGTACCATCCTCGCGTGTACGGGTGCTCCGCGTACATCCGGACGGGCCGGTCGAGGACATCGCCGAGGGCGAGCCCTTCCGACTCGAGCTTTTCTCGCGGCGTGTCGCGCGCGAACGCAACGAACAGGTCGACCTCGGGCTCATGGAGATGGACGCCCTTCGCGACGGACCCGACGAGAATCGGCTTCGCGTCGAGGCCGCGGGCTGCGATTCGCTCGGACAGCGTCTTCGTGAGCTCGTGGACGACCGCGTGGAGTCGTTCCTCTTCGTCTCGTCGCGGCACGATTCTGCGGAGGACGCGGGCCTCGACCGACTCCATCGCGGGGCGGATGCTGGGTCCCGATATAAAGAGTCCCGCCTACGAGGGAAGGAGTCCGTTGAGACGCGCGGCCCCGAGCACACCGTTGATCACGAATTGGACCGCAATCGCAGCGAGCAGCAGCCCCAGAATGCGGGAGATCGCATGGGTCCCGGTGCGCCCGATTCGCTGGAAGATCCGATCCGCGTAGGAGAGGGCGCCGAAACTCGCGAGCACCGCGACGAGGATGCCCGCAAAGATAAACATCTTGTCCAGAGGGTCCGGGATCGGGTGAGACATGTAGACCATCACGGTCGTGATCGCCCCGGGGCCGGCGAGAAGGGGGATGCCAAGAGGCACGATGCCGACCGCCTGGCGTTCGATGGCCTCCGCGTGTTCTTTCTCCGTCGCCTTCGTTCGGGGCCGCTCGCCGTGGAGCATTTCGAAGCCGATGTTGAACAAGAGGATGCCACCCGCGATCTGGAACGCGGGCACGGTGAAGCCGAACGCGAGGAAGATGTACTGGCCCGCGAGGCCGAACACAAGGAGCGTGAGGAGCGCGATGATTCAGCTCTTTTGGATCACGGCCCGCTTGTCGTCGGCGGAGTAGCCCTCCGTGATCGCCGCGAAGAACGGGACGGCCCCGATCGGGTCCACGATCGCGAAAATCGACGCCATGGCGGTGAGTCCGAAGGCTAGATCAACCATCGCGAGGACCGCCGAAGGAGGGAGAGGAAAGCGACTATTGCTTCCGCATCAGCTTCATCCAACCGGCGCTCTCATACACGGCGAGCTTGCGGGTGGTCGCGGCGCGTTCGAACTCGTCCCACGTAACGAGTTCGAGGCCTGGGTTCGAGCCGTTCGTAAACCGAAGGGTGTTCGTTCCGCGAACCCTCGATGGCTTCAGGCCTTTCTGCTCGGCGATTTTCCTGACAGTCTGGAAGTCGATCTCTCGGAGTGCCGTCATTGTCCATCCCTTCGCCGCGCGAACGCGGCGGGTCTTGAACACGGCGTTCCGTATAAGTGCCTTATGTCGGGGTGGGCCCGCCTTGACAAACGTACTAGGACAATTTCCGCAGCCCCTTCTGGGAAGTTCTCATTTCTGATTCTGCGGCGCTGCCCCTTAAATAGAGAAAACAGGAAACATGGGCTACGCCTCCGCCCGGAGGGTGTCCATGGCAGAGTCCGATTCTGACAGGATCCTTGCGACCGACATTGTGAGCGCCGCGAAAGCCCAAGTCGAGAAGCTCAAGGAGGCGAAGGCGCAGGTCGAGTCGAGGCAGAAGGAGCTCGAGGTCGACCGGCGCACGCTCGACTCGGACCGGCGCGAGTTCGCGAAGATGCAGCAGGCGCTCGAGGAGCTCAAGGCGGACATCGACCGCCGCGACGACGAACTCAAGGCCCGGGAAGGGGACCTCTCGAAGGAAAAGAAGACCCTCAAGGAGGCACAGGACAAGCTCGGCGCGGAGGACAACCGGCTCAAGGAATGGGCTCGGGCCCTGAAGGTCACGGAACAGGAGATCAAGGATCTCCAGACAAAGGCCAGGATGGAGCGGGAGGAGATCGCCGCGAAGCTCTCCGAGGTGACCGCGAAGGTCGGCGCCCTCTCCGAACGACAGGAGCTCATCGCGAAGCGCGAGTCCGCGATGGCAGAGAGCGTAGACCGGCTCAGCAAGATTCAGGAATCGATCGCAGCCCGAGAGAAGGCGCTCGCGACGCATGAGGAGGAGTTCATCCGACTCCAGAACGAGCGGATGGCGGCCCTCCAGCGCCGGGACTCCGAACTCAACGCCGTGATGGAGACGCTGACGAAGCGGATGCGCGACCAGGAGGGGCAGATGGCCGCCCTGATCGCAATGGAACAGAGCCTCCGCCTGGAGCTCGAAAAGATCTCGAAGGAGCGGAACCGGCTCGTCGAAAAGGAACGGAGCATCACCGAGGTGGAGCGCAGCCTCGCGTCCGTCCTCGAGGCGAGCGGGATCGAGTGGGGAGTCGCTACGCCGAGCGCAGCGAAGGAATCGCCGAAACCCCCGAAGCCGGTCGCGGAGAAGCCATTCGCCCCGGAGCCGCCGAAAACGTCCCCTCTACCGCCTCCGCCGAAGCAGACCGCCGCACGCGAAGCAGAGATCCAGACAGCCCCGGCCCCCGTCGCGAAGGCCACGAAGACCCAGGCTGTGGATCGGATGAACAAGGCGCTCGAGATCGCGAAAAAGGCGCGCGACGCGGGCCAGGACGTCACGGAGATCCGAAAGGTCCTCAAGGAGGCCCGAGCCGCGTTTGAGGAACAGAACTTCGACGAAGCGATCCGTCTCAGCGGTAAGATCCTCGACGTTCTCTCGTCCAGGCCGATCGTCGCACGCTAGAAACTCCCGCCACGGTTCGCGCGGAGTCCAGATAAGGCGGCGCGCCCTTCACCGCTTCCATGGCGGAGAATCGGGTCGCTCTCGTCACCGGCGCATCGAGCGGCATCGGTCGCGGCATCGCGTTGCGGTTCGGCTCTCGAGGAATGCGCGTCGGCCTCGCCGCGCGGCGGGATCGACGACTCAAAGAGGTTGCATCGCAAATTGAAGGCAGTGGCGGGAAGGCGCTCGCGTTCCCCGGCGACGTCCGTGACTCCGCGTTCGCGCAACGTGCAGTGGACACCGTCGTGGACGCTTGGGGCCGGATCGACATCCTCGTGAACAACGCGGGGATCGGGCACTACGCCCTCGTCGAGAAGCTCTCCGACGAATCGGTCCGCGAGCAGTTCGAGGTCAACGTGTTCGGTCCGTTCTACTTCACGCGGGCCGTCGGTCCCCACCTGAAGAAGCAAAAGTCGGGCCAGATCGTCAACATTGGCTCCATGGCGGGCCTCGTCGGCTTCGCTCGCGGGACCGCACGGTGAACGACGTCGTCCATGCGGTCGAGACAATCGTCGACCAAGGTCCGAATTCCGATATCCGAGAGATCGTGGTCCAGGTGCGGGATCGGAGCTAGCGGCCGTTGCTACCGAGCGAAGTCCGTGATCCTGCGCTGCCTCCGCAGATATCTTCGAAGCACACTCGCCCGCCACCAGTTCTCGAGGGGCAATTCGAGGCGGGTCCGGAGCCACGGTTCCGCGTCCTCGAATCGATCGAATCTTGCAGGCCGCTGCGCAAGGGCGGTCCTCGCAATCTCCCGATACCGCCAGACCCCGAGCGGGATCCAGCCGCGATGGACCTCCATGAACACAATCGCGCCCGCCTGTCGTCGCTCCCGCTCGAGATACTCGAGCACGGGGAGGCGTGTCGCATGGTACGCGCCCGCCAACTGATCTGGATACGTCTTCCTTCCTCGATACATTTCGTGGTCCTGGAGAGGGGTCGGCGACCGCTCGATGTTGAACGCCTCGAGTCCCTCGAACATCCATGAGGTCGGCGTCAGGATCACTGCCACGGTATTGTGGTGAGCGTTCGCACTGAACGCGCGGAATTCACCGATCGGCGGGAACTCTTTGACCCGCTCCGTGAGCCTCTTCCCGAGAATGTCGTCGACCGCGGTGATCGACCACTCCGTGGGCACGAGCTTCCGCCGCGTCTCCGTCCCGAGAAGGCCGACGCTGAAAATCCGCGTGATGTGGCTCTGCGCAATGCCATGCCCGTAGAGGTCGAGAACACCCTCCATGGCCCGGAGGTCCGTGTCGGACGTGACGTAGTCGACTCGCGGTGGCACGCTCGGGTTCTCGGTGAGGTCGAGCTTCCGAATCACCCCGGACGGACCCGTCGGCGATGCCCGGGCGGAGAACGGTCCGAGGAGGACGGGTTTCTTCTCGAGCCACATCTCCGTGTCGACAGGGCGCACCGCCATGGCCTCGAGCTGCGTCGCCTCAAGGATCTTGTCCGGCTTTCGCGCCGCTTCGACGGGGCGTCGCGCCTTGCCTCGGACGAGGCTCAGGCGGAACCGAAGGATCTCGGTGATGTCGAGGTCGAGCCACGTCTCGGGCGCATCCATGATCGCGGTCCCTTCACGGACGGGCGGGACGAGCGGCCCCGCGAGGACCCTGGGATACCCCCAGGAACCGACGAAAGCAGAGGGCGGGGATGCTCCGAAGAGATTTGTGGACGCGAGCGAGCTCTGCTCTGTGAACCACTTCCGGACGTGGCCGAGGTACGGGCACGTCGAGAGCCGGCATCGCTTCCAGTCCCCATTGCAGACGCCGCACGCGAGCTGGCGCTCGACCTCGAACGTCCTTGCGGGTACGCCGTCCTCGACGGGCACGGAGCCACGACCTCGCGGCGGATACTTGTATTCACCGGGCGGCCCTCCGCGATGCCAGTCGTCGCCGGGTCCCCTCGCACACGTCCGGCCGCCCCACTACAGCCGATGGGGATGACCCTGGGGCGCGAGCCCGAAGCACTTCCCAAACTCAGTAACAAAATTCGTCGTTCGCGGGTCAGGAGCGCGGTGGGAAAGCAGGGTTACGCGAATCCACGGGCCCGAATCGATGAGGTCGGAATAAGGTTGTCGACCGCGAGACGAACGAGGTGCGCTGGCCGATTCATCCCACGGCGGGCTTCGCCTCCGGCGCGGCGGTGAGGTCCTCCTCCCAACGGGTATAGCATTTCGGGCACAAATGGATCTTGCTCGTCGCGGCGCTGCACGTGAACGGACCGCACACCGGGCAGTGGTGTTCCTTCGCCATCGCCATCCCCGCCGAAGCGCGCGAGGCACTTATCGTTTTCGCGGGTTACAGCTGGAGGACGTCCGCATAGCCCTCCATGTCCATGAACCCGTGGCCGCTGATGTTGAACGCGATCGTCTTCGCCTCGCCCGTCTCCTTGCACTCGAGGGCCTGGTCGATCGCGCACGCGACGCTGTACGCGCTCTCGGGGGAGGGGAGGAACCCCTCGGTTTGGATGAACTCCCGCGCGCGGGCGAACACGTGCTTCTCGTCCGCGGGGTACGCAACCGTGTCGATGTACCCGAGGTGCCGGAGGAACGACAGGATCGGCGCGCAGGCGTGGTATCGGAGCCCGTCGCCGCGGATCGGCTTCATCTCCTTCTGGTGGCCGAGCGTGTACATTTTCAGCATCGGTGTGAGCCCCGCGTGGTCCGCGAAGTCGTAACGGTACTCGCCCTGGAGGTTCGGGGCCGCGTCGCTCTGAGCGGCGATGAACGTGATGTCGCGCTTTTTCTGGATCGCGTCCGCGAAGAATGGGAGCGTGAACCCGCCGAAGTTTGACCCGCCGCCGAGACACGAGATCAGCACGTCCGGCTCCTCGCCGATCAGCTCGAACTGCGTCTTCGTCTCGAGCCCGATGATTGTTTGGTGGAGGAGCACGTGGTTCAGGACGGAGCCGAGGCAGTAAATCGCCTTCTCGTCCCGCATCGCGTCGTCGAGACCCTCGGAGACCGCGATCCCGAGGGAGCCGGGATGGTTCGGGTTCTTCTGCAGGAGCTCCCGCCCGATCTTCGTATTATTGCTCGGGGACGCGTGGACCTCCGCGCCGTAGAGCTTCATCAAGAGTCGCCGTTGGACCTTCCAATCGTGGACCGCGCGAACCCAGTAGATGGTCGTCTTCAGGCCCGCGAGGCTCGCCGCGTACGCGAGCGCGGTCCCCCACTGCCCCGCGCCCGTCTCCGTCGCGAGCCGCTCATAGCCCTCCTCCCGGGCATACCATGACTGCGCGAGCGCGGTGTTGACCTTGTGGCTCCCCGTCGGGCTGTAGAACTCCGCCTTATAGTACAACTTCGCGGGCGTTTTCAGACGCGTCTCGAGGCGGCGGGCCCGGCACAGGGGACGGGGCCGGCCCGCCTGGTAGTACAGGTCGACGACCTCCGAGGGGATGTCGATCCACCGGGCGGTCGCGTTCTCCTGGCGGAGGCATTCCCCGATGAGGACCTCGGACAGCTGCTTGAGCCTCGACGGGCCCTCCTCCGGGTCCTTCGGCGGCGGCAGCGGCTCCGGCAGGTCCGGCTGGATGTTGTACCACTTCGTCGGCAGTTCGTCCTCTTTCAGGATCACGGATGTCGATTTTGACTCCAAAATCATGCCCCCGGAACGGCCCGGCGGTCCTGGGTATTCGGCGGCGGGCTTTATGATTTTCCCGCTGCGGTTCGGATTTCGGCGACGATGGACCGCGCAGCCACGGCGGGGTCTTTCGCCTCCGCGATCGAACGGCCCACGATGACGTAGTCCGCGCCTGCAAGGATTGCGTCCGCAGGCGTGCCGCCTTGGGCGCCGGCCCCTGGAGCGAGGATCAGGCGATTTCCCACGACCTCCCGGAGCCTCCGAACCCGCTCAGGTCGCGTGGCGGGGGCGATGATTCCGGTGGCCCCTGCGCGGACCGCCAGCCTTGCGAGCTCCTCCGCGATCGGGGCCGTGAACTGCTGCCCGCCAGGATGGCTCATCTCCGTGACGACGAACACGTCTCCGCGGGCCGCCTCGACGCACGCGCGGACGGAGTCTTCGCCTGCGAACCCATGGCAGATCACGCCCCGAGCTCCCGCCTCAAACGCGGCCCGTGCGATCGCGGCCGCCACCGGCGGGATGTCCGCGATTTTGAAATCGCAGATCACGTCGACGTCGCTCGCGAGGCGAGTGACGATCGACAACCCTGCCCCGAGAGTGAGAGGCCATCCGACTTTCACCGCGTCGATTGCGTCGCGGCAGCTCCGCGCGAGGGAACCCGCCGCGTCCCCATCGCGAACGTCCAACGCGAGGATGAGGCGGGTGTCGCGTCGCATCGCGCGCGAAAGGGTCGGACCCCGAAAAGGCTTTGCCGTGCCAGAACGAGAGTCGGCGACAAGGATTTAAGTAGCGAGACCCGAATCCAACGCCTCCGCGGTTCGCGATGGACGACGCACGCCGGATGAAGACGAAGGTCTGCCTCGTCGGGGAAGCGGCCGTCGGTAAGACGTCCCTCATCCGCCGGTACGTGCTCGACGAGTTCGAGGACCGCTACATCACGACCCTCGGCGCGAAGGTCTCGAAGAAAGAGCTCGAGTTCTCCCTCGATGAGGGGAAGCTCCACGTCCAGATGGACATGACGATCTGGGACATCATGGGGGAGAAGGGGTTCCGCGATCTCCTCAAGGAGGCATTCTTCAACGGGGCGAAGGGGATCCTCGCCGTGTGCGACATCACGCGGTACTCGACCCTCAAGGAGCTCGACGATTGGGTGCAAAGCGTGTTCAACGTCGTCGGCGAGGTCCCCGTCGTGTACACGGTAAACAAGATCGACCTCAAGGACGAGGTCATGATTATGTACGGCGACCGGGAAATCGAGCAGTCGACCCGGGCGTTCGATGCACCGCACTTCTACACGAGCGCGAAGACGGGCGAGAAGGTCGAGGACGCGTTCAAGGCACTGGGCGAGGCGATCCTGACCCGCGCGGACGTTGCCTGAGGACGGTCTCGGATTCGGCACGAGGCGGGCAATGCTTATGTAGCCAGCACGCGGATTCGCGCGTCCCGCCCTTGGGGGGAGGTTTCGTCGGTGACCGAGCAGAAGGAATACAAAGTCAAGGTCTGCCTGGTCGGCGAGAAGGCCGTTGGGAAAACGTCGCTCATCCGGCGGTACGTTCTGAACATGTTTGACGACGGGTACATCACAACAATCGGGACGAAGGTCTCGAAGAAGGAGCTCTCCCTGTATGACCCTGGGCGGGACCTCCACGCCCGCATCGACATGACAATCTGGGACATCATGGGGGAGAAGGGGTTCCGCGAACTCCTGAAGGAATCGTACTTCTACGGGGCGAACGG
>DATESQ010000025.1:0-3036 GCA_035283985.1 Thermoplasmata archaeon | reverse complement strand
GCTCGGGGCGACGGGCGCCGCACAGGTGTGCGAGATCTTCCTGCAGCTCCGCGGAGAAGCGGGCGATCGCCAGGTCGCGGGCCCCGAGATCGGTCTGACGCACAACGTCGGTGGGTCCGGCGCGACCTGTGCCGTCCACCTCTTCGGGCGGTGAGGGATGGGATCGTCCTCCGGGGTCGGCATCGCGGCGGCCGCGTTCTACCTGCCACGGTGCGTGATCACCGCGGACGAGTACCGCAGGTCGCTCGGGACGTTTCATGCGACGGGAATCGAGGAGAAACGCGTCCCCGCGTACGACGAGGACGAGGTCACGATGGCGGTGGAGGCGGGACAACGGGCGATCGACGCGGCCGAACGTCCCGTCGCGTTTCTTGCGTACGGAACGTCGTCCCACGCTTCCGCCCTCGACGTCCTGGCGTCGGCCCTGAACCTCGAGGACGCGGACCGCGAGGAGATCCTCGGGGAACCTGACGGCGGCGTCGCCGCCCTCCGGCTGGCGCTCGATCGGACGGCCGCGAATGGCAGGGCATCCCTCGTGATCGCCTCGGACGCACCGGGCGCGTTCCAGGGATCGCCGGCGGAGCACCCGCTCGCCGCCGCGGCGGCCGCGTTCGTGATCACCGCCGACGGGAAGGTTCCGCGGACGGACCGCGCGGGGATACCGCCGGGTCGGGACCTCGTGGCCAGCGTCGGGTTCACGGGCGCGGCATCCGACCCCCTTGCGCTTGTGGACGCGATCGGCCGCGCGGAACCGGGAACGCGGATCGCGTCGGACCCGCTCGTGTTCGACGTCGTCGACCGGCCCGCGGGCGATCTGGACGTGCGGCGCGCACTCGACCTGCGGACCCCGATCCCGTACGAACAGTACCTTCGATTTCGGAGGTACGGAGCCGTGCCTCCGGGAACGGAGTTCAGCCAAGGCGCGTACGTGAGCCCTACAGCCTATCTGGCGGAGGCGAAGGCGCGATACCGCCTCGTCGGCGAGGAATGCGCCAAGTGCGGGCGGCTCCACTTCCCGCCGCGGGAGTCATGCCTCGCGTGCGGCGCACGAGAGTGGAAGGCGCGGCCGTTGAAACGGACGGGGACGGTGTACGCGTACACGATTATCGGGAAGGGCGCTGCGCCGTCGGAGTTCCTCGCGCAGCAGCTCGCGACGGGCGACTACGCGACTGCGGTCGTCGAGCTAGACGATGGGCTCAGGGTCACCTCGATGCTCGCGGACGTCGACCCCGCCAGCGTGAAGATTGGAATGCGCGTCCGGATGGTGTTCCGCCGGCTCTACGTGCAGGAGGGCGTCGTCCGCTACGGGTTCAAGTTCGCGCCCGGGTGAGGGTCCCTTTGCATTCAGGCTCATCATCCGTTGGCGCAATCCCTCCCTGATACGAAGAACTTCGTCCGGTAAGCGACCGGAATTGCGGCCGTACCTGGTTCCCTTGACAGCATCTTGGTGTTCAATGAATTCCCTCATTACAGCAGCCTGCGCTCTCTTCACCCGGAAATAGGGCCCGACAACTGGCAGCAGACGCTTGGACATCCCACTGCTCCACACGAGTTGATAGGCATCCCTCCAACCCTCTCTCCCGGCGGGCTGGTCTACGAGAATCCCTCCGTACACCTCCCGCACATCCTCTAACACCAACCTGTCTGTGCTACTGAGGGCAATCCTCGATCCGTATTGTGGTCGATGACTCTTAGCATCGACCGACTTCGAAATCATCAGGCTACCCTCGGCGTCAACCAGGCCGGCGAGGTATTCCGCGGTGACTCCCACTTCTTTCCTGCACCCACGATCCTCCGCTGCCTCGGGAGCGACCGAGGAGAGGGACGAGGCTCCTCGCCGGTTTAGCTGCTTCAGTTGGGAATGAAAGGCCTCGCGGATCCTCACGTCCTCGTCCGACATTGACAACAGCCGACCTCCGGAGTCTCGGCGTCTCTCGCACTTCCGAATGTGCTCGGCGAACCGAATGAGTGCTGCCGCGTGACGCGATTTTATCCGGAGCCAAGGGGCGACCTGAGTGAGCAGCCCGACCGCCGCGGCATTCGTCCAAATGAGGGCAAACGCAGGTCTCCACTTGGGATCTCTCGTGCCAACCACGGAAAGCGTCCCGCCAAAGGTGCTCTTGATCTCCTCCAGCACCTCCCGGTTGCTGTTGTAAACAACGACCCTGACCGAGTACTCGGTAGATTGATTTGGCCGACGACGGCGAGCGAGCGAGAGACTACCTTCACCATCCATGAAGCCGGCTAAGTATTCGCACGTAACCATGTCCAACGGACCGAACCGGGGCCCAAGAGTGAAAGCCGAGGGTGGGTGAAAGTGCCGGTTCTAGGTGCGACGGTCCCCACCTTCTCCTTTTTGAGCGCGGAAGCGGCTCGACTCCAAGTCCAGCTCGAAGTCCTCTTCCTTCGCCTCCGCGGGCGTGAACACCTTGCCCGCCTCGAACTCGAGCTTCTTGCCCTCCTTCTTCTTCCTCTTCTGGGGCTTCTCGACCTGCTGCTCAGCCATGGGAAGCCTCCAGCTCCGTCGCGTACGGATCCGGGAGTTCGATGCGCCTGCGCCCACCGTCGTCCGTGACGACCACGACGCTCCAATCGATCTTGTCGATATTGAACCTGTCGCACAGATTTCGCCGGAGGAACGCACGGCTGTCGCCCGGCGGCTCCCGGATCGCGCGCAGGATCTCCCCGTCCGTCACGACGCGGTCGATCATCCCCGCCTGTTGGCGCCGGTAGAACACGGACCGATCCTCGCCGATCTCCGAGTACTGCTTGCACGCCATCATCTCGACGTCCGCCTCCGGGCCGCCCTTCGTGTCGAGCGCCTCCTGGATCGCGTAGTACCGGTCCAGCCACTCGATCTTCCGGGCGAGCCCCTTCGAGCTCTTCTTCTCGAGTCCGTCGAGGACGTGCTCCCACGCTCGGAACGCGGACCGCTCCCGCTCCGTCTCCACGATCGGCTCGACCTGCTCCAGGTACCACCGCTGGACGTCGATCGGCGACACGGTCTTGCCGGACTCCAGGTGGACCTTCCACCGG
>DATESQ010000024.1:0-4106 GCA_035283985.1 Thermoplasmata archaeon | reverse complement strand
GGGAGATCGAGGAAGTGGAGCTGTCCCTCCTTCACGAGCTTGTCCTCGAAGAAATCGTACGGAATGATGTTCTTCAGCAGCTTGTCCGTGGACTCCGTGACGGAGATGTACAGGCTGTTCTCCCCGTACAGGGCGCCGTGGACGAGGAACTCGAGGCAGAGCGACGTCTTGCCTGTCCCCACGGAGCCGGTAATGAGCACCGTGTTGCCCCTCGGGATCCCGCCGTCCAGGATGTTGTCGAGGCCCTCGATGCCCGTGACGCAGCGGTCGACGCGGACCTCTGAGGCATCACGCTCCCTCGAGGGCATCGCGCGCCGAACGGACCGGCCCTATTTGAACGTCGCGGACCCAATACCGTCGCGAAGACGGAAGCGCGCGTAGATCGCGAATCGTACATACATACGTTGATATGGACTGCATCGCGTACTTGGCGGTGATGGAGTCGGAGAAGCCCGTCCTCCAGGTCGCGCTCGACTTCATGCATCTCCGGCGGGCGGTCCAAGCCGCCAAGGAAGCCGTCGAGGGCGGCGCAGACTGGGTCGAGGCGGGGACCCCCCTCATCAAGTCGGAGGGCGTGGAGTCCGTGCGCGCGCTGCGCGGGTTGTTTCCGGGACGGACCCTCGTCGCGGATCTCAAGATCATGGATACCGGCGCGCTTGAGGTCGAGATCGCCGCCAAGGCCGGCGCCGACGTGATCACGGTCATGGGGGTCACGGACGACGCGACGATCACCGAGGCCGTGAAGGCCGCTCGCCGATACGGCGCGAAGATCATGGTCGATCTGATGCGCGTGAAGGACAAGCCGAAGCGCGCGAGGGAGCTCGAGGCGCTCGGCGTCGACTACCTGAACATGCACGTGAGCATCGACGAGCAGATGATCGCGCGCACGCCCCTCGAGGAGCTGAAGGCGGTGTGCAAGGCCTCGCGCCTCCCGGTGGCCGTCGCGGGCGGGCTGAACAGCGAGACCGTCGCGCAGGCGGTGGAGGCCGGCGCGCGCATCATCATCGTCGGTGGCGCGATCATCAAGGCGGAGAAGGTCGCCGAGGCGACGAGGACGATCCGCAAGGCGATCGATCGGAAGATCCGGATCCCGACGGGGCTTTACAAGAAGTACTCGTTCGAGGAGCTCTTCGATGCGTTCCGGAAGGTGAGCACGCCGAACATCGCGGACGCGATGCAGAAGCGCGGCGTGATGCGGGGCCTCGTCCCCCGGATCAAGCACGGCACGAAGATGGTCGGCCGCGCGGTCACGGTGAAGACCGCGGACGGAGACTGGGCGAAGCCGGTGGAGGCGATCGACCGCTCGGAGAGGGGCTCGGTGATCGTCGTGGACGCCGGCGGCGGCCCCACGGCGGTGTGGGGCGAGCTCGCGTCGTGGTCGTGCAAGGTGCGAGGCGTCGCGGGCGTCGTGATCGACGGGGCGGCGAGGGACATTGACACGATCGTGGAGATCGACTTCCCGTGCTTCAGCCGCCATCTTGCCCCGCACGCGGGAGAGCCAAAGGGCCACGGGGAGATCGGCGCCGAGATCGAGTGCGGCGGCCAGGTCGTGCGCACGGGGGATTGGATCGTCGGCGACGAGTCCGGCGTCGTCGTCGTCCCGCAGGAGACGGCGGTGGAGATGGCGAACCGGGCGCTCGACGTGCTCGAGCGGGAGAACCGGATCCGCGAGGAGATCAAGCGCGGGGGGACGCTGTCCTCCGTGCTCGAGCTCGAGAAGTGGGAGAAAGTCGGCTAGGCCGGAGCCACCGCGACCGCCATCAGACGCTTCTTCCGCCGTACGCGCCCGGAGTGCGGGTCCACCTCGAGTCGCAGGCCCTCCATCGAGTACGCTCCGAGTACGCTGGTGTCCTTGGGCTCACCGAACACCGCGAGGTTTCCATGGAGCGCCCGAGGTAGTGGACGTACAACCGGCCCACCTCGCGCACCATCAATTCCCCGTTCGCGAGCTCGTATTCCTCCCGCCACTCGGGCCGAACCCCCAGCCGCCGAAGGAAAACCGAGGGGAGGATCGAGTCTGAGGCTCCGGTGTCGACGAGGAGCCGAATCGTCCGTTTCGGGCCATGCCGCGTTTTCGAGATCCCAACGCTCACGTAGGTCATGCCCATGGCCTCTCGCAGACGGTCGGCCTTAATCGGAATGCGCCGCACATGTTCTTGTCGTATTCTTGCCCGAGGTCTTGCCCGAGGCTACCTCAGAGCCTCCACGACCCTGCGAACCTTTTCCTCCATCGGCGGTGCGGGACCGCGGCGAGAGTCGATTTTGATCGAGATGGACAATCGCTCGCACTCTTTCAGGAGTTCATCGTTGCACCTCTTGATGACCCCCAAGACCTCGTCCCAGGGGCCCTCGACGACGGTGCCCATCGGGTTCACCTGATACTTCAGCCCGCTCTCGTGGACGACCCGGACCGCCTTCGCGACGTGCGTGCCCACGCTGACGCCCGCTCCGATCGGGGTGATGCTGAATTCCGCGATCATGGTCCGCCTCGAGGGGACGAAGGGAGATAAGGGATGTGACCCTTTGCGTTCCGATGGACCGCGGGAAGGTCGAGCAGGTCCTCCGCGAGCTGAAGGCGGGCCGCCTCGCGATGGGCGAGGCGATGGACCGCCTGCGCGCCCTCCCGTACGAGGACCTCGGGTTCGCGAAGACGGACACGCACCGCCCCCTCCGACGGGGATTCCCGGAGGCGGTGTACTGCCCGGGGAAGACGGACGCGCAGATCGTCGAGATCGTCCGCCGGTTGGCGGCGAATTCCGATGTCGTGCTCGCGACGCATGCGGAGGCTCGGACCTACGAAAAGGTCCGGACCGCACTCCGGGGCAAGTCCGTCGTCTACGACGAGACCGCGCGGATGATCGTGGTCGGCGAGATCCCGAAGGGGCGGAAGGGTCTCGTCCTCGTGATCACGGGCGGCACCTCCGACGCACCCGTCGCGGAGGAGGCGGCGATGACCGCGGAGGCGATGGGCGCGCGGGTCGAGCGGCTGACGGACGTCGGGATCGCGGGCGTCCACCGTCTCCTGTCCCACCGCCAGACCCTCGAGCGCGCGAAGGTGCTCATCGTCGTCGCGGGGATGGAGGGCGCGCTTCCGAGCGTCGTGAGTGGGCTCGTGGACCGTCCCGTGATCGCGGTCCCGACGAGCGTCGGATACGGGGCGAGCTTCGACGGCCTGGCGGCGCTGCTCGCGATGCTCAACGCCTGCTCCCCCGGCGTGGCGGTCGTGAACATCGACAACGGGTTCGGCGCCGGGTACCTGGCGGCGACGATCAACGCCGGCTAGAAGCGGACGACGCCGAGGGTCCAGCCAAGATATCCGACTGCTACGAGCGCAACGACCATGGCGACCCACATCACGCGATCGTACGCGAAGATCTTCGAGCCGTCCAATGGCGGGAAGGGAACGAGGTTGAACCCGCCAAGGAAGAGATTCACGAACGCGATGTCTCCGACGAAGAACGCCGCTATGTTCTCTATCGGGTCCGGGGACACGCCGAGGAGGACGGCGAGCCCGATGAACCCCGCCGCCAGGATGGCGTTCGTCCCCGGTCCCGCGGCACTGATCCTCGCGTTCTGCCTCTCGCTGACCGCGCCGGAGACCATGACCGCGCCGGGGGCGGCGAATAGGAACCCGAAGGCAGCGGTGAAGATGCCGAGGAGAAGGCCCATCGGGTAGGCACGGAATTCGGCGAAACACCCATATCGCTGGGCCACCGCCTTGTGCGCAAGTTCGTGGAGGAGGAACGCGGTGACGACGGCGACGAACGAGGAGACGAAGATGAGAGCGATCACCACCAAGTCGAAGACAGCCGGCACCGAGGACAGCCAATAGATCCTACCCAGGAACACGAGCGAGAACGCGAGCGTCATCGCCGCGACGGCGATCAGAATCTGGGTGATCTCGATCCGGCTGAACCGCATCCCCCGCCGCGCAGGCTCGAGGCGCCAGTACAACGCTCTGCGATGAGTTCGACCCTATATGATGGTTACCGGAACTTCGCACCGCAGTTCTCGCACACGTCGACCGCAGGTTTCAGCGCGACGTCGCACAGGGGGCAGAGGAAGCGCTCGCCATCGCGGTTCTTCAAGACCTGCGCCCGCACGAG
>DATESQ010000023.1:0-34146 GCA_035283985.1 Thermoplasmata archaeon | reverse complement strand
TAGCGTCGCCCTGATTGCGTTCGGGCTGGATAGCATCGTCGAGCTCTTCGCGGGAGCCGTACTGATTCGGCATCTGAGTCACGAATGGAAAGGGAGCGAGAACGTCGGGCGCGAGAGGAAGGCCCTCAGGTTGGTTGGAGTGACGTTCTTCCTCCTAGCCGTCTTCATCGTGTTCCAGTCGATCGCCACGCTGTCCGGCTGGCTCCCGGAACCGCGGGAAAGCCCGCTCGGAATTTCGCTCGTGGTCGCGAGCGCGGCGGTGATGTTCCTTCTCTACCTCAGCAAGATGCCGATCGCGAAGCAGCTGGGGTCCAGCGCCCTTCGCGCGGAGGCGGTCGAATCCTTGATCTGTGACGTGCAGGACTTGACCGTGCTCGTCGGCCTCGGCTTCAACGCCTTGCTGGGCTGGTGGTGGGCCGATCCGATGGCGGCCCTAGCGCTGATACCGTTCCTCATCAAGGAAGGTCGCGAGGCGTTCGGCGACTCGACGTAGTCCGCCACAACGTCTCAACGGGCGATTCCCGGGGGGCCATCACCCGGAAAGTTACAGGTCGAGACGCGGGGGAGGTCAAGTCAAATCACCCGCTTAGGGGACAGAACCTTCAATTGGAGTCCCCGAGAGTGGGGTACCGCTCCAATTCGAGGCGTGCGCCCCGAAGCACGCCCCCAGCCCGGCGTCACCGCAATCACACAGGACCGGAACCCGCTCACCGGAGGACCTTCGCGATCATGTCCGGCTTCAGGACGCCACGGTCCGTTGCGATCGCCGTGACGAGCTTCGCAGGCGTGAGGTCGAAGTACGGATTCCTCGCCGGGACCTCCGAGCTGATCTCCGCAGGACCCTGCTCCGGCGGCGGCCGCCAATCCGCGGGCCCGCGCGTCGTGTCGATCTTGAACGACTCGCACGCGACGTAGAACGGGCGGTCCGCGACGCGGAGGAGGGCCGCGAGCGCATACGTCCCTGCCTTGTTCACGACGCTTCCGTCCGCGAAGACCGTGTCCGCGCCGACGAGGCCGAGCGCGATCTCGCTCGCGTACGCGCCCGCTGCGCCGTCCGCGATCACCGCCACGGGGACGCCCGCCTCGTGGAGGTCGTGCGCGAACTCGACGCCTTCCCTGAGGGGTCGCGACTCGAGCACAAGCACCTGCTGGAGCAGTTCTCGCTGGCGGGCGAGCATAAGGCATTCGAACACGTTCGTGCTTCGGCTCAGGGTCACGACCGTCGCGGGCCGTTCGAGGAGCTTCACGAAGTTCCGGGCCACTCGGCGCTTCCCCTCGTCGAAATCCCGTTGCATCGTATCGCGGAAGGCGGGCCACTGGTCCGTGTTCTCAAGGAGCACCTTCGCAGCAAGGCGGGCGACGTGCCGGACGGACGCCATCGCTGGCTGGGCGTCCTCGAGGCGGCGCGCGAGTTCCGCGACGCCGGTCCGGTCGAGCTCACCAGAGGCAACGAAGAGGTCGAACGCCCGGAGGGCGCGGCGCGCAAGATGGGTCGCTCCGCTCTGATGATCCGAGGCGACCGCCGTCACCTTCTCCTCAACTGAGTCGGGTAGCACGCTCGAGCCTCTCGTGATACGTGGCGAGACCATGGACGCTGTTCCGGATCCGCCGGCGGAGGAATTCGTGCGGGTACCGCTTCGCGCCCGCACAGGAGAGGCGGAACAGCTCCTCGACGACCCCATCTTCGCCGAGCCCCTCCAGGGACCGGTGCACGAGGTCATTCCATGCGGGGTACTGCACGAGCTGGCGGCGCAGTGCCTCCTCCGGCCGCTCGTGTGGGCCGTAGTGGCTGAACAGGAGGGCTCTCGGTCTTAGCGCAATCAGGCGGCGGAACACGGCGAGGTTCTGGTCGAGATCGAAGCTCGGGGCGGGCGTGATCGGGATCAGGATCTCGTCGCCCGGGAAGTACAGGCCCGCCGCGTCGCCCGTGTACACGCACCGGTTCTTCTCGTCGAGAATCGTGAGCTCGTGCGGGGCGTGGCCGGGGGAGTCAAGGAATCGGAGCACGCGGCCGCCGAGGTCAAGCGGATCGCCATCGCGAACGGCCCGGAGCCGGTCCGGGGGGATCGGGGTCATGGTCCCGAATTCCGTCGCGATCGTGCCGAGCGCCGCACTCGCGCTCGCGACGAGCTTCGACGGATCGACGAGGTGCTTGTGGCCCCGCTCGTGCACGTACACGGTCGCGTTCGGCATCTCCCGGAGCAGGAAACCTGCGCCGCCCGCGTGGTCGAGGTGGACGTGGGACACAATCACATGGTCGATGTCGCGTGGCGTGAGGCCGAACTCCTTCACGGCGGCGAGGATCGCGGCGACGTCGTTCGACGTGCCGGTCTCGACGATCGCTTTCTGCTCGTCGTCGATGAGGTAGATCGCGCCGAACCCCGGGACGCCCATCATGTGGACGTCCGTGTACAGGGTCTGTCGGTCCCACGGCAACGATTGAAACGCCATCCGCGCGGAGAACGCAGGCGTGGGTTTATGCTTGCCGCTTTGCGAACGCGTGCGGCCAAGGCTTTATCCCGGCCGGGCAATTCGAGCGCCCGCGCGGAGGTAGCCAAGCTTGGTCAACGGCGCAAGGCTTAGGACCTTGTCCTGCAGGGGTTCCCAGGTTCAAATCCTGGCCTCCGCACTCCCTACTTGAGGAGATCGACGCGAGCGACCTTCTCGAGGATGAGGTCCGTCGCGTGCGGACCCGCGGAATCGATCTCGGTCTTGTTGAATCCGAACGCCCGCAGCTTCTGGACACTCGCGGCGAAGACGCCGTTATCTCGGGACCACTTGAACCGACGGAGCACCTCAGCAGCGGAAAGGCCCCCGCCAACAACGAGGACGAACGGTTTTCCCGCGCGCGCGCCCACGCGTTCGATTGCTCGGGAGATCTGATGCTCCCCGCTCGCATACAACAAGAGCTCGACCTCGAGCGAGTTCGTCTTCTGTGAGCCCCGCTCGATCGCGCGCTTCGCGTGCTCGAATGCCGAGATCACGTGGTCCGTGCCGACGACGTGGCCCGCGTCGAGGATCTGGGCCCATCCGCCTTTCGAGCGAGCAAAGGTGTGCAGTTCCGCCACAGCCGCCTTCGGATCGCGGAGAGGAGTGCGCACGCCGACGATATCGATCTCGTCCACCGGCTCACCCGAACTCGCCGAGTCCCGTCTGGCCCGCGATGGCTTTCATCGGGGCCTTCCCGCCGAGCTGTTCGACGATCTTCTTCGCGAGAGCCGTGCCAATCACGGGGATGCGCGCAAGGTCGCCGGGATCCGCCTTCTGGAGGTCCCGCAGCGCCTTGTAACCCTTCGCCCAGAGAGCGCGCGCTCGGACGCGGCCGACGCCGCGGAGCTGGACGAGCTCGAGGAGCTCCTCCCTGATCCCGTACTGCATCTGGACCATCAGGCGCGTCAGGGCGCGGACCTTCTTCTTGTTGAAGATCCTCCCAAGCTCCGACATCGCATACATCAGCCACACGCCCTGATCGACCATCCGGCGAATGTCCCCGGGCCCGATCCCGAACTTCTTCGTGACCTCGTCCTCGGACCTCTCCTCGATCCAGTCCTGGAGGAGCGTGGCGGTCTTCACCTCGGCCATCATGAACTCGTAGTCTTCGACGGGGAACGTCATCGCCTCCGCGGTGATCTTGTCCTCGACCCAGACGTAGTCGCCGCGGCGGAGGTACAGTTTCGGCATGTCTGGAGTGGAGCAGACCGCCCACAGGTGGTAGAACGTCGCATCGCGATCATCCTCTAGTGCGTTCCGCATCCGGACCGCACTCAGAGGATCGATGTACAAGTCGCTTGTCCGGCGTCCAAAGAACGTCGCGCGCATCTGGCCCTCACGGACTGTGAGAAAGTCTTCCCTCTGGAGGAAGGCGAGAACGTCCTCGACCTTGCCGCGCAATTCGTCGACCGGTGATTTGTGGGCGAAGAACGTGCGGCCGAAGAAGTCGAACAGCTCTTCTTCCGTGTTCGCGTGGCCCGTCGCGATAGTCGCGAGTGTATGGACCCGAAGCGCGGGCTCTGAGCTGAGCTTCGACTCGATTGGCTCCGGCGGCGAAAGGAAGTACTCGTCGATTAGTTCGTCGACGTCGTCCTCGTCCTTCGCGATGAGGATCGCCTCGCCAACGGTGTCGTACTTTGGTCGGCCCGCCCTGCCGCACATCTGCTTCACCTCTAAGACGGGTATCGGCGTGAATCCGTAGTTCACGTCGAATCGATTCAAATCCCGCACAATCACTCGGCGGGCGGGGAGATTAATTCCATTTGCCAGAGTCGGTGTCGCGACGATGCACTTTACACGTCCGCGTTTGAACTGGGTCTCTACAAGGGCCCGCTGATCATTCGTTAGCCCCGCGTTGTGAAACGCGCTCCCGCCATCGAGGCACCTCCCAAGACGGGCCGCCATCGATGTAGTCTCCTCTTGGCCCGCAATCAGGTCGTCCGCGATTTTCCCCAGGTACTCCGCCTCCTTCGAAGTGAGCCGCTTCTTGACGGTCGATGCGAGCTTTCTTGCAAGGCTCTCCGTCGCGCGGCGGGTGTTCACGAAGACCAAGGCCTGCCCTCCGCCCGCGATGACGTCGTCCACCAGAGCCGTCAGGTCGTCTGCGTTGGAGTTCAATTCCTGCTCCGCGTGGTCGGAGTACCGGATGTTTCGGTCGAACACGACGCCGGTCTTGAGGGGCACGGGCCTCCACTCGCTCGTCACGTGCTCCGCCTGAAGCCACGCCGCGATTTCCTCGGAGTTGCCGATCGTCGCGGAAAGTGCGATTACCTGCGCGGAGGGGTTCACCTGACGGAGCTTCGCGAGGGTCACCTCGAGGGTGGGCCCGCGGTCCTCATCGTTAATCAGGTGGACCTCGTCCGCGACGACGACCGTGAGGGACTTGAGCCAGCCCGTGCGATGCCTCAGGAGGGAGTCCGCCCGTTCGCTCGTCGCGATAATCACGTCGAACTTCTCGAGGTTAGGGTCAATTCGATCGTAGTCCCCCATCGCCAGACCGACGCGGACTCCGAGGGGTTCGAACGCTTTGAGGTCCTCGTGCTTCTCGGAGGCGAGGGCCCTCAAAGGGACGATGTACAGGGCCTTTCCACCCTTCAACACGCTCTTCAGGATCGCGAGGTAGGCGACGAGAGACTTCCCGCTTGCGGTCGGGATCGCGAGGACGAGGGACTTCCCCGACAGCGCGGGACGGATTGCCTCTTCCTGGGGCGGATACAGGTCCGTGATGCCCTGTTCTTCGAGAATCGGAGGGATCCTGGGGTCCAATCCGAGGTCCGCGACGCGCACGGAGCGTCCGATGTCCCGGCGCCTCCATAAAGGTTCGTCCGGGGAACGCGAAACTTGGAGACCTACGTGACCTCATCCACGATGTATTCGTGCGGACCGAGCTTCGTCGCCGCTTCCTCACCCGCCGCCGTGATGAGAATTCTGAAGTTCGCCGGGCCCATCTCCTCCCGGACGACAAGGCCCGTGCGCTCGAGATCCTCCACTTCCTGCATGAGCGAGTTGTAATCGAGGGTTTTGAAGGCGCCAAGCAGTTCGTTCTTCGTGACGCCGGTCCGGCCCCGCTTCAGGGCAAAGCTCAAAATCCGGTTCCCCACGAGCCGTCCCACCCGCCGCTCGCGTGACCGCTCAAGGAGCGAATCCACTACGTCTTCCAGGAAAATCGTGATCGCCCGCTCGACCTCTCCCCCGGTTTTCGCGCTGACGAGTGAGTACGGAACGGCTGGGTAGAACGTCTGGAGCTTCCGCAGTAGGTCGGCGTCAAGGATGGGGCGCGGCAAGAGGTCAGCCTTGTTGAACAGAATGCGGTAGGGAACATTGCCCGCCACATCCCCCACGATGGCGATCCACTCGGAAAGCGAGTCGAACGTTTCGGGTCGGGTGACATCGCACACCGCGATGAAGCCGTGGGCCCCCCAGAAGAGCGCGTCGCGGAAGTGGTCCCGAGCGCTGTGTTCCCCCATGAGATCGAAGAGGCCGATGTCCGCCTCCACGATATCCTGCCCGGAAATCTCCTTCGTGAACTCAAGGAGGTGCAACTTCGCGCCGAGGGTCCCTTGATAGACTTCCGAGAATGTGTTGAACACGTATCTTTGAATCAGGCTCGTTTTTCCCGCCGCGCGGTCGCCGAGGACGACGATTTTCAGTTTCATCCGTCGGATTTGGGGGGGCACCGGGTGCGTAGTCTATTTCTAACGGGGCTTGAATCGAGCGGGACTGGTTATCACGATTGAGAGCCGCGTCCGGTTGCGCCGTTGGACAACTCACAGAAGCCTTAAAGAGAGCTCTGTTCTACCAATCGCAAATGTCGGACCTCTCCGTGGACATCGCCGGAATTCGGCTCCGAAATCCGACGATGCTCGCATCCGGCTTTCTTGACGAGACGGGGAGATCGATGCTTCGAGTCTACCAGGCCGGAGCCGGAGCGGTCGTGACGAAGTCGATCGGACCGCAGCCCCGCACGGGCTATCCAAACCCGACGATCGTCGAGCTCGACGTCGGCATGTTGAACGCGATCGGCCTTCCGAACCCGGGGATCGAGGAGTTCCGGGACGAGGTGAAGGTCGCGCTCGATGGCGGGGCCGTCGTGATCGGGAGCGTGTTCGGGAAGGACGCGGACGAGTACGCGATCGTTGCGAAGCGCCTTGCGTCGTACGGCGCGGTAGGGATCGAGCTGAACCTCTCGTGCCCGCACGCGAAGGGCCTCGGGACGGAAATTGCGCAGAGCACGGAGGCGGTGCGGGAGTTCACGGCGGCGGTGAAGGGGAAGGTGACCGTGCCGGTGTTCCCGAAGCTCTCCCCGAACGTTTCGAACATCGCCGCGTTCGCGCAGGCCGCGGAGGACGGCGGTGCGGACGCAATCGTCGCGATCAACACGCTGAAAGCGATGGCGATCTCGCCGGAGCTGAAGATGCCGATCCTGTCGTACCGCTACGGCGGGTTGAGCGGTCCCGCGATCCGGCCGATCGGCGTCCGATGCGTATACGAAATCTTCGAGGCGGTCGACGTGCCGATCATCGGCGTCGGCGGGATCACGACGGGCCGCGACGCCCTCGAATACGTGATGGCGGGCGCCCGCGCGATCCAGATCGGCACGGCGCTCGCGACGCGCGGTCTCTCCGCGTTCGTGGACGTGGCCTCGGAATTGCTGGCCTTCCTCGAGGAGCGCCGGGTCAGATCGATCACGGACCTCGTGGGGGCGGCCCATGGCTAGGCTCGAGATCGTCCCGCTCCTCGACGTCGTGCGGGAGGTCCACCACACCCTCACGTACCGGTTCCTTGCTGGCCTCGAGGCCGGACCGGGGCAGTTCCTCATGGTCTGGATTCCCGGGCACGATGAGCTGCCAATGGCTCTTTCCTACCTCGGAGAGGTGAAGGGAATCACGGTCCACACGTATGGCGACGCGACGAAGGCGCTCTCCGAGTTCAGACCCGGGGACCTCGTCGGCGTCCGGGGGCCATATGGGAACACGTTTCGAATTGAGGGTAAACGAGTCCTCTGCGTTGCGGGCGGGACCGGGATGGCGTCAATCATCGCTGCGATCGAGGCGTTCCACAAGGCAGGGTCCGAGGTCGTCACGGTTCTCGGCGCGAAGTCCGCGGACGAGCTCATCTTCGAGGAGCGGGCGAAGAAGTGCGGGGATGTCCACATCTCGACGGACGACGGGAGCCGCGGGTTCCACGGCTTCACACCCGTCCTCGCGGAAGAGCTGATTGGTGGCGGGAAGTTCGACATGGTCGCGACGTGCGGACCGGAGCGCATGATGAAAGCGGTGATCGATCTCGCACTCGCGCGTGGGATCCCGAGCCAAGCGTCGCTCGAGCGATACATGAAGTGCGGGATCGGGATTTGTGACGCGTGCGCGTTCGACGACTATCTTGTGTGTGCGGACGGACCTGTGTTCACGGGTGAACAGCTTGTGAAGTCACACGACTTCGGATCCGTTCGTCGCGACGCGAGTGGCCGCCGCGTTCCTGTCTAGAACTCCTGCGGACGGACTCGAAGGTCGGAAGGAATCGCGCTCATCGGAAAGAGTGGGAAGGGGGCGAGTGGGGTCGCCCCGAGGCAGGTCCTAGGGAGCTGCGTGTTCGCATTGGCACTGACCCTGCGCCATTGTGCAGTCCTGCATGTGGGTCTGCATCTGCTCCATGTCGCAGGCGCCGTTCATCATGCCGCCGCCCATGTTGCCCATCATGCCGCCGTTCATCGCGCACGAGCCGCCGTTCATCATCCCCCCGCCCATGGACGTGCCCATGCCGCCCATCGTGCCGGTCATTACCGGGTTCGCGATCATGCTACCCGCGCCGAGGGCGCCGACTCCGGCGACAGAGATCGCTGCCAGGATCGCCAGGAGAGCTGTTTGCATCGTTTCACCTCCTTGGGACTCCTTTGGGTGAACCCGTACTTGAATACAACGTGAAATCGCCTGAAACGCGTTTCAGAAACCTGAAATCTAGGCGGCAGGCGGGCCCTTCCACGTCAGCCTCACCCGGTTTGTCGCCCCGTATCGTTCCCGGACGACGAGCCCCTTCCGTTCGAGCTTGTCGAGGAGTCGGGTGACCTTCGCCTTCGAGAACGCCCCGGAGGCCACAAGGTCCCGCTGCAACGCGGTCCCGCCCGCTTCCCGGATCCGGAGGTACAACCGTCGTTCATCCTCATCCAGCGTCCTTACCACGGCGGCTTCTTGGAGTCGCTGAACCTGTGCGGCATCCGCGGCCGATGTCGCCGTCGCAGAAACCTGGGTAGGGGCCCCCATGTCAGCCGGCAGAGGGACATGAGCGATCGGCGCCGGTGGCCCTTGGCGGGTCCAGAACGCGAGGGCAAACGCGAAGACCGCCACGACAACCGCGAAGAGGAATACGCCCGCGTCCCACCACGTGGGGCCTGGGGCCTGTACGTGATGCCCCATCATCCCGCCCACCATCGACCACGTCGAGCGGGAGAATAGCATCGATCCTCCCACAAAGAGCGCGAACAGAGCCGCAATCAATCCGACAATCAATGGTAGCGTTGACGCGGCGGAGAAGCTTCGATTCACGGGCCGCAAACAAAGTCGGCATCACTTAACTCCTTCGACATTATCCGATACGCCCTGGGGGAGGAAGGATTAAGTGCCTCAGGCCGATGCGCGCGCGGTGCGGCCCATGAAAAGCATTGACGCGCTCGTGAAAAAGGCCCTCGAGTTCAAGGAGAAGGGCCTGAGCGACAAGGAGATCGGGGATGAACTCCACCTGTCCCCCGAGACGGTCACGTGGCTCCTCACGCGGGGGATGCGCGGCGAAGCCCCGCCGAAGGACGTGAAGATCGGATGGCGATCGATCGGCGTGTACGGGAACCGCATCGGGTTCATGGCGGCAGCGCTTACGGACATCATCCTCGAGGAGACGGAGAAGAGCGGCGCCGAGCCCGATTCGATCCTCGGCATCGCGCTGAACGGGATCCCGTTCGCGACGCTCGTATCGGAGGACCTCGGGAAGGAGCTCATCCTGTACCGCCCGAGCCAGGAGCGGCACCGCGGTGGCGCGTTCTCGTCGAACTATGCGAACCCCACGGGCAAGAAGATCGTGCTCGTCGACGATGTCGTGAGCACGGGCGACACGTTGAAAGGAGCGATCAGCGACATCCAGGGCGCGGGCGGCACGCCAATCCTCTGTATCGCCGTCGTGAACAAGACGGGAGACGACGACATCGTCGGCGTTCCGTTGCGGGCACTCGTGCGGGCGCGCGCCATCGCGTAGGCGAGTCTCCAAACCTTTTTGGCCCGCCTTCTCATCTTCCGATGGAAGGTTCCCGTAATGCACTGGGCTGACGAGCTGCTCGAAGAGATCGGCACCTTTGTGAAAGGCCGTCCGGATCTCGTTGTGAACGCGGGTCTTTCCGTGTCCGGTCTCCAGCACGTCGGCCGCCTCCGTGGCGAGATTGTGCTCGGACATACCGTCGCCCGGGCTCTCCGCGACGAGGGGCACGCCGTCCATCAGAGTCTCGTGCTGTATACGCAAGATCCGTGGAGAGGGAGCCCCCGCCAGCTTGCGGAATTCAAGGATGGCTCGGGCACGAAATACACGTCGTGGCGGCTCATCGACGTGCCCGACCCGCACGGATGCCACGCCGGGTGGGTCGATCATTATTGGGAGGACTTCGGAAATCACATGGATGACTTCGCGCCGGATGTCCGTATCGTGCGGACCTCGGACCTGTACACGTGGCCAGAAATGAAGGCGATTGTGGAGGATCTCGCGAACCGCAACGAGGAAGTTCGTGCGACGTTCAACAAGTACCGGTCTCGAAACCCGTACCCGCCAGGATGGATCCCCTTCGAACCTCTCTGCCTCGAGTGCAACCGGATCGGGAAGGCTCGAGCGATTCGCGTGAACGATCGCACGTCCGTCGAGTACGAATGCGAATGTGGCGGGCATGGCGTCTCGCCGATCGAGAAGGGCAAGCTCCAGTGGCGGCTCGAGTGGACGGCCCTATGGAAGCTCCTGAAGGTCGACGTCGAGCCCTTCGGGAAGGACCACGCGACACCCGGCGGCTCACGGGACTCGTGCAAGGAGTTCGCGCGCGTTCTCTTTCACTTCGATCCCCCCTTCGGTGTCCCCTACGAGTGGGTCGCGTACGCGGAGCGGGGCGTCGACCTCGGGGACATGGACTCGTCGGATTTCAAGGGGTTTTGGCCGGGCGACTGGCTCGCCATCGGCGACGCAGAGGTGCTCCGATACATCTTCATCGTGAACCCCGTGAACCGGAGAATCGTCCTCGACCTCAGCAAGGTCGACGTGTACCATGACCAGTACGACGCCGCCGAGCGGGCCTTCTATATGTCCGAGGGAACCCCGGACAACGAGGTCCTCGCGCGGAGCTACGAGCTCGCGCAGCTCTCAATCCTCCCGAAGGCGCCACCATTCCAGCTCTCCTACCGCCACGCTGCGTTCCTGCACCAGATCTCTCCCGAGGCGAACCGCCTTGAGTGGTGCCTCGCGCGCTTGAAGGACACAGGGATGCTGACTCAGCGTCTCACAGATTTCGAGGTCGACCGAATCCGCAGGAGGATCGAGCAGGGTGCTCTCTGGGTCGATCGATGGTCCCAGGAGAACAAGGTCGTACTCCTTCAGGCTCTGTCGAATGTCATTCGATCACAGCTCACTGCGGATGACCGCGAATCACTCCGATTCTACGCCGAGAGGGCGGAATCGACGGACTGGCGTGAGGGCGCGATCAAGGAATCGATGGTCTCCATCACCAAGGACGGCGGGCTGCCCGTCGCGACGCCGCGGTTCTTCCGGAATCTGTACCTCGTCCTCCTGGGGAAAGAGAACGGACCGCGCGCGGCTCCGTTCCTCGCCGTGCTCGACAAGAAGTTCGTCGTTTCGCGGCTTCGGGAGGCGGCGAAGGCCTGATTGAGCGCGTCACTTCGACTTCCGGGTCGCCTCGAGCGCCTCCCACATTTCGTCGGGGAAGTCGATGAGGTCGTTGAACTGGCCGGCGCCACGGAGCCATTGGCCCCCGTCGATCACGACGCACTCCCCGTTGACGTATTCCGCTTCGTCGCTCAGGAGGAAGGCCGCGAGGTTCGCGAGCTCTTCGGGTTTTCCGAACCGCTTCATCGGATGGCGGGCGCGCATGTGCTCCTCCCACTCCTTCGTCGCCATGAGGCGGGACCACGCCCCCTCCGTGGGGAACGGTCCCGGGGCGATTGCGTTGAAACGGATCCGATGGCGGGCCCATTCAACCGCGAGGGACCGCGTCATCGCGAGGACACCCGCCTTCGCGCACGCGGACGGCACGACGAAGCCTGAGCCGGAACCGGAGGACGCGTACGTCGCGACGATGCTCAAGACTGTGCCGGGCTGGTTCCTCTCGATCCATCTCCGGCCGAGCGCGAGCGTACAATGGAACGTGCCGCTCAGGACGATGCCGACGACGGCGTTGAAGCCGTTCAGCGAGAGTTTCTCCGTCCGGGCGACGAAGTTCCCCGCCGCGTTGTTCACGAGGGTATCGACAGAGCCGAGCTCGGACTCCGCGGTTTCGACCGCCTTCTCGACCGCGTTGAAGTCCCGGACGTCGGCGGTCGCGAACCCTGCCGTCCCGCCACGAGACCGGATCTCTTCTGCAGTCTCCCGGAGAGGCTGCTCCCGCCGACCGACGAGGAAAATCTTTCCGCCGAGGTCCGCGAAGCGGAGAGCCATCGCGCGGCCGAGTCCCGTGCCGCCTCCTGTGATCACAATCACGCGATCCTTCAGCAAGTCCTCCCGGAACATCCCCAGCCCCCGACCGCCCATCGTCCGAGGCATCATAACGGTTCCTGCGAAGGAAGAGTTCGCCTTCCGAGGCGGAGGCTAAGAAATCGTTAATAGGCGGTTGGAACTTGAGTCGCCCGTATAGCCCCGTGGTCTAGCGGTCAAGGATACGAGGCTCTGGATCGGAAGAGACCAGCCGAGGAGCGACCTCGTGGCGGCAGTTCGAATCTGCCCGGGGCTATCTTCCTCCCGGGTGCGCCCGACGGTCAGGTCCAGCCGGCCGAGGCGGGGTGTCTTGCTCAGTTGAGCAAAAACGTGCTCCAGCTATTGAAGCACTCCCGATCACACGACGAGATTCAGCCCCTTCGGGACGCATACGAAGCGTGTGGGGTCGCGTCCTACGAGCTCCCCGTCGAGGTCGAGGAGGGCGTGCTCGCGGCTCGTCGTGAAGACCTCGGAGCTCCGGCGGAACGTGACTTGGGGAATCGCGAGGTGCGTGCCACGGCGCAGATCTTTCAAGTGCTTGCGGATCGTTTTCCAATCGAGATCGCCGATGACGACAATGTCGAACAGGCCGTCGTCGAGCTCCGCATGCGGAGCGGGAAGGAGTCCGCCGCCGAAGTAGCGGCCGTTCGCGACGACGAAGTTATTCACGGTCCCGGCGCCGGAGTCGCCCACCTCGAGCCGCCATTCGACGTGCTTGTTGCGATACTTCGGCATCGTCGTAAGGATTCCGAGGAGGAAGCTGACCCTCCCGCCGAACACCTTCGTGGTCCGGTTCACCTTTTCGACGACGGCCCCGCCGGATCCGAACTCCGCGATGTTCACGAAGTACCGCGTCTCGGGTTCGCCCCGGAGGTTCGTGTACTCGACGAGACCGACGTCGATCGGCCTGTGGCGTCCCCGTCGGAGGCGTTCGTGAATCTCTCCTGGATTCGACGTCTGTTGAACCGTCCTCGAGAAATCAGTACCCGTTCCCACCTGGGCGATTGCGAGGCGGGCCGTATTCCGCGCGCGCTCGCTCGCACCCATGGCGCCGTTCACGATCTCGTTGAGCGTGCCATCGCCTCCAATCGAAACGACGATCTCGACTCCGCCGTCCACGAGCTCGCGAGCAATTCGCGTCGCGTCCAACGGGCCCTTCGTGAACCGGGTCCCGTAATCGAGGCCAGCGTTTCTGAGGGACCGTTCGAGCCTTCGAGCGTATCGCCCCGCGCTTCGGTTCGCCGCGAACGGGTTCGCGATCCCGACGATAGCGGGGTCAGCCATGGCCAGTCGCCTCCCGCCAGCGATGCGCGGCCATCACGGCGTCCCGATACTGAGCGATCTCCAGCGCGCGGCGTTCCGCGTCCCACCCCAGCTCTTCACCCACGAGCTCCGCGATGGCGGGAGCGATGTGCAACCCTCCGTCCCGCATCTCGTACCCGAGCCCCGTCCGACGGGTCATGAGGTCGTCGAGGTGAACGACCATCTCCCGCCGCGCGCTGTAGACAACCTCGAGCCCGGACGCGTTCGTCCCAGCCATCATGCGGTGAAGCAACTCCGGGCGTTTCGTTCCCCACTCTCTCGCCATCTCCAGGGCCGCGATCTCCGCGAGGCGGGCGAGCACGTCGGGGTCGCCAACCAAGCCCCGGATCTCATCGATGGCGGACTTCTGTGGCATGGGGGCGAGGGGGAAGGACCTTGTGTCCACCGCCGTGGCGGGAGCCCGCAGGAGACCTTGCCCCTCAACCACTGAGAGGACCTCCTCCGCGATCGCGCGGGCCGTCGTAAGCTTTCCTCCCGCCACGGTGATGAGGCGATCCGGTGTGACGACGATCTCGTGCTTCCGGGAGATGTCAGACTCCTTCGCCTCCCCCCTGTCCAAAAGCGGCCGTAGCCCCGCGTAGGCTCCGACGACGTGTTCGTCGCGGAGAGCTGCACGGGGGAACGCCGCATTCACGGTGCTGAGGAGGTACTCGACGTCCTCGGGGTCGGCCTCCACACGATCGCGATCTCCGCGATAGTCCGTGTCCGTCGTGCCGATCAGGGTGAGGGAGCCCCACGGTAGGACGAACACGACGCGGCCATCCCTCGCCGTGAGGACGACCGCATGCTGATGACCGATCCGGTCCCTCGGGACGAAGGCGTGGATTCCCTTCGTGGGCCGGAGCCGGAGGCGCTTCTCCGACGGTTGAAGATCTGCAGACCAGACCCCTGTCGCGTTCACGACCGCCTTCGCGCGGACCTCGCGCTCGGTTCGGGTCTCCTCATCGAGCACCTTCGCGCCTCGCACCGTACCGCCCTCCCGGAGGAGCCCCGTGACCGTCGCGTAGTTCGCGACAAGCGCGCCTGCGTCTCCCGCGGCCTGGATGACCCGGAGGACAAGGCGGGCGTCGTGGGTGACGGCGTCTGAGTACAGTGCGGCGTTCACGAGTCCTTCGGGGCTAAGCTGGGGCTCGAGATGGAGGGCCTCGTCGCGGGACACCCAACGCCGTCGTGGTAGGATCTTCTCCCGGGACAGCGCGTCGTACAGGAACAACCCGACCCTGAGCTGCCATCCCCTCGGCCCGCGGCCGCGGTACACCGGGATGAGGAACGTGAGGGGCTTCACCAGCCGCGGCGCGGTCTTCAGGAGCAGGTCTCGCTCCCGAGCGGCTTGGCGGACCAGACGAATCCGGAACCGCTGGAGGTATCGGAGCCCGCCATGGATGAGGCGGGACGTCTTCCCGCTCGTGCCACTCGCGAAGTCGCCCTTCTCCACGAGCGCCGACCGGTATCCTCGGAGCGTCGCGGCGAGCGCGGTCCAGGCCCCGACGATGCCGCCCCCGATCACAAGGATGTCGACGGGTGAGGACGCCATCGCCTCCAGGTTCGCGGCCCGCGTCCGCACGGAGAATTCCACGCTCACCCGCTCACTGGAAACAGCTTCCCCGGGTTCATGATTCCTTCGGGGTCGACGATCCGCTTGAGCTCTCGCATGAGGAGGTATGCGTCCCGGCCGATCGCTTCCTGGAGGTACCGCGCGTGGTCGAGTCCGATCCCGTGGTGGTGGCTCAGCAGGCCGCCGTTCGCGAGGAACCCGCGGATCGCGGCGGCCTTCACGGCATCGTACTGTGCGAGCTCCTCGTTCCGCTTCTGGGGGGCCATCCACGTGAAGTAGAGGGACGCACCCTCGGAGTAGACGTGGGACACGTGGCAGCCGACGATCCCCGGAACGCCCGTGGCTGAGATCGCGTTCAGGATTGCCTCGCGGGAGGCCTTGTGAAGGCGCTCGAGGTTCGACCACACGGTCGCGGTCTCGACGGTGTCGACCATGATTCGGTGGTCGATGAGGGAGTCCCTCAAGTACGGAGACTCGAACCGGTCCGTCGTCCACTGCTTCGCGGGCGCTGCGCCGACAGATGCGGCGACCTTGCAGTAACCGCGGCCGAGGTTTTGGAGATCCCTCACGACACCGTGAGTGCCTTCGTAGGCCACGAAGAGGAGGCTCCCTCGCTCGAACGAGAACCCGCGGCGCTCGAGATGCCGGATGCCGAAGTCCCGGAAAAGACCTTGGCCCGTCGGGCCGCCCGCCGCAACGAACAGGAGGCGCGTCTCGTCCTCGTCAAAGAGGTACGCCATGTGGGGCGCGATGCCATCCTGGGCCAGCCGCCGGAGGGCCTCGAGGCCTTCGCCGAAGCTCCGGAAGAGGAAGGAATCGAACGCCCTCACTTCCGGGAGGGGATGGACGCGGATCGTCGCGTGCGAGATGACGCCGAGCGTGCCTTCGGAACCGACGACGAGGGAGAGCAGGTCCGAGCCCATCGCATGTCGGGGCCGCCCGCGGAATTCATACACGCCGGTCGGGGTGATGAGGCGGAGGCCCGCCACGATGTCCTCGATCTTCCCGTAGCGGTTCGAGAGCGCGCCCGCCGCGCGGGAGGCGATCCACCCGCCGAGCGTGGAGAACTCGAAGCTCTGGGGGAAGTGACCTGCCGTGAGGCGGTGGGCCTTCAATCCTTCTTCGAGGGATGGTCCGCGGATTCCCGCCTGCACGGTGGCGAGGAGGGAGATGGGATCCACGCTGAGCACCCGGTCCATTCGCCGCAGGTCGAGGACGACGTGCGCCCGGGCGACGTCCGCAATCTCCACGCCTCCTACGACGGTCGTCCCGCCGCCAAATGGGACGACCCCGATCCGTCGCTCCGCGCAGCGGTCCAGGATTGCTCGGATCTCGTCGTCCGTCTCCGGGTAGATGACGAGGTCCGGCGGCGGGGGGAGCTGCCCGAGTCGCAACCGGAGGAGATCGCGGTACGACTTACCGACGGAGTGCGTGAGGCGGTCGAGGTCCGCGGTGGTCATCCGGTCCTCGCTCGCAGTCTGGCGAAACATCGCGAGGTCGAATTCGGACAGCCGCGTTCCCGCCACGGCAAGCTTCGTGGAATCGGGCACACGGAGAACGTCCCCTTCCGGGAGTTCGAGGGCCCGCCGCAAGTACGCGTGGAGGCCGGGCCGGGACTCGAGCGGGATTGACCGGTCGTCGAATCCCCAACCCCACCACTTCTCGGCCCTTGCGGCCATGCTCGCGCATCCGACCCCATGGGATTAAGGTGCCGCACCGAGTCTCTCGCGGGCAAAACCCTTAATGGACGACCCGCATCGGGCGCCACCACACCGGTGGAACCGTGATCGACCGCGAGCGGACCCTGAAGGTCCTCGAGTCGTACAACGAGGCCGCGATTTCCGTCGGCGTCATCGGCTCCCACTCCGCCCTCGACGTGTGCGACGGCGCGGCGGAGGAGGGACTCCACACGATTGCGGTGTGCGAACGCGGCCGCGAGGCACCCTATGCAAGGTACTTCCGCGCGACGCGGGACCGGGATGGCCGATTGATCCGCGGGGCCGTCGACGAGTCGCTCGTGTTCGACAAGTTCTCCGAGGTCCTCACGAAAAAGGCGCAGGATTTCCTTCGCTCGAAGAACACGATCTTCGTGCCGAACCGGTCCTTCACGTCGTATTGCAGCCTCGACGCAATCGAGGACGATTTCCTCGTGCCTCTCTTCGGGAGTCGGAACCTCCTTCGAACGGAGGAGCGCACCGAGAAAAAGAGCTACTACTGGCTCCTCGAGAAGGCGAAGCTCCCGTACCCAGAAAAGATTGACGACACGGATGACATCGACGCCCTCGTGATCGTGAAGCTACCGCACAAGACGAAGAAGCTCGAGCGCGGGTTCTTCACGGCAGCGAACGCGAAGGAGTTCCGCGAGAAGTCCGCGGCCCTTCTCAAGCAAGGCGTGATTTCGAAGTCCGACCTCGCGGAGGCCCGGATCGAGAGGTACATCATCGGTCCAGTGTTCAACTTCGACTTCTTCTACTCGCCTCTCGCAGACGCGGGCGAGCGGCTCGAGCTCCTCGGGATTGACTGGCGGTTCGAGACCTCGCTCGACGGCCACGTTCGGTTGCCCGCCGACCAGCAGCTCACGCTGGGGGAGGCGGAGCGGATTCCCGGATATGTTGTGATCGGCCACAACGCCGCCACGCTCCGGGAGAGTTCGCTGGCCAAAGCGTTTGATCTCGGCGAGCGGTACGTGCGGGCGACGCAGGAGCACTATCCGCCCGGGATCATCGGCCCCTTCACGCTCCAGACGTGCGTCGACAGGGACCAGAACTTCTTCATCTACGATGTCGCGCCGCGGATCGGAGGCGGGACGAACATCCACATGTCCGTCGGTCACCCCTACGGGAACACGCTGTGGCGCCGGCCGATGAGCACGGGCCGTCGGATCGCGGTCGAGATTCAACGCGCCGCGGACGCGGGCAAGCTCGACGAAATCGTCACGTGAGCGCGGGCCGGCTCAGTAGACCGCGCCGCACCGGACGCAGGTGAGCTTCCCATCGCCACGCTGCGCGAGCTGACCGCCGCAATTCGTGCAGTACCGCATCTGCGGCTTGAGCTGACCCTGATCGTCCCACTGGTGCTGCGGCCACCCGGCGCCGGGAGGCGTCGGGGCCTGTCCGGGCCAGCCGCCCGTTCCAGGGGCCTGGGCCGTCGGGTCCGACGGGGTCTGCGTGGCTTCCGTCGTGGGCTGTGCCGGGCCCGGGGCTGGCTGTCCCCACGCGCCCGTCGGCGGGGGCATCGGGTGCGGCGGGATGTGCTGCATCTGGCGGAACTGCTCCTCCATGTACGCGTTCTGGTCCATGCGCGTCACAGTCGTCCGGGCGATCCGGTCGAGGTACCGCTGTCGCGGGTCGCCCAACGTTGCGAGGCCGATGATCCAGTCGAGCAACAGGAACACCCCGTGAATCTTCGAGATGTTTCGGATCAGCGCCTTGTTCAGGCTCATCGGTGCGTCGATTCCGACGACGCGCAGTTTCACGATGCGCTTCCCAATCGTCGCGCCGCCTCCCGACGCCTCGAGGATCGTTGAGTAGGCGACCCAGAAAATTCCGACGAGGAACGAGTAGACAAAGACGTTGGCAAACAGTGCGAAGCTGAGGGCGAACGTAAGGAGAAAAACCGGGATGAACAGGATGACGGCATCCACCACGAGAGCGATGAGTCGCTTGATCCAGTGTTCCTGCAGGGCGGGGTTCTTGCCAATGAGATCGA
Organism: Thermoplasmata archaeon; assembly: GCA_035283985.1. Taxonomy (GTDB): domain Archaea; phylum Thermoplasmatota; class Thermoplasmata; order RBG-16-68-12; family RBG-16-68-12; genus EA-19. The sequence continues at coordinate 15,344 of DATESQ010000023.1, read as the reverse complement.
AACCGGTAGGCATGCCCATCGTACCTCTGAACGCGGGCGTATGTGCGGCCTGGCTATAAATGTTGCAGGCTCCAAAGGTACGACTGAATAAAATTCCTCGTACCCTTGGGCGTGCGCCTCAGACCGCGCGCTCTTCCGGCGGGAGTTCTTCCTCGACGCGCTCCGAGCGGCGGAGGAACTCCGGCGGGATCTCTTTCGTGAGGTACACGGTCTTCCCCGCCTTCTTGATCACGATCCCAGACGCTCGCGCGGCCTTCGCGTCGATCTCGAGGATTACGGGGCTCTTTACGCGGACGCGGCCCGCCTCCAACGCGGCGGGGAACGTCCCGCTGAGATGGACCATCTTGCGGTCCGAGGGCCGCAGACCCGCCTGGAGAACGAGGCCGAAATCTTCCTCCGTCGCCGGATGGAACAGGACGTCCGGGATGTTCTCTGTAGGGAGGTCGAGATCGACATCCAGGCTGTGGCCGTATGTCGCGCGGATCTTCCCGTCTCGGAACTCGTACCGGCCCTTCGGGTCCGTCTGGATGAGGCCGAGGATGTGGTGGGACTTCAGGAACCGGAACCGCCTGTTCTGGATCTGGACGGCGGTGACGAAGTCCTGAAGGTCGACCCATCCGTTCCCGTCCATCTCGAGGCCATAGCGCTCCGGGAAGTGGCGAAGTACGCCCGCCATCGTGCGGCCGAGGGACTCGACTTCCTCCACGTTGAGGAGGAACTTCGCCTCCGCTCCGCACATCGGGCAGAGCTCTCCTCCCCGGTAGTAGCCATGAGAACGACACTCCTTCAGCAAGGGGTCCCCTCCGTCGCCCGCTTGTATCCGGGGCGCGCGATTAAACCTTTGCTCAAGGAAGTGCGGGGAAGTCCTCTTCATGGACGGACCGGAGCCCGCGCGCGACGAAGGCGGCTTCGATTCGGCGCGCGACGCCCTTGTCGATTGCCTTGCGATGAAGATACACAAATTCCGCGCCCGGGGTCTTCGCGACGACCTCGTCGAACATCGCGTCCTCCATCGTGTCGAGAGCGTAGCCCGGGACGACGTGACCGAATGCGATGTCCCGCGCGAACGCGAGGTCTGTCATCCTCGGAGCATAGTGGCCGCCGCCAATGCCGATCCCGATCCTTACGGCCCGAGGATGCACGCTGAGGAGCGCGCGCATGAGTGCCTCCGAGGCGCGAAAATCCCGCCATTCCGTCTCCGTGCTCCCCGCCTCGATGAAGAACGCAGGGGTTTCGAGGTAGGGCCCATGATGGGTCGCCTCGAACGTCACCGCGTAGGAGAGCACGCGGGCCTCTCGACGAATCGCGCGGAGGGTGTCCGTCATCACCTGCGGCGCCGAGGGGACAAGCCGGCGGGGCTGCCCGCCGAACTGTGCCTTCGTGAAGTTTCCCAGCGGGTGGACCGCGAGGCTCGGGGTCTTGCTCTCGCTCCGATGCTTCGACAGGAAGACGACAACGTCCGGGCGCTGTCCGAGGGCGATCTCCGCTTCACGGTCGATGTTGTCGTGGTAGAGGTGGAGGTCAGGGATCGTGAGGAGCGCGAACCTTTCGTTCCGGAGGATGGGTTCACTCGCGAAGCGGCCCACCTCCGTCCACGGCGCGAGGCCCATCAAGGCATCGCGCTGCCCGAGGCTCGCCTCGTCGGCGATGGAGGCGACGAGAAGCCACATCGCGTCGGGAAGAGGAATACCGCCTAATTCTATTCTCTGTATGAAATACATCGAGTCGATGGATGCCCAGGCCGCAAAGCTTATGGTGGCAGCGAGGTTCGGCGGCGCGGTCCCGCGATGACGGAGGTGATCTTTCTTACGTCGGTCCAAGACCATCAGACGGAACGCGTGAAATCGCTCGCGGTACGGCTGAAGAAGCGCTTCCCAGCCGTCGACGTGAAGGTCCTCGAAGCGGATCAGCACCGGGACCTTATGTCGAAGCACAAAATCCGGTTCGGCCCTGCGGTGATCATCGACGATCGGATCGAGTACGTCGGCGTCCCGCGGTTCACGATGCTCCTCGATCGCCTTCTGCAGATCAAGGAGGGACGGCCGAACCCCCGGACGGCGGGCGAGAAGCCCGCTGCGGCTCCCGCGAAGCCCCCCTTGACAGCTCCAGCGCCCGGATCCCCGCCTCCGGGCTCGCCCCCGACGACATCCACGTAGACCGCGGCCTCCTTCATGGAGTCGGCAAAACGTTCTTATCGCTCCGTCTCATTCTCGATACCCATTACAGGAGCGAGGAGCGTTCCCTCACGCGGCGGCTTTCGTCGGTCGTGCCTGCGATCCCCAACCCCCGCTCTGCGGGTACACGAAAACTATAAAGCGTCTGGGACCGCTTTTTCTATCGGGCTGGACATCGCGCTCCGCTCTCGCGGCGCACGGAGGACGAGGGGGTTCCGCAGTGAGCATCCAAGATGAATTCGAGGAGATGCGAAGGACGATCAACCGAATGCTAAAGGATGCCTTCGACGGGAAGCTCGGCGTGTTCCGCGAACCGTTCGTGTACGGGTTCACGATGCGGACCCGCGACGCGCGCGGCGAGGGGACGTTCCAGGCCGTCGAGGGCCAGGAGGTCGTGAGCAAGGATCCCATCGTCGATGTGATCCTGAACCCGGACTCGATTTTCGTCACCGCCGAACTCCCAGGAGCGCGAGACGAGGACGTCCACGTCGCCGTCGAGGGGACGCGCCTCACGATCGAGGCGGACGGGGACAAGCACTACTACACGTCCGTCGAGCTCCCATCGGACATCGACGCCTCGAGCCTGCAGCCTTCGTTCACGAACGGGGTCCTCGACATCACGCTGAAGCGGGTCCGACCCGGGCCTTCCACGTAGCCCAGCCGAGGGACGGGACTGCTCCTCTCCCGGCGGGAGGTGACGCCGACGTCCGCCATCGAACGAATCGACCAGAAGCTCCAACGGCTGCGCCGACTCGAGGCCGCGTACCGCCAGGAGATCCGGCGCGCGGAAGAAGAGTATCGCCGCACGACGCGCGGCAAGGACAGGGCCTTGAGGCGGCTAGAGAAGATTCGGACGAACTACGCTCGCAGGATCAGTCGGGTGTTGCCGAAGATCCGCGGCCTGATGCTCCGGCGGGCCGAGCTCAAGGCGTGAAGTTCTTTGCCGACCGCGCGGTTCGCGCGACCGTGGCGATGCCATCATCGGTCGACGCGCTCGCGCAAACGATCCGGGCGTGCACGCTGTGCCGCCTCCACGTAGGCCGCATCCACGCGGTCCCCGGCGAGGGGCCGTCGGATGCCCAAATCCTATTCATTGGAGAGGCTCCGGGTCGCCAGGAGGACGCGCAGGGCCGACCCTTTGTCGGTGCGGCCGGTGCGATCCTCGAGAAGGCGCTCGCTAAGGCAGGACTCTCTCGGTCCACTGTGTTCATCACCAACGCGGTGAAATGCCGTCCGCCAAAGAACCGACCGCCCCGTTCCGATGAGCTCGCCACGTGCCGTCCGTATCTCGTGTCGCAAATCGAGGGCCTGCGGCCTCGTGTGATCGTCACGCTCGGCGGCACGGCGCTCAAGGACCTCCTGGGCGTGGGCCCGACGATCGAGCGGGCGAGACGGCGACCTCTCCACTATGGCGGGATTCCCGTGATTGCGACGTACCACCCCGTTGCGTCCCGGTACGACCGCGGCCTCGTGGAGACGATTACGCGGGACCTGGCTCGCGCCGCGAAGGCTGCGGGTGCTTCCCGTCCCTACATCCGGAGCGGGCGGCCGCAGCCCGGGAAGCCGTCGCGTCCTGCCCATTCGAGCGGCGCCGTCGTGTTCGATCGAGACGGGAGTATCCTGTTGCTTCGGCGGGCGGACGAGGCGATCTGGTGTCTCCCGAAAGGGACACTGGAGCCCGGAGAAACGGCCGAAACCGCCGCCATGCGGGAGGTCCGCGAGGAGGCGGGACTCCAGGTCGAGATCCTCGTTTCTGTGGGTGAGGTTCACTACCAGTTTTATTGGCCGCCCGATGACGTGAACGTGGACAAGACCGTCTCCTATTTCGTGGCACGCCGGACGGCGGGTCGAATCCTGCTCGAGTCAACCTTCTCGCGGGCGAAGTGGTGCACCCGCAGCGAGGCACTGCGCCTTCTGCACTACGAGAACGATCGGAGTGTCGTGCATGCAGCAGTCGACGCGATGGCGAGGATCACTCGAAGAACTCGCGGGCGCGGTCGAGGGGCCAACAGTTGACGATGTCCTCGGGACCGAGCCATGCCCGGCGCGCCGTCCCGACGCCGAACCGCATGTAGTCGAGATGGCCGCGGGTGTGGGTGTCCGTGTCGACAGCGATCTTGCACCCCTTCTCCTTTGCGAGTCGCGCAGCGGCCCCATTCAGATCCATCCGATTCGGATACGCGTTGATTTCGAGGGCGGTCCCGCTCGCCGCCGCGACCTCCATCACCGCCTCGAGGTCAATCGCGATTGGCTCCCGTTGCCCGAGCAGGCGGGTCGTCGGATGCGCGTAGATGTTGGCGTGAGGGTTTTCGATCGCCTTGAGGACCCGCTCCGTCTGCTCCTTCTCCGGCAGATTGAACTTCGTGTGGACGGACACGATCACGTAGTCGAGCTGCGCGAGGATCTCGTCGGGATAGTCGAGCGCGCCGTTCTCGAGGATATCGCACTCCGTCCCTGCGAGGACGGTGATCTTCCCCTCAATCTCGCGGTTCGCGCGCCGGATGTGGGCGAGGTGCATCCGCAGCCGATCTGCATCGAGCCCGTTTGCGATCGTCAGGGACGGGGAGTGATCCGAGATCCCGACGTACTCGTAGCCCTTCTGAACTGCGATTTGCACGATCGTCTCGAGGGTCTCCACACCGTCGGATTCTTCCGTGTGGACGTGGAAATCGCCACGAATGTCCTTCAGCTCGACGAGCCGCGGAAGTTCGCCGCGAATCGCCGCGTCGATTTCCCCGGTCTCCTCGCGAAGCTCTGGTGGCATCCAACGAAGGCCGAGCGCGGAGTAGATGCCCTCCTCGGTCTCCCCCGCGATCGGGCGGTCGCTTTCGAATAGGCCGTACTCATTCAATTTCCACGCGCGGTTCTGGGCCATGCTCCGGAGGTGGATGTTGTGGTCTTTGTTCCCCGTGAAGTACTGGAGCGCCGCGCCCCAGCTCGCGGGCTCCACGATTCGAAGGTCGATCTGGACGCCGCCCCTTCGGATCACCGTCGCCTTCGTCTCACCCGCAAGGACGACTTGGTCGACGATCGGCATCTTCGTAAACGCGTCCCGCACTCGGGCCGGCTCTGGCGAGACGGCAAGGATGTCGATGTCGCCGACGTCCTCCCGCATCCGCCTGAGGCTCCCAGCCGGCGAGATCTTTTCAATCGGTGCGTGGTCCTTGAGGTAGGCGATGACCTCCTCCGCAATCTCCCACGCGTTCGAGAGCGGCGTCCGCTTCCCCTGCTCGCTCACGAGCTTGATTCCGCGCAGAATTTTCTCCTCCGACTTCTCGCCGAACCCTTTGAGGCGTCGGAGCTGGCCTTGCTCGGCAGCCCGTTTCAGGTCATCGAGGCCTGTGATCCCAAGCTTCCGCCACAGAACGCTCGCCGTCTTCGGGCCGACGCCCGGGATCGACATGACCCGCACGAGGCCCGGCGGGAACTCCTTCTTGAGCTCCTCGAGCGCGTCGACCTTGCCCTCCCGCATGTACTGGTCGATTTTTTCCGCGATCGCCTCCCCGATGCCGGAGATCCTCCGGAGGCGCGGGAGGCCTCCCTCCCGCCAAAGGTCCTCGAGGTCCTCGGGGATCGCCTCAATCTCACGTGCCGCGCGGCGGTATGCAATCGGTCGGAACCGATCCTCCCCCTTCATCTCGAGCAGATCCGCGATCTCGTACAAGACGCGGGCGACCTCGAGGTTTCGCACGTCCTCGCTGAACGCGATGAAGCCATATAGATTCGCGGGGCGCGCAAGCCAAATAACGCCGCGACCCATCTACGCCTCGTGATTCTGCCGGGGGTCTGCGGGGTCCCGACGGCCCAGGCTCGTCTGTTCCACGAACTCCCGGTCGTCGAGGTTCAAGAGACGTTCTCCCGGCCTGTGACGCTAAAGCGCGCGGAGGGTTGGCGGCGGCGCGCTCCGCCAAACTTCGTGTTCACGGTGAAGGCGTCGCAGTTCATCACGCATGACATCTCGTCCGAGAGCTACCGCGGGTCGGAACTCGACCTCGAGAACGCGCCGGAGGACCGGTACGGCTCCTTTCGCGACACGAGCGAAGTGTCGGGCGGGTGGAGTGCGACAGAAGCTGTGGCCGCTGCTTTACGTGCGAAGGCGATTGTCTTCGAAACGCCCTCTTCCTTTGGCCCCAAGCCGGAGAACCTGCGGAACCTCTACGGGTTCTTCGAGAACATTCGCCCTGCCGCCTGGTCCCTCGTCTGGGAGCCTCGAGGGACGTGGCCGAGCTACGTTATTGAAAAGGTGTGCGCGGACCTCGGCATAGTCCACTGCGTCGATCCGTTCGGGGCGGAGTCCGTCACAATCGGCCTCGCATACTTCCGCCTCCATGGCTCTCCGCCAGGAAGCCGCACGTACGACTATGCGTACACGGAACAGGACTTGGCCCGGCTCAGGGACATTGCGCTGGAGTACGACGATGCGTACGTACTCTTCGACAACGTGACGAGGTTCGATGACGCGGTCCGGTTACAGAGTCTCGTAAACGTCGGGAAATAGACGACCTGACGGAGGCTCTTCGTTATCGGTGCCGCATTTCCGAGGAAAACTCTTACATACGAGGCCCGCTTGAATCCGCCAGAGGTCCCGGTTGGCACCGAAGGCGGGAATCCCTGAGGAAATTCTGTCGTTCCTCCACAGTTCCGGCGGTCATTCCCTGATCGTGAAGGGCTCGGCGGGGACGGGAAAGACAACGTTCGCGCTCCAGCTCGCAGAGGAACTTGGCGGTATCAACCGCAGCTTCTACATGAGTACGCGGGTGTCCGACGCATCGCTGTTCCACCAGTTCCCGTGGCTCCAAGAGCGCCTGCGGCAGACCGGGATTGAGATCGCGGGCCGCCGCTTCACGAAGACGATCGACGAGCACGCCGTCCATCGAGAGGGCGAGACGGACATCTCCGTCGAGATCCGCGTCCGGGGTGAGTCGAAGCCCTCGGAGGGTTCGAAGCACCGTCTCGATCGCACGGAACTCGAGAAGCTCGAGGGCCGCATCGAGATGGGTCAGGAGGGCGACGAGACATACGAGCGCCACGGCGAGGGCCAGATTTCCGAGGGAGGGCTCGTGATCGACATCGGCGCGGACCTGCCGGAGATCGACATGGCATACGCCGCCGTGGAGCGGAACCTCCCGGAGAAGACGCTGATCCTGATCGACAGCATCAACGCGTTGAACGAGCGATACGGCCTCCACGCCTCGAAGCTCATCAACACTCTCCAGAAGGACCTCGTCGAGAAGGGGAAGGCGAACATCGTGTACACGCTCGAGGAGAGCGGGCCGTCGCGGCTCGACTACCTCGGGGACGGCGTGATCACGTTCGAGAGCCGGGAACACCTCGGGCGTCGACTCCGCGTCATGACGATCGAGAAGCTCCGCGGCACGGAGGTGCGGCAGCACAAGTTCCTCTACACGCTCGATGGCGCACGGCTCCGGGGGTTCCGAATCGAAAGCGCCGGGAGGGCCGCGACCCGCGGAGAGTGGAGGCCCGTCCCCGACCTGTCGAAGGACATCGTGAGCTCGGGGAACGAGGCGATTGACAAGCTGATCGGCGGTCTCCACCGCTCCCGCGTCGTGTGCTTCGAGTTCGGCGCGAACGTGCCGACTGAGTATGTCGACAACCTCCGACTCGGCATCGTGTGCAACTTTTCCTCTCTCGGTCGCGGGATCGCGCACGTCCCGCCTCGAAAGGGGAGCCTCGATCAGCTCAAGGAGATCGTCGCGGGTCACCTCCCGGCCGGGGCGTTCGACCAACACGTCCGCGTGTTCGAGACGACATCGCTCGGCGGCCTCGAGGCACCGAAGGGCGCGCTCCACATGGAGGGGAGCAGCGTTGACTCCGACCTGAAGTGGTCGAACGTCGAATACCACCTGCCGAAGTCCGTCCATCCGTTCCTATCGATGCCCTCGTTCGACACGCTGGAGTCCGTGTACGGCGACGATGTACTCGAGGAGCTATCCGGGCACATCGCAGCGGTTCGGCGGCAGGGCGATGTATTCGTCGGACTCACGACGCCGCTCACGCATTCGAACGCGAAACTCGCGAGCACGGCGTACCAGCACATCCGCGTCGAGAATCTCGACGGATCGATTGTCCTCTATGGCGAGAAGCCACACACGGTCTTCCACAACCTGTCGTTCACCTTCGAGGGCGGCTATCCGAGGGCTGAGTTGACGCCGATTGTGTGAAGTTTCAGCCCTGATAACTGTGTAGGAAGGAACTTAATATGACCCAAAAATCGCAGATTGGATGCGGGAGAAAGACATTTCTCGTCTTCTGACGGACGAGTACGCAGAGCGAATTCTGGTCGCCACCCAGAACTCGCCGCGATCGGTCCAAGAGATCTCGGACCGGTACGACATCCCGATCGCCGCCTGCTATCGCAAGGTGCACGAGCTTGAGGAAGCCGGGTTTCTGAAATGCGCGGACATCGTCACGACGCCGAAGGGCAAGACGATGAAGCTATATCAGTCACAACTTCGCTCCGCCGTCCTCATGTATGAGGACGGCGTCTTCAAGGTCAAGTTCGACTTCGACAACGACCGCGACATTTCCGGAAAGTGGATCGAGCTGAACAGCGCGAACGGTTCCTGATTCTCACGCCCTGGTTCAATTCCTTTCCGTGATAATCATCCGCGATATTTTATATAGTTCGTAGATGAATGGCGCGGGAGAAAGGGGCGATACTGTGGAGGACAACCCACAGACACCGAACGAACGGTTAATGACGCCGCTCGAGGCGTCGCAGCTTCTGACCGACGAATACAGCGCGAAGATCCTTCTCGCGACATACAAGCGCAGGATTAGCGCGCAGGAGATCAGCCAACGATATGGGATCCCGATTGCGGCGTGCTATCGCAAGATCCGGATCCTCGAAGAGGCTGGCCTGATCCAGTGCGTCGACCGAATTCTCACCCAGAAGGGCAAGCGCAAGAACCTCTACACGTCGTGCCTGCGCAACGCTTACATCTTCTTCGAGAACGGGAAGCTCCGGGCGAGATTCCAGCTCGCCACGGGCGCCGTGCGGGATTTCGGTGGGGACTGGAACGGGCTCGATCTCCTCCGTCAGTAATCCCGCCATTTCCTCCGTCCGCGTTATCACGAATCGTACTGGAGAACCAGGTCACTCGATTTATCTTTCCCTCCACGCGTGTGCGCGCGAGGAGCATGCGAATTCGGTTCCACAAAATTCTCAACGAGGGCCGAAGCGTCCGTTATGAGAGGAGCCCCGAAGAGCGGGACGTCCTTCACCTGAATGTCATCGTGATGAAGGAAATCCGCTCCCGGCCCCGCGAGCAGTAGCGAGTCGTTCCGCTACGTCCGTTCCCACGTTCTTCGCAGGCCGAACAGGATCAGCGCAGTCCCCGCGATCGCAAGCAGGCCGCTCCACCCCGTGAGACCTGACACTCCAAGAACGAGGTACGCGGCCGCGTACGTTGTGCCACCAAGCAGCAGCACGGGCCCAGCGTTCGGTCGGGTCCGCACGGCTTCCCCCGTCGCGGTGACGGTCCGGCGCTGGAGTCCGTTGATCCGTCCCCCCGGGAGGACTCGCAGGTTTCGCGGAGCCGCCATGTGGTGCCTCACAACCTCTCGGACAGGGCTGATGCCCGCACGAGTCTGTTCTTTATTTCGATGCGAGGTGGCTTTTAAGGCGGTTTCTCCTTGGTTATCGTGGATGATACGCGGCTCAGCAGTCGTGCCCATCACGGTCTTATAGAGTCCCACGGTTACGCCGGCCAGCGATGGTAGTTGCCACGGATGTCTTTCGCCAGCTCTCCATTCTCCTCCTCATCGCGGTCGCGAGCCACTTCGTCATCAAGCGGCTCCGCCAGCCGACGATCATCGGCGAGATTGGCATCGGGATCATCATCGGCCCGACGATTGTGGGGTTTCTCCTCAACCGTGACAACCGAGCCTGCTTCCCAATTCCCGCCGCAGGATGTCCCGCCATCTTCGACGAGAGCCTCATCGCGATTTTCGCGGCCCTCGGTTCGATCTTCCTCCTTTTCCTCATCGGCCTGGAGTCGGACTTCCGCGAGATCTTCACGAGGCGGAACGTGTTCATCGCCTCCGGTGGCGTGATCCTCCCGTGGGTCGCGGGATTCCTTGTGGCGGTGTACGGGGTGTCGGACGCCTACGTGCCCCCGGGCGTGAACCGGATATCGTTCGCGGTCTTCGTCGGCGCGATCCTCGTCGCGACGTCCACGGCGATCGCGGCGGCAATGCTTCTCGAGATGGGTCTCATCCAGACGCGAGTCGCGAAGGCGATCATGGGTGCGGCCGTCATCGACGACATCCTCGGCTTCCTGGTCCTCTCGATCGCGATCGGCACGAACCGGGGAACGGTGGACCTCACGAGCCTCGCGATTCTCGGCGGCACCGCGACGGCCTTCATCCTGATTGGCGCATGGGTCGGGGCGCAGTTCTTTGGCCGGCTCGTCGTGAAGCTCCAAGCAAGCGGGGAGCGGATCGGCCTCCGCTTTGGCGGGTTCATGGTCGCGATCGCGATCACGTTCCTCTACGCCGCAATTGCGGAGACGATCGGTCTCTCCGCAATCATCGGCGCCTTCGTGGCCGGGACGATGTTCGCGGTCACGCCGCTCAAGGCCGACCTCCAGAGGGGCGCAGAGCGACTCGGGACGATCTTCACGCCAGCGTTCTTCATCTCGATGGGTCTCCTCGTGAACCTCTGGACCCTGGACTCGAACCTCCTCGTCTTTGGCATCATCCTCATTGTCCTCGCGTTCTTCACGAAGGTCATCGGCTGCGTGATTCCGGCAAGACTCTACGGGATGACCCCGGACGAGGCGTGGGCGGTCGGCTATGGGATGACTCCGCGCGGCGAGGTCGGTCTCATCGTCGCGCAGGCCGCGTTCCTGGTCGGTGTGATCCGGACGGAGCTGTTCAGCATCATCGTGATCGCCCTAATCATCGTGAGCGTGATGCCGACGCTGTTCCTGAAACACTACTTGGTCCGGATCCGGAAGGCCCATGCGACCGCGGCGGTTACGGCCCCCCCGCCTGCGGGCGAGCAGTCCTAGCGTCGCTCCACGAGCTTCCCGTCGCGCACCTCGACGGGAAGGAGCGTCTTGATCCGGATGCCGAGCTCCTTCTCCATCGCGGCCTTCTCGGACGTCTTCTCGAAGACGATGAGGACATCAACGACCTCTGCGCCTAGGTGGCGGAGGGTCTTCACGACCGCACGTAACGTCCCGCCCGTGCTGATCACGTCATCGACGAAAACAACCCGGTCGCCGCGGTGAACGTTGTTCACGAAGAGGTCCGTGCTGCCATAGCCCGTCGTCTGCCGGATGCTGATTTCGCCCGGCAACTTGTACTGCCGCTTCCGGATGAAGACGTAGGGTTTTCCCGTCTTGAGGGAAAGCACCGCCGCAAGGGGGAAGCCCATGGACTCTGCGGTGACGATTTTGTCGCACCGATTCCACTCCGCGAGTTCGACGAGCCCGTCCGTCACCTCGTCGAGGACCTTCGGGTCGCCGAGCGGGATCCCGTCCGTGATCGGGTGGACGAAGTAGTCGTAATCGCCGAACTTCACGACGGGGCAGCCGGCGAGGCTCGCGCGCAACCGTTCCAACGCCATCGGAATCACTCCCGGGTCGCGAGGTCGCGTCCCACCTCGGCCGCCTTCTTCACAATTTCGGCCTCGCCGGGCAGTTTCCGTCCCTTCATGAGGACCTTGCCGTCGCAAACTAGGGTGTCGACGACGTTCCCATGCGCGGAGTACACGAGGGCGGAAACGAGGTCGTGGACCGGGCTCAGCTCGGGCCGGCGGAGGTCGATCAGGGCGATGTCCGCGAGTCGCTCTTCCGCGATGAGTCCCGCGTCGATGCCGAGGGCCCGGGCCCCGCCGAGCGTCGCCATCTCGAAGACTTCCCTCGCAGGGGCGACGGTCGGGTCCCCCGACGAGAACTTCTGGAGGAGGGCTGCGAACTTCATCGACTCGAGCATGTCGAGGTTGTTGTTCGACGCCGCACCGTCCGTCCCGAGGGAGATCACGACGCCCGCCTCGCGGAGCGCCTTGTAGGGCATCGCGCCGGACGCGAGCTTCATGTTCGAGACGGGGCAGTGTGCGACGCGGACCCCGTCCCTGGCGAGGAGGTCGATCTCCTCCGGGTCGAGCCAGCAGCAGTGGGCCGCGAGGAGTTTGCGGGTCAGGAAGCCGATCGAGTCGAGGTACTTCACGGGCCGCATCCCCTGCTCCGTGACGCAGTCCTCGACCTCCCTCTGCGTCTCCGCGAGGTGGAAATGGATCAGGTAGCCCTTCGCGTCCGAGAGCTCCCGCATCGCCTGGAGGGACTCCCGGCTCACGGTGTACAGGGCGTGGGGCCCGAGCGAGGCCGTTACTCGGTCCGTTCCGATGTTCTCGATCTTCCGGATCGTCGACTGCTGCTTCTTGAGGAGCTCCTGGCCGATGTCCGGGTTCCGGAGGTCAATGAACCCTTCGCTCAGGACCGCCCGGAGCCCCATCTCCTTCACGGCGCGCGCGGCCTCGTCCATGTGGAAGTACATGTCGTTGAATGCGGTCGTCCCGCTCTTGATCATCTCGAGGCACGCGAGCTTCGTCCCCCAGTAGATGTCCTCCGGCTCGATTTTCGCCTCTCGGGGCCAGATCGCCTTTTCGAGCCAATGCTGGAGGGGCATGTCGTCCGCGAAGCTCCGAAGGAGCGTCATCGCAGCGTGGGTGTGGGTATTCACGAACCCGGGGACCGCGGCCTTCCCACGGCCGTCGATCACCGTGTCCGCTTCGACCCGGCGGCCGATCTCTGCGATCCGGTTCTCCTCGATGTAGATCGACGTGGTCTCGCCATCGAGGAGTACGTCTTTGATCAGGACGCTCATTGGATTCCCTCGAGGGTCCGGACGAGGATGTCCCGCACCTTCGCGGCGTTCTGCTCCTGGTTCTTGCGAATCGCGTCGAACGAGAGGGGTCGGTTCACGATCCCGTTGCAGTAGTTGTCGACGGAACAGAGGGACGCATACGGAAGGCCGATCTCGTTCGCGAGGGTCGCCTCGGACGCCATCGTCATCCCGAGGACGTCGCCGACGGTGCGGAAGTGCGAGATTTCCGCGGGCGTCTCGAGCCGGGGCCCTGTCGTCTGGACGTACACACCTCGGGACCGCACCGGGACGCCCGCCTCCTTCGCTCCCCCCACGAGCGCTCCGCGGAGGGTTTCGTCGAGGGACGGCGTGACATGCCGGACGACGTCGTCGTAGTACGTTGGAATGTTCCAGAACGCGACAAAGTCGTGGGGCACGACGAATCCGCCCGGTCGAATCGAAGGCTTCAGGGACCCCGTCGAGGAGGTCGCGAGAATGCGTGTCACGCCGAGCTTCTTGAGGGCCCACAGGTTCGCCCGGTGATTGATCCGGTGAGGCGGGACGCGGTGGTCCCGCCCATGGCGGGCGAGAAGGGCGACGGTGAGGTTGCCGACCCGCCCCATCCGCGGCCCCTCCGCGGGCGGTCCGTACGGCGTGTCCACACGCATCGGCTTCTCGCCCTTGAGAATCGAGAACTTGCGGAGCCCGGAGCCCGCTATGAGGCCGATGACGGCCGTCGCCATGACGGCGACGCAAGTGGGGGTTCTTGGATAAAACTTGCGTGCGTGTGCGCGGTGCGACGGAATGGCACGGGGTCGTCCCGCGGCTCGAAAAATCTCCTGAAACACGGGCAATTTCCTTCGTGAGTTTCATGGCTGATTCTGGAGGGGCAAACATAAACCCGCCACCGCGGGCTATTCGACCGGTCAGCCACGATTCTCGACCTGCGCAGGTGATCTCTCGCATGGGCTCGAAGGACGACGAGCTCTTCCGCTCCCTCCTCCTCGGTCGGAAGAAGGAGCTCGAGGACGGGCGGTCGTACATCCTCAAGGAACGGAAGCCGGAAAAGGGCATGGGCCTCCTCACGAGCCTTGCGACGCAGGGCCATCGGCCGCTCCTCATCACCCGGCAGCACCCGAACCACGTCCGGAAGTCCCACGACGAAGGCGGCCTCCGCGCGATTTGGCTCTCGACGACCCTCGGCAAGGACTACGTCGACCCGCACAACCTGAACGTCCTCACGAATGTGATCCTGAACCACATCGCGGGCGGAGGAAAGTCCGTGATCCTCCTCGACGGGCTCGAGTACCTCATGATCAACAACGAGTCGTCCCGCGTAATCAAGTTCCTCGAGCATGTGAACGAGGTCGTCGCGCAGACCGGGGCGGTCCTCCTGATCAGCGTTGACGAGCGGGCCTTCGAGCCCCGCCAGATGGCGCTGCTCGAGCGCCATGCGATCGTCCTCGAGGCCGCGTGAAGCCCTTAAGAGGTCCGCTCTCCATCCGACCTCGTGTTTGAAGTCCTTAACCGGAGCGCGATGGGCCGGATCGGGCGCTGGACCGTCGATGGACGCGTCCTCGACACCCCGGCGATCGCGTTCGTCGACACGGAGCGGTTTCCCGCCCCGTCATGGGCGGAGGCCGTCGCGACCCGCCGAGAGCCCCCTCCGGGCAAGTTCGCGTTCGCCCTAGCAGGGAGTTTCTTCGAGCCCGCGGAGACCCATGGCGGGCTCCCGCTCCCAGCCCGGTCCGGTCTCTCACCTAGCGTGTCCTCGATCGATCTCCCGCACGCGCCGGTGAGGGGGCCCATCGCCGTCGTCTCGTCTCCGGGCCAACTGAAGCCTGACGCGTCCGCCGAGACGATCGTCCTCGAGGGCGGGCCCGTCTTCCTTGAGCGGGCGAAGGACTTCGTGCGGACGGTCGTCGGCCTTCGCGAGACGTTCGGGCCTGCGCGGCTCCTGTTCGTGCCGGGGATTGCCGCCCCTGAGATCGTCGCCGTCCTCGTGTACGCAGGGGTCGACGTGATCGATTCCTCCCGGGTCGCAATGGAGACGGCCCTGGGCTTCTACGAGACTCCGGATGGCGCGGTCCCCAGGGAGTCCCTGCAGGAACTGCCCTGCCGATGCCCTTCGTGCGAGCGGGGCGGCCCCCTCCTCGACCACAACTATCACGCCCTCTGGCAAGAGCTCGCAACGGCCCGGATGGCGATCCGCCAAGGCTCCCTGCGGGAGCTCGCAGAGCGGCGGTCCGTGAACACTCCGTGGGCGACGGCGGTCCTCCGGGAGCTCGACCTCCGACACCACGAGTTCCAGGAGCGATGGTTCCCCGTCTCGGACGG
>DATESQ010000022.1:0-5672 GCA_035283985.1 Thermoplasmata archaeon | reverse complement strand
CGACCCCGAGACGACGCCCGAAGAGGTGAGTTACGCGTAGCCGCGCACCCGGTGTCGCTGGTCGATATTCCAGGTGCCCATCTGGTCCTTCGCTATGAGGTCCGACTTCGCGAGCTCCCGCTCCGCAGCCTTTACGAAGTCCTCCATCGTGATCCGGTGGCGCTTCCCGCGCTTCAGCGCGTTCCGCATCGACTGCCGGACCGCGTTCAGGATCGAACCGCCACTGAGGGCGAACTTCCGGGCGAGCACGTCGAAGTCGATATCCTTTCCGAGGGGCGCCTCCGGGGGCACGAGCTTCTGCCAAATTTGTTTGCGAAGCTCAGGTTCCGGCATCTCGAACTCGACCGCGATATCGATCCGCCGGTCAAGCGCACGGTCCATGACCCGCGCGAGATTCGTCGCGAGGATGCAGACGCCGGGGAAGTTCTCGAGGTGGTTCAGCAGGACATTCACGTCGCGGTTCGTCCACGGGGCAATCGTCATTCCTCGGCGGTGGAACACCGCGTCAGCTTCGTCGAAGAAGAGGACCGCGTCTTTCTCCGAGGCCTGCTGGAAAACGGCCTCGATGTTCTTCTCCGTTTCGCCAACCCACATGTTCTCGAGCTGCGCGTAGTTCACGATCATGATTGGCTTTGCGAGGACCTTCGCGATTGCTTCCGCAGTCATCGTCTTCCCCGTGCCGGGCGGGCCGGCGAAGAGGAGGGAGAGTCCCTTCACCTTCTTGATCACCTTCTTCATCCCCCAGCGTTGGAAGATGAGCCCCTTGTTGCGGATCTCGACGAGCGCGTCCTCGATCGCGTCTCGCGTCTTCGGGCTCATCACGACGTCCTCGAGGGAGAACCGGGGCTGAATCACGGCGGAGAGCCGTCCGCGGTCCCCGGGCCGCTCTCGACCGTGGTCCTCGAAATGCTCCAGCTCCTCCTCGGACTCGTACACTTCGACCCCCGCCTTCAGGAGCTCGACGATCTTCTCAACGTCCTGGCGGGAGACGTGCGCGCACGACCGGTTCACGCGGCCGCATTTGGGGCATTTTACAATCCACTTGTCCTGTTCGCCCATGTCATCACCCCATCCGCGTCAGCGCAGGCGAGCCGGGCGCTCGTCGGGCCCGGCGAGAGTGCCTATCGTGTTCGCGCTATTTAAGCATGAAACGATAGGCTCAAGAACGTTCGCCGGTCCCGCGAATCCGAGCACGCCGAGAAAACATAATGTAGGGCGCAGTATTGACGAACGAGGTGAAGCGGGTGGGAGACCGGTACGTCCGGAAGCGCGTGCCGTTCCCCCTCGTTGCCATCCGCCTTTCTGATGCATCCGACGCGGAGCTCACGCACATCAGCGGCGACCTTGCGCTCGCGCTGAGTGTCGGGGAGATGCGGTGGGTCCAGGCGTACTTCCGGGAGCAGCAGCGGGAGCCGACGGACGTCGAGCTCCAGAGCCTCGGACAGGCGTGGTCGGAGCATTGCTGCTACAAGTCCTCGAAGGTGTTCCTCCGGGAGTTCATCTTTCCCGTGCAGACGCCGGATGTCCTCGACCGCGGCGACGCGGGTGTGATGGAATTCGACGCGGACCATGCGTACGCGTTGCGGCTCGAGAGCCACAACCATCCAAGTGCGGTCGTGCCGTACGGTGGCGCAACGACGGGAATCGGCGGGATCATCCGAGACGTTCTCGCGATGGGGGCGCAGCCGATCGCGCTCGCCGACCCATTGCACTTTGGGCCTCTCGATTATCCGTTCGAAGAGCTCCCTAAGGGGACCCTTCATCCGAAGTACCTGTTCAGCGGCGTCGTCGCGGGAATCCGCGACTACGGCAATCGTCTCGGAATTCCGACGGTAGCGGGTTGCGTCGTGTTCGACGAGGGATACGTCGGCAACATCGTCGTGAACGTCGGCTGCGTCGGGTTCGCAAAGAAGTCGCAGCTCGTTCGGAACCGCGTAAAGACGGATCGCGATGTCTTCGTCCTTTGCGGCGGGCCCACCGGCCGGGACGGGATCCACGGCGTGACGTACGCGAGCGTCGACCTCACGGAGGAGGCCGTTGGCGGGTGGGAGGCGGGCGCCGTCCAGCTTGGCGATCCGATCATGAAGGAGCCCCTCATCCACGCGATCATCGAATGTGCGCAGGCGGGCGTCCTCAACGGCCTGAAGGACCTCGGCGGGGGCGGGCTGAGTTGCGTAATCGGCGAGATGGCCCTCGCGGGCGGGTACGGGGCGGAGGTCGACCTCGACCGCGTCCCCCTGAAGGAATCCGGACTCGCGCCGTGGGAGATCTGGGTCAGCGAGTCCCAGGAGCGGATGATGCTCGCCGTCGCACCGGAGAGCGTGGACCGCGTCCTTCGGATCTTCGATCTCTACGACGTCCCGGCGACGCCGATTGGTCGCGTGATACCTGAGACCGTGTGTCGCGTCCGGTACAAGGGGGAAGTTGTTCTCCAGATGGATCTGGCCTTCTACACTAACGGGCCCGAGTACTCTCGTCCGACGAAGGAGCTCCCGGTCCCGACGAAGAGCGCAGTCGTCCCCGCCATGCCGAAGAACCTGAACTCGATCTTCCTCCGAATCCTCTCCGCGCCGAACGTGGCGAGCAAGGAATACGTAATCCGTCAGTATGACCACGAGGTCCGCGCGTCGACGGTCCTGAAGCCGATGCAGGGCGTGATTGGCAAGGCAACCCATGGCGACGCGGCCGTCGTGAAGCCCCTCGTCGATTCCTGGCGGGCCCTCGCGATCGCGTCTGCATCGACGGGCCCGTACACGGCCCTCGACCCGTACCGTGGGGGCGCGACCGCGGTGGAGGAGGTGTGTCGGAACCTCGTCGCGGTCGGCGCTCGGCCCCATGCGATCACGAACTGCCTGAACTTCGGGAACCCCGAGAAGCCAGACCGGCTCTGGTTCTTCCGGGAAGCCGTGCGGGGGATCGGCGAGGCCGCGTCCGCGTTCGGGCTCGCGGTCCCGTCCGGCAACGTCTCCCTGTACAACGAGCGCCCGTCGGGGCCGGTCCTTCCGACCCCCGTCGTCCTTGGGGTCGGCATCGTGGAGGACATCCGCCGTTGCGTAACCTCCGACTGGAAACGGGCAGGGGATCGGCTTTACCTCATCGGAACGACCGGTGTCGACTTGGGCGGGTCCGAATACTATCGCGTCCTCGGGATCGATGGCGGGGAACCGCCCGCCGTGAACCTCGCTGCGTCGAAGGCCGCGCTCGACTCGCTCCTCGGGGCGATCACGCAGGGATCCGTGTCGGCGTGCCACGACCTCTCCCATGGCGGCCTCGCGGTCGCCGCGGCGGAGATGGCCCTCGGCGGCGACCTTGGTGCGAGGATCGCGCTCCCGAAGTCTGACCTTCGATTCGACATCGCGCTTTTCTCGGAGAGCAACGGGCGGTGGCTCGTCGAGGCGCGGAAGGGGCGTGAGAATGAGTTCCTCGACGCGATGGACGGCCTCCCGGTCGCGGAGATCGGTCGCGTCGGGGGGCAGAGCCTCGTCCTCGCGCGCGGGCGAGAGCGGATCCAGGGATTCCTCCCGAAGATGCGGAAAGCCTGGAGCGACGCGATTCCAAATCTGGTGGTGGTCTCGTGAAGGTCTCCGACATTCGCGTCGGCGTCCTCTTTATCGAGGGAACGAACTGCGAGGAGGAGTCCGTCGCGTATTTCCGGGTCCTCGGGGCGCGGGCGGAGAAGGTCCACCTCAAGCAGCTCGGCCGCGACGTCCCGGGAGGACTCCGGCGGTCTCTCGACGACTATGACATCCTCATGATCCCCGGCGGCTTCGCGGCGGGAGACTACATCCGGGCGGGGGCTATCTTCGCGGCCCGCATGCGTCACGCTCTCGCGAAAGACATCCGGGAGTTCGTCCGGTCTGGAAGGCCGATCTTCGGGGTGTGTAATGGCTTCCAGGTCCTTGTCGAGGCGGGGCTGTTGCCGGGTCTCTCGGCCCCGATGACAGCGACGCCCGAGGCGGTCCTCGCAATGAACGACTCGAGCCACTACGAGTGCCGGCCGAGCTTCCTGAAGCAGGAGAACCGCGGCCGTTGCGCGTTCGTGTCCCGCATCCCGCGCGGCAAGGTCCTCACGATGATCTCCGCGCACGCGGAGGGCAAGCTGCTGTTCCCCCGGGACGAGGAGAAGAAGGTCCTGAAGGAACTCATCGACAACGACCAGATCGTGTTCCGGTTCGTCGACGACCGTGGCCGTTATGCAGGGTATCCGTGGTGCCCAAGCGGGGCGACGTACAACCTTGCCGCAATCTGCAACCGAGATGGTAACGTGTTCGGGATCCAGCCCCACCCGGAGCGCTGCTTCTTCCGGTACCTCCACCCCGACTGGACCCGCGACGGCGTCGCTGAGGGGCTCGGGGACGGCGCGCTCGTCTTCTCGAGCGCTCTGGACTATGTGGCCCGTCGGTTCTGAGGCCGGCCGGTTGCCTTAGGCCCGCGAGGACTCATCGAAGAAAGTTCAGCTCTCTTACGGGAACGGTGTCAGGTGGCCGCTCGTCGGATGTCGGATTGCGGAGGCGTCCCGGCGGTTCGGCCGTGAGGTCGTTCCGAACGCGGCGAATCGGCGGGCCAGTCAGGAGCTACAGCTGAACGACGAGCTCGACGGCGTCGCCGTCCAGCAGCTGAAAGCGATCCCGCAAGTAGTCCTTCGAGATGACCTCGAGGATGTCCGTGTGGTGCGTCCGCAGCGGGAGAATCACCGCGCACTCGATGTTCTTCAGCGTCGCGCGGAAGCACTTCGCCCCGCCGAACGTCCGCCCTTCGGCCTGGAAGCCGTCGATGAGGATTCCGCCCTCCTCCCAGAGAATCGTGAGCTTCGCGAAGTCCGCTCCCTGGACCTTCAGGTTCAACGTCCCTTCGTACGGGACGAGCCAGAGCTTCTTCTGAAACTGCTCTTTGTACCCCTTCTGGCGCATGTAGAACGCGCCCTCGCCGAGGCCGCTCGTCACGCGGCCCACGATTGTCATCGTCTGCCGGACCTCGAAAATCCGCTCGTAGTCCGCATATTCCTTCCGAAGCATATCGAGCCCCTTCGCGGAGACCCTGAGCCGCTGGCGGCGGGTCGCGAGGTCCCGCTGGATGAGGCCGTCGTTTAGGAGTTCGAGGATCCGCTGGGACGCGCTCTGCTGGCTCACGCCGAGAGCCTGGCCGAGTTCCTTCGAGGACATCGAGACATGTTCGCTGAGTCCGCCCCGGAGGGCGATATGCTTCAGGGTGTCGACGTGGTACGGCTTCACCGGAGGGGTTCCATGGAACCGCCCGTTAAAAACGCTTTCAGAGCCCCTCGAGCGCGAGATGGGAGCGGGATCGGAGGAAGATCCTCGGCATCCCGAGGTCCTTGAGCCGTCGAAGGAGCGCGGCATCGTTCGTGACGACGACGCCTCGGAGCTGTTCCGCCGTGTCGAGGACCGCGTCGTCCGCGGCGCCCGGGACCTCGAGGACCCGGAAGCGGTTCGCGAGCTGGAGGGCGGACTTCGCGGTCCGGTTGCTCTTCAGGAGGCCCTTCAGTTCGCCGATGACCGGAGAAGGGACATAGATCTCGTGGTCGCCGAGGAGACGCCGGATCTCCGCCTCGAGGTTGAGACGGAACCGGAACGGCATGAGGAGGGCGTTCGCGTCGAGGACGACGGCCTGCACGCCCGGGAGCACGCGTCCTGGGGGCTTGTCCTTTGCGCTCC
>DATESQ010000021.1:0-4139 GCA_035283985.1 Thermoplasmata archaeon | reverse complement strand
GCTGGTGAACCATACGACGAACTCAGGTCGACGCCCTTAAATAGAGTCAGTTTTCATACTTCGCCCCACACCAATACGGATTCCGTTCTTCTGGAGCCGAGGTGGAAACCCGTTGGCGACGAAGACCAGGGCAGAGGAGATTTCCTCCCACACATGCGGCGTATGCGGCGGACCGCTCGGTCCCGCGGGGAGTTGCACGATCTGCGGGACGAAGCACGACATCCGCGACGGCCTCCCCGTGCCCGCAAACGCGAATGCTGCTCCGAAAACGAACGGGGAATCGGGCCTCGCGCGTTGGCTCTCCGGTGAGAGTGGGGACCAGGGCCTTCAGGCGTGGCTCGGCGGGTCCCGGGGCGCATCGTCCCTTCCAGGCGATCCCGCCAGAGACGCCCTTCGGAAGTGGCTCACGGGCGAGGAAGGCGCGCTCGACGTGTGGCTCGGCGGCGCCTTCTCCGCCGCGGGCGCCGGGACGGTTCAGGTCGCCGCGGCTCCGGAGGCAGAGCCTTCGGACGACCTCCAGGGCCGGCTCGATGCGAGGGACCGAGATGCGCGCGCGCGGCAGCTCGAGATCGACGGACTCCGCGCCGAGCTCGAGGCGATCCGCGGCACGATGCGGAGCGAGCTCTCGAAGATCAAGTCCGGCCGGTTCGACCCGGTGAAGTACATCGAAGAGACCGCGGCGCTGAACAAGCAGCTCCAGACGGAGATCACGACGCGAAAGGAACTCGAGGAAGAGATCGAGCACATCAAGAAGGGCTCGATCGCGGTGATCAAGTACGTGAAGGGCCAGCAGCTCAAGTCCGGCGCCTCGCCTCACCTGAAGAAGAAGCTCGCAGAGGAGGACGTGAAGCGGCGTCAGCTCGAGGGCCGGCTCCAGGAGACCCAGAAGTTCGTCGCAACTCTGAAGGCCCAGATTGACCGGAATCTCCTGAACCAAGTGCCCGAGTCCCGCGAACTGAAGCAAAAGGAGCTCGCGCTTGCGGAGAGGGAGGCGGAGCTCGCGGCAAAGGAAGCGGGAATCCTCGCGCTCCGGGAGGCCGCGGAGGCGGGCACGCTCGCCGCACCCGGCGCGGGCACAGGAGAGGATCTCCGCCACCGGTTCGAGGAGAGCCTGCGAGAGAAGGAGCGGGAGTTCCTCAAGAAGGAAGACGAGCTGAAGAAGCGGGTGATTACACTCGAAGAAGATGTGAACAAGCACAAGATCGAGGAGAAGTTCCGCGCGGAATCCGCCGCCCTCGAGGGGAAGTCGAAGACGGAGGTCGACGTGATCTTCGCGAAGAAGGAGCAGGAGCTCCTCGGGAAGGAGAAGTCCATTCTCATCCGGGAGCAAGAGATCCAGCGACTTAAGGAGGAGCTCGCGACGCGCGAGGAGGAGTTCCGGCGCGTGAAGGAGCCCCTCGCGTACAAGGAAGAGGAGCTCATGCGGCGGGAGGAGGACCTCGTGTACCGGGACCGGCTCCTTCAGGCAGAGCGACAGAAGCTCGACCAGGCGAAGGCGCTCGGCGGTGGGACCGCGGAGGTCGATCTCAAGGAACGGCTCGAGCAGCTCAAGGCGGAGATCGCGCAGAAGGAGGAAGAGGTCCGCGCGAAGGAGAAGTACCTGACGGCGAAGATGGACGAGCTCCGGCTCCGCGAGCAGGGACTCATCGAAGAGGAGATTGACAGCCGCGAGCAGGAGCGAATGCTCGAGGTGAAGCAGGACAAGGTGAAGACGGGCACGCCCCGGCTCGACGACCTGCTCCTCGGCGGCGTCCCGTTCGGCTCGAACGTGACGATCTACGGCCCGGCTCACGTCGGGAAGGAGGTGATCGTGAACGCGTTCATGGCGGAGAGCCTCAAGAAGGGAATCCCGGTGATCTGGGTCCTCACGGACAAGATGCCGAGCGACATCCGCGAGGAGATGACTTTCGTCCTCCCGAGCTACGAGGAGTACGAGAAGCTCGGCCTGGTGAAGTACATAGACGCGTACAGCAAGTCGATGGGTGCGGACACGGAGGACCGATACACGACGTATATCGCGGACCTCACGGACTTCGCATCGATCTCGAAGGTCGTCGACGCCCTCTCGATGGGAATCAAGAAGAAGCACCCGTACTACCGGCTCGCGTTCCGCTCCGTCTCGACCGTGATGGCGTACCTCGACCACACGACGACGTTCAAGTTCCTCCAGCCGTTCGTCGGTCGGCGGAGGCGGGACAAGTCCGTCGCAATGTACGTGATCGAGAAGGGGATGCACGAGGACAAGGAGATCGAGATGCTGTCCTCGATGATGGACGGCACGCTAGAGTTCAAGGTCGAGCAGCTCCGATCGTTCCTCGCGGTCCGCGGGGTTTGCGACGTTCAGTCGCGGGCGTGGATCAAGTACACGCATACTCGCAGCGCGGTCAGCGTCGGTTCGTTCTCGCTCGAACTCATCAAGTAGACGCCCGGATTCGAGGTCCCGGTCCTACGCGACCTCGGGGCTAGGGCGCTTCGCGGGTGGCGGCGCGCCGATGTTCACCTGAGGAATCGGAATCGGTGGCGGGAGCTGGAGATCCCTCGCGAGTAGGACCGTCTCCGGCACGCACATGCTCATGATCGTCGTGTGGATCTCGCTCGCGACCTCGTTCGGCATCTGGTTCGTCGCAACCCACTGCTTCGCGAGCTCCCGGCCGTGCCCCTCCCACAGAAGGTTCCCCTCGATCCGAACGACGCCGACGACCTCCTCCGTCGCCCGGTAGTTCGCGGTGAACCGGAAGTCGATGCTCGCCTCCCGTTCACTGACCTCCGTGATCAACGTGACCGTGCTATTGTGGTCTACTCGGAGGTTTTGCCCCCTTTGACCCGTCCGCGCGAGGCGGCGCGCGTCAATCGCGGACAGGGATAACGACTTCACAGGCATGAATCCGCTACGCGATGGACCCGACGTTATTTGAAGCCTTGGGGCGCCAGCCTTATTCGGCGGGTCTCGATGTCGAGCCGGATGCCCCTTTACCTGGCGGTCGACGACACGGATTCCCGCAATGGGATGTGCACGACGTTCCTCGCGACGGAGCTCGTTCGTGTCCTGTCGGCGTGGGATCTCATCGGATTCCCGCGGCTCGTGCGGCTGAACCCGAACGTCCCGTGGAAGACCCGAGGGAATGGCGCGATCTGCCTGCGCCTCGGTCGGGGTCGTGGGCCCCCGTTCATTATTGGCGAGATCGAGGGACGTCAAGTCTTGGCGTATCCACGGGGCGATGAGGTTCCGATCGACGCCCTCCTGATTCGCATCGTCCAGGAGACGGTGGAGGCATGGTCGCGGTTCGACGACCCAACGACAAATCCCGCGTTCGTCGTTCTCCGGAGGCCGCCCCCCCCTCGACTCTACTGGCGGGCCGTCCGGACGCTTGTGACGAAGGAGGAGGCGCTCGAGGCGATCGGAGGCCTCGGTCTCCACCGGGAATACAAGAACGGCCGCGGGGTCATCGGCGCCGCCGCGGCGGCCGCGTGGCGTCCGCGGGACCGGACGTACGAGGTCCTCGCATATCGTCGGCAGGACCGATGGGGAACCCCGCGGCGGATTTCCCGGGAATCCGTGCGACGGCTCGACGCCGCATTTCCGTCGACCTTCAACAACTACGACTGGGAGGACGATCGCGTCGTGATCGCGCCTCGCACGCCGTGCCCCGTCCTCTGCGGAATCCGGGGTGATGATCCCTGGGAGTTGCCCGTCGCCCTCGCGGGACTCCGCGGGGAAATTCCCGATCGCTGGCTGCTGTTCGAGACCAACCAGGGGACGGACGACCACGTCATCGAGAATCCGGCAGCGCTCGAGCCGCGGACGTCCGTGTCGATTGTAGGGACCGTGATGGGACCGCCTCGAACGGTTCCCGGAGGCCACGTCGTCGTCCGGCTTCGGGGCCGGCATGAGATCGACGTCCTCGCGTACGAACCCTCGAAGGGATTCCGGGCGCACGTCCGCGCCCTCGCCTCGGGCGATGTCGTGCGTGTGCTCGGATCGATCCGCGAGGAACCGCGGAGCCTGAACCTCGAGAAGTTTGAACTCCTCGCACCTGCGACGGTCGTCGCGAAGGTCGGGAACCCGAAGTGCCCTGCGTGCACGCGACGGATGAAATCTGCGGGGCGCCGGGGGCCGTATCGGTGCCGTCGATGCGGGA
>DATESQ010000020.1:0-13872 GCA_035283985.1 Thermoplasmata archaeon | reverse complement strand
CAGCTTCCCGTATCTCTTCGACGAGTCCCAAAAGGTCGCGGAGGCGTACGGCGGCGTGTGTACGCCGGACTTCTTTGTCTTCGACAAGGCCCGCAAGCTCCGCTATCGCGGGAAGCTTGACGACTCGAAGGACCCGAACGGCGTGAGGCGGAAGATGATGCGAGAGGTCCTCGACTCGCTCGTCGCGGGAAAGGACCCGCCTGTGACGTTCGTCCCGCCCATGGGTTGCTCGATCAAGTGGAGGCCGGGCCACTTCAAGTGACGCGTCGTCGCTTCGGCCGCGTTCGCTTCCGAGCGAGGTTTCGCAATCTCCAGTTGATGTAGGAATAGACGGCTCCGAGATTCCCTGCCTTACTGTACGTCCGGATGATTCGTGCGGTCTCCTCCGGATTTCCCCGTAGTTCTCGCACAAACTTGTCGATGTTTAGGACGGCGCGCGTGAGTTCGTCCACGACCGGAACCGTTGCCATCTGCGAGGTCCGCGACAGCGGGTTCAGGTCGATGGCGACCACCGTCTTCCCCATCCGGACGAGCGCCTCCGTTCGGTCGCCGTCCTCGAGGGGGACGAGGACCACGTCGGCGCGGTAGATGCCGTCGCGGTGGGCGAGGGCTCGGTTTGAGTCGAGCCTTGGGATCCTCGCGCCGGGTCGTGGCCCGAGGACGTTTCTCGCCCCCGCCTTCGCCAGACGTCGCACGATGCGATTGATGCGGGCCTCCGTGCGGTGGAACAGGTTCACCTCGATTGTGGCGGGAATTGCGTTTGCCAAGCGCACGATCTCCTTCGACGCGAGGGCGGCGACGTTTCCATTCACAGAGATCACGGGACGCTTGGCGCTCACGAGGTATGCGGCCGCGGCCTTCTCCGCCACGAGGGCGGGCGCACTCGTCTCTTCGCCGAGCAGGTAGTCCCACGCCTCGCCTCGACCGTGCGCGATTAGGCCCTCGGGGACCGCGACGCCCGCCTTCCAGGCCTTCACGAGCTTCTCGCGCGTCATCAGCGACGTGTGCCGGGGGTGGGTCTTTGGAATTTTCATAGCAGGACCCGGATCTTGTTCACGAGCTTCTCACATCCGTCCAGGAGGGGGTCGCACGTCGGCAGCCCGTAGCGGGATTCGTACTCCTCCTCGATTCGCTTCACGTCCTCCGGTGCGAGGGCCTCGTGGTTCAGAGTGAGTGCGAGGACCTTCGAGTCGGAGAACAGCTCAAGCATTTGAATTTCCTTCTCGATCGACGGCATCGGCCACGACACGACATCGCGCCGAAAGTTGCGGACCTTCCGGCCGGGCGCATGCTGAAGGACGATCCCGCTCGGCATCGAGGCCATGAGAATCGCACGCGTGCCACACACGTACGCGGGATGGGAGATGCTGCCCTGGCCCTCGACGACGATCACCTTCGGCTTCTGCTCCTCGTACGCCTTCACAATCTGCGCCTCGAGCTCGCCGACCATGAAGTCGCCCCGGATTGCGTCGATCGGGACGCCATACCGCGCGCCTTGGAGCAAGCCTGTCTGTCCCGTCGCGACGAACTCCGCGGAAATCCCCGCCCCCTCGAGCGCCTCCGTCAGGAGAATCGCGGTCGTCCGCTTCCCGATCGACCCGTCCGTCCCGAGCACGGGAATCCGGAGGCACGGGAGATGGCGAGAGCGGTCGCTGAACTGTTCGAGCTCTCGCAGCGGCCTCGGCTTCCGGACGTCGATGAGCCGGACCCCGTGGCGGGTCGCGAGCTCCGCGAACTCCTGGTCCTCGGAGAGATACTCGTGCAGCCCCGCCGCGACGTTCAACCCGGCTTCGATCGCCTCGCGGATCACGGGCCGGAACTCCGCGGGGATGTACCCGCCGAACGTTGCGACGCCAATAATCAGGGTGTCGGGTTTCTCGGGCAGCTTCGTGAGGGCGGTCCGCAAGTCCGCAAGAATCGGGATCCCGCAGGGCCTTCCGTCCAGGACCTCCCCCGCGTCGCGGCCCGCCTTCGCGCGGTCCAGGACCCCGACAATCCGGTACCGCCGCGAGTGCCGTACGAGACCGTTCGCGGTCTTCCCCGTGCCTGTCCCGAAATACCCCTCACAGAGGATGAGCGCCGTCTCCATAGTCCGCCAGCTTCCGAGACTGATAACCACGACCTAACTTGCTTAAAGGCTTAATAAAAGTGAGCAGGCGAGATGCGCCTTGCTTTTAGGCCTCCCGCTAGGGTAACCTTTCAACGGTCCACGCGGGACCGGTCCCGGCGGGAAGTCGATCGTGGGAACGCGTTTTTGCGGCGCCGGGACCTCTCCGCGGCCCTCGAGGCGTTCGACGCGGCGGTTGCGCTCGACCCCGACAACGAGGTCGCGTGGAACAACCGCGGGGTCGTGCTCGAGAACCTCGGGCAGCCGCACGAGGCCCTCCGCTGCCACAACTTCGCAATCAAGCTCCGGCCCGCGTACCAGGAGGCATGGTGCAACAAGGGCGTCGTCCTGATGCACCTCGGCCAGGGGAACGGGGCGATCGAGTGTTTCGACGCCGTGCTCCGGATGAATCCCCGTCACGCGCTCGCCCTCCTGAACAAGGGGATATTGCGCTCCCGCGCGCACCGCCACCCCGAGGCGATCGCCCTCTTCGACCGCGCGCTCGAAGCGGACCCCCACTTCGGGCTCGCCGCGCTGAACAAGGCGTCCGCCCTCTTCGCCCTCGGACGGAACGAGGAGGCGGTCACGTGGTACAACCACGCTCTTCGGAAGCGTCCGGACCTGCCCGACGCATGGTTCCATAAGGGGCGCGCCCTCCTGAGGGCGGGCCAGGCGAAGGCCGCGCTCCTCGCCCTCGAAAAGGCGATCGATCTCCGCCCCGACTTCCCGGAGGCCGTCGTGATCCTTGAAGAGGCCCGCGCGCGGGTCACGCAGGTGTGATCGTGCGGATCGTGGACCTCCGGCCGTGTGCGAAGTGCGGGGGCGTCGTCACCCCGGTTTCGATGTGCGCGAAGTGCGGCGCCGTGTCGGTCCGATCCGATCTCGCTGTCGTTGAATCCCAGATCGAGTGCGCGGAGTGCAAAGCCTCGAGCCCGACGGTCCTCGTATGCGACCGGTGCTCCACGCGGTACCCGTTCGACGAGGTCATCGGCGCAGCGGAGTCGCGGGGTGCGTGTCCGAACTGCGGCACCTTCCTCGAGGCGGGCGAGAAGGTCTGCCCGACGTGCGGGACGGCCCTCCAAGGCCTCCCGCCGGAGGCGGTAACTGCGAAGGCGCAGCGCTCGAGCCGGAGGGTCCGCGGGGACTACTCGAAGGAGGACCTGACGGAAATCTCCCGCATCCCCGGCGTCGACGAGCGGCGGGCGGAGACCCTCTGCCGCGCGGGATACAACGCGCTCTGGAAGGTGAAGCGGGTCGCCGAGTCGGAGCTCGCGGCGATCAAGGAGATCGGCCCACAGGCCGCGAAGATGATCAAGGACTCCGTCCGGTTCATGCTCCTCCTCCCGCGCCGGCGGCCGAAGGAGGAGATCCTCGAGGAGGAGCGGGAGTGCCCGCTTTGTCACTGCGTCACTTCCCTGTTCGTGAAGAAGTGCCACGATTGCGGCGCAGTGTTCGACGAGGAGGAACTCGACCTCGACGTCCGGACGGAGGTCGAACGGGAGCCGGACCGCGCGCTCCTCGCGTTCTACGACGTGCGCTTACGGGAAGACGAGTCCGACCCCGATCTCTGGTATGCGCGCGCCCTTCTTCTCCTTTCGATGGGCCAGCGCCCGGAGGCGCTCGAGTCGATTGACACGGCCCTCCGGCTCTCCGATGGCGCGAAGCGCGTTCTCCTCGCCCGTTCCCGTATTCTCTCGGGAATGCACGACCAAAAACGCGCGGCGGCGGAGCTCAAGGAGGTCAAGGAGATGACCTCCCCACCGACGCCGGTGCTCCGGCAGGAACCCGAGATTCCCGTCGCAACGGAGGGCGAGCTCCACGAGGCCGTCGAGGCGTTCGACTCTCTCCTCGGCCTGAAGGAGCGGGAATGTCCGCTCTGCGGACAGCCGATCCTGCCGGACGCGCAGGTGTGTCCGGTATGCGGAACCTCGCTCGCGAACGTGCCCGCCAGCCCGCGACCCCGCGGAGAGGTCGAGGCGGTCGAGGCGTTCGACCCTGCGCCGCAACGCGGGAAGCTGACGAAGACCCCCGCATCCGTTTCGACCCACCCCGGGGCGAGTCGCGTTTCATCCGACCGGTATGAGCGACGCGGCCTCATCAACGGCCACGGCCTCGTGAACGGCAAGGGTCGGGTGAACGGTCTCATCAACGGCAATGGGTTCGTGAACGGGAGCGCCGTGACGACATACCGCCTCCCCGGCCGCGCCACGGGGGCTCGGTACGCGATCGTGGCGGTCTCCTTGTTGATGGCGTTTATCCTCGCGGCGGTCTTGTTTGTCCCGCCGAGCGGGCCCGTGTCCGCGGTCATCGTCGACGGAAACCCCGCGGAATGGGCCAGCCTCCCGACGTACGTAGACCCCGTTCCGTCCCCGAACCCCGATGCCGCGATCGAGCGATACGGCGTCTTTAGCGATGGGATCCGCCTCTACGCTCTCGTCCAGGTCGCGGGGCGGGCGCTTGGGGACTCCGCAGGCTACGACGCGTTCTACCTCTTCTTCGACACGGACGGAGACTCCACCTCGGGCTACCAGATTGAAGGCCTCGGCGTCGACGACGTCGTGGAGGTGTACGGCGGCGAGGGCCGTGTCGTGTCCGCGCGTCTCTACGAGTTCCCGCCGGACGCGGAGATCAACTGGAGCCGTCGCACGGTCGCCGCGCCCGTGTCTGCGGCGGTGTTCGGCTCCGCCCTCGAACTCGCGGTCGATATCGACGCGTTCGAGTTCTCCGCGACGGACTCCGTCATCCTCGTCGCGACGGACGACTTCGACGGCGTCGTAAGCCGCGCGAGCCTCGCGATCACAGGAACCTACGGAGCGATTCGCATCCGCCAACGTCCCCTCGTCTCCGTGATTCCGACGGGTACGGGAGCCGCCTTGGAACTGGAGGTCACCGCCATGGGAACGATCCCTGATGGAGACACGTGGCCTGTCGGACCGTTCTCCTTCGTCGCGACCGCGGGCGTGACCGCCGCGGCCTCGCCGGCCACGTTGACGCTGTCCCGGGCGAACCCGTCGACGACGGTCATCGTCTTCGTCACCGCGACCGCGTTCTCCGTGGGAACTCCTCTCGAGGTGGCGGTCAGCTCCGTCTCCGCGGATCGGCCCGTGACGATCTCGGGCGAGGGCCTGCGGGCCTACTTCGAGGCCGTCCCGCCGGGGATCCGGGTCGACGGGCTCTTCGAGGACTGGGCGTCCCTCCGGTTCCGGGACACCGATGTCAGCGCGTCGCCGCGTCCGAGTCTGGACATCGAATCCTTTGGCGGGACCTCGAACGCCTCAGGGACGTACTTCCATCTCCAGGTCGCCGGCTCGCTCCATGGCGGCATTCCGATTCCGCAGCGGATCGCGCCCGCCGTGAGCGCTCCGGGGGGCGGCGGTCCGAGTCCGCCGGGCCCGCCCTTGCCCCGAGTCACGGGCGAGGACATCGCGCAGGTCTACATTGACGTGAACTCGTCGGACTCCGTCGGCGTCTCTGTGGGGGGCATCTTCGCGGATTACATGGTCGAGGTCCGGGGAATCGGAGGGCGGATTACATCACAGACCCCCTTCCGTTGGCAGCCGGGCTGGGTGCCGGATTCGTCCCTGACCCTCCGCACGGCCAAGAACGCGACAGCGCTCGAGGGCTCCCTCGGCCTTTCGCCCGCCGCGCTGAATGCGACGGAAATGGTGTTCGCGACGACCGATTGGTCGGGCGTTGGCGACTCCACCATCGTCCTCGCGACGCGGGGGTACCATCCTTCGATGACTCGAGGCGGCCCGAGGTTCACGGTCATGGGCGATTCGTCGGGCCTCCAGGTGATTCACGCCTCGCCTCTCTTGAGCACACCGATTCTCGATGGGGTGTGTACCGACCCTGAGTACGCGGACGCGGGAATCCTCACGCAGTCGAACCTGACCATGCGGGCGGGGCGGCGGGACAGCTTCGTCTGGATTTGCATCGAGGCCAGCGCCGACACGACGAACGATAGCAGCGTGGATTCCGCGTACTTGCATTTCGACAGGGACGATAGCGGGGCGCCGTTGTCGAAATCGGATCGTCGGTTCCGCCTCGACGCAACAACGTCCGCGTTGATCGCGGAGATCGGGAACGCCTCGGGGACGGGCTGGGTGTCGTGCGCTGTGAACGATACGCCCGCATGGGATGAGTGTGATTCAGGCAACGGTGGTACGGGCACGTTCGGGACCGCTGAGCGATACGAATTCAAGATCCACTACCACGACGTCTGGAACGCCTCCTCGCTCTCGGGCGATGAAATCGCCGGATTCGCCGTCCTCGTCTACGACGCGAGCATCGGGGAGACGTACCGTTGGGGGAACACAGATGTTGCGGTCAACACGCTCGATCCGGACACGTGGGGTCAAGTCGCCCTTCCCGAGTTCCGAGAGATTGTAGTCCCCGTCGCAAGCGTCGTCCTAATCTTGCTCTTCTTGCGGCGCCGTCGGCGCACATCGTGACCTCAGAATCTTGGACTTCGAGTCATGCCCACGGTCCAATCGCTTCGTGGCCCCCGCCAAGTTACTTGAAGCGGGACCCCCTTCGCTCGTTTCGTGGAGCTCGGGGTCGTCGGCAAGCCGAACGTGGGGAAGTCGACATTCTTCTCCGCCGCGACCCTCGCCCCCGCGCAGATCGCCGCCTATCCGTTCACGACGATCGAGCCGAACCGCGGCGTCGCGTACATCCGCACCCGGTGCCCGCACACGGAGATCGGCAAACCCTGTCGGCCCGTCCATGGGGGTTGCCAGAACGGCCAGCGGTTCGTGCCCGTCGACATCCTCGACGTCGCGGGCTTGGTCCCCGGAGCGCACGAGGGGCGCGGCCTCGGGAACAAGTTTCTCGATGACCTCCGCCAGGCCGCCGCGCTCATCCACGTCGTCGACGCGAGCGGCGGGACGGACTTCGAGGGGAATCCCGTGCGGCCCGGGGAGCACGACCCCCTCGAAGACGTGACGTTCCTCAAGGAGGAACTCGCGCACTGGGTCCGCGGGATTCTGTCGCGGAACTGGGAGAAGGAGGCCCGCCGCGCGGAACTCGAGGAGACGCCGATGGAGCGGGTCCTCCACGATCGCCTCGCGGGACTCGGGGTCACGGAGGTCCACATCCACCTCGCCCTGAAGGAGGCCCCGATGGACCCGCGGCCGTCGAAGTGGACCGCGGACAACTTGTTGCGGCTCGCGGACCGCATCCTCCGCCATGGCAAGCCGATGATCGTCGCGGCGAACAAGGCGGATCTTGTTGAGCCGGGCTCGCTTGAACGGCTGACGACGCGGGCAGGGACCCTCGTCGTGCCAATCTCTGCCGAGTATGAGCTCGCTCTCCGCCGCGCCGCGAAAGCGGGGCTCATCGAGTACGATTTGGGGTCTTCCGCGTTCCGAATCCCGGACGCGAGCCGGCTCACGGCCGCACAGGTTGCGGGCCTGCGGAAGATTGAGTCGTTTCTCGCCGCGCGAGGTTCCACGGGCGTCCAGGAGTGTATCGAGACCGCCGTGCGAAAGCTCCTGAATCTCGTCGTCGTCTTTCCCGTCGAGGACGAGGCGCACTGGACGGACAAGAAGGGAAACGTGTTGCCGGACGCATTCCTCGTTCCCCGCGGAGCGACTGCGAAGGATCTAGCGTATCGCGTGCATACTGACCTCGGAAAAGGATTCATCCGCGCCATCAACGCCCGCTCGAAGATGGTCGTTGGGCATGACTACGCAGTTCAAGATGGCGACGTGATCAAGATCGTGGCGAGAGCCTAGACTTCGATGGTGCTCAACGCGATGAGAGACCCCCACCGAGAATCACACCCTGAGCGCTTCGGGTTATCCGGCGCCGCGGCGGCTTCCAGGGCGTCTCCGCGATGGCGGCCGCCATTCTCTGAATGCGCGTTCGAGGGCTTCAAGGCTCGTCCAAGTTTCCTTCCCTGTCCAGGGGATGACATGAACGATTCCCGACCGCACCTCGCCTCCGGAAACAAGGACGATGAACGGGACGCCATCCCGGCTCGCCTTGCGGATCCTTTCCGCAACTGGGCGCTCACTGGCGTCTATCACCACGGGCATGGGTAGCTTATCGCGAAGTTGCACGCACTCGTCTCGAAGCTCGGGTTTCGTCGGGATGAGAAGGACAACAGATGCAAGTCCTTTGGCGAAGCCCCCTCTTGGCTTTTTCCCGGGCGGGGCCTTCAAGACTGTCACAGATCGTTCCAGCAGTGCGAGTTCCTTCTCCTCGAACGCGTCCGGAGGCACGGGGATGAGAACGATCGCCTTCCGCTGCATGACGAATTCGTTCACGTGCTCGACGAACTTGAGGGTCTGGAGGAACCCATTGTTCAACGAGAGATATTCGATTCCGACGAGGAGGATGACCCCAACGCCCTGGTTCTCGTCGATGAATCCGGAGATCAGCTTCGCGAGAGACCCAAGTTCCGTGGGGTTGTGGTGGTGCTGACCGGGTGTGTGGCTCAACCAAATTACCGGCGAATCCACGATGCCGCGCTCCCCCCGCACACGGTCGGGAAATTGCCGCGTAAACACAAGACCACGAACCCCGGTCGCCGTGAGCAACGTGAACAGGCGATAGCTGAAATCCCCCCTTCTCTCTTTGATCAGGTAACATGCACCCGGCTCAAGAGCCACAGAATCCCCCCCACACTGAGGCGACCAGCGTCTGGCAAATCGGCGGGCTGTGTACGCCTAATCGCCAATCCGGATTCCCGCCTCGAGTGGTCACGACCCTCCCGTCCGTGGCAAGGCATGGCTAGGCAAAGAATATCGGTTCGTGGTTCTCCAGGTGATACGGACGCGAGGCGTGAATCTGGCGAAGTTCCTCCGATTCGATTCCCGTCTTTGTCGCTGATCAGAACGTAAGATCCTGTGTTTCGCCACCTTCTTATTGCTGCCCGACGTTCGTCCTGAGGCTTGTTGTGGATAAGTGCCTGCCACCAGGAATGACCATGCAGCAACCCGGATGGATGTGACGAAGACATGACGGATTCATGGGACGTCCGCATCCTCACGGCGTCGTATCGGCGCGACGGGCCACAGGAAGAGCCCGTGATCGAGCTCTTTGGTCGGACGCGGGACGGGAAGTCAATCGTTGCGGAGTACTGGGGCTTCAAGCCGTACTTCTACGCGACCCGTCCCTCGCAGGTCCTGTTGAATTACCTGGGCCGGGACAGCGAGGTCCTCAAGATCGAGCCCGCCGACCTCGACGTGAAGGGCCAGAAGACGCCCTGTGCGAAGATCACGCTCCAGCACCCGTGGAAGACGCCGGAGTACCGAGAGCGGGCGCGGAAGCACGGCTCCGACGTCCTCGCGGCGGACATCCCGTTCGCGCACCGGTTCATGTATGACATGGACCTCGAGGCGTGTGTCCGCGTCCACGGTACACCGGCCGCGGGGCGGTACACGACGGACCTCGTCGTGCGGGCGGAGCGGTTCGAGCCGTGCGAGCCCTTCAATCCCGCCCTGAAGATCGTCTCGTTCGACATCGAGAACACGATTACGGACCCGACGATCTTGTGCCTCGGCTTCGCGTGGCGGGAGAACGGCGCAATCAAGACAGACATTTTCTGGGGAGACGAGAAGGAGATCCTCCGACGGTTCATCGACCTGATCCGGACGATGGACCCCGACGTGATCACGGGGTACAACATCGATGGCTACGACCTTCCGATCTTGGAGCAGCGGGCGCGAGTTCACGGAATGATGTCCCTCCCGCTCGCCCGCGACGGTCTGGGGATTACGAACATCGGCGAGCGGTTTTGGCGGGCCCACGGGCGGATCATCGCGGACGCATGGTGGGCCGTGAAGCTCGAACTCCACCCGAAGCAGGAGACGCTCGACGCCGTCGCCCGCTGGCTCCTCGGCGAGGGGAAGGCGGATGTCGATCGCCTCCACATGGAGCAAGAATGGAAGAACAACCGCGAGAGGGTCCTCGCGTACTGCATGAAGGACGCGGAGCTCGCGCTCCGGATTCTCGAAAAGGTCACGCGCCTCGACAAGGCGATGGACCTCGCGGTCGTGTCGAAGCTGCCCGTTGACGACACGTTCAACAGCAGGACGTCCACCATGATCGACTCGATCCTGATCCGTGTGGCGGACCGCAACGGGGTCGGCGTCCCGATGACCCGGACGGGGGCCGGCGGGAAGCCCATCGAGGGCGGCTACGTTCACAGCCTCGAGCCGGGGCTATACGAGTGGGTGATCGCCCTCGACTTCTCGTCGATGTATCCATCGATTATTATCGAAAAGAACATATGTTTCACGACCCTGAGCGACGCGGGGACGATCGAAAGCCCGATCGGCGTCCGGTTTTATAGCGCGGAGCAGCGCCGGGGCCTCCTCCCGCGCATCCTTTCGGACCTCATGCGGCAGCGCCGGGAGGTCAAGGCGAAGATGAAGGCGGAGACGGACCCGACGATGCGGGAGTACTACGACCGCCTCCAGTTCGCGGTAAAAATCCTGATGAACGCGTTCTACGGCGTCCTCGCCTCATCGTTCTACCGGTTCACGGACCCGAAAATCGGGGCGAGCATCACGGCGTTCGCGCGGGAGAACGTGAAGTCCGTGATCGCTCAGCTCGAGTCGGAGGGCGTGCGGGTCATCTACAGCGACACGGACTCCATCTTCCTCGAGTCGCCGCACAAAGACAGGGAGACGTCGATCGAGTTCGGCCGCAAGATTGCGGAGCGGTTCAGCACGGGCAACGTGAACATGGAGCTCGAGCGGATCTTTCGCACGTTCTTTAGCCACGGGAAGAAGAAGCGGTACGCGGCAAAGACCGCGTGGCCTGTTGAGGACGAGCTCATCGTCCGCGGCTACGAGATCCGCCGAACGGACGCATTCAACTTGCAGAGCGAGGCCCAGCGGCGGGCGTTCAATTGCGTCCTCGGGAACGACATCGAGGGTGCCGTGCGGCTCGCGAAGGAGGTTGTGGGCGAGGTCAAGGCGGGCCGAATTCCGCAGGACATGATCCCGGAGGACGGGGATCCGCTCGAGCCCCTCGTGATCTCTCGAACGGTCGCGGAGGACCGCCGCTACGTGAACCCGGACTCGATGTCGAACGTCCTCGCCGCCCGGAAGATGAAGGATCTCGGGTACGAAGTCGTGCCCGGAATGAAGGTGTCGTGGATCGTCGTCGACGCGAAGAAATCTCCGATGCACGTCGAGCCGTACATCTCCGGGAGGCCGTTTGAGTTCAAGCCGGACTGGGACTACTACGCGCGCCGCGTCGCGCAGACCCTCGCGTACATCTCGGAAGTCTACGGCTGGGACGAGAAGGCCCTCCTTATGGGCACGGTCCAGGCGAACCTGTTCCACGGAAACTTCGAGGAGCAGGCGCCGAAGAAGGTCGATCTCCGGAGAACGGAGAAGAAGCTCACGCTGGAGGACTTCCTGTGACGTCCGCGCTCGACGCGATGTGCCGGTTCTGCGGCTGGGAGGGCCCGAACCCCGTGCGCGATGCCCATGGCTCGATTTTCTGCCCGGCGTGTGGGCGACCCGCGGACTACAAGCTCGTCGTGGAGGAGCTAAAGCGGCAGGGCCTCTGGCAGGAGTGACGCGCGCAGACTTGAGTAGCCCCTCGGGGATGCGGGCGACGTGCCCGCCACGCGGTTCGATGCCCTCGCGGTCGGCGATGCAATCCTCGACATCGTCACGCCGCCGGTGCCTCCGGGCCTCGGCGACCGACAGTCGCACGTCGAGCGGTTCGCGCACGTTCCCGGCGGGAACGCGACGAACTTCGCCCTCGCGTTTCGTGCACTCGGGGGTCGGACCGGTCTCGTCGCCTGTGTCGGGCGGGACTGGGCGGGCGACATCCTACGGAGGGCGTATCGTTCCGCGGGGATCAGCACGCGGCTCCACATCTCCCCCGCGAAGCCGAGCGGCATGACGGTCGCGCTCACGTTCACCGATGGGACGCGCCATCTCGTCACGTCCCTCGGCGCGAATGCCGACCTTCGGCCCTCGGATGTCCCCGTGCCATGGATCCGAGCGGCCCGTCACGTCCATCGGGCGGGGTACTGGTGGGCGACTCGGCTCCTCGGCCCGCCATCGAAGAAGCTACTCCAGCGAGCTCATACCGCGGGAGCGACGACGTCCTTAGACGTGTCCACGGATCCTATGGGATGGCCTCAGCACCGGCGCGACGCCGTGCTCGCGGTGCTCCCGCAC
The DNA here is from genome assembly GCA_035283985.1 of Thermoplasmata archaeon. GTDB lineage: Archaea > Thermoplasmatota > Thermoplasmata > RBG-16-68-12 > RBG-16-68-12 > EA-19. The sequence continues at coordinate 1,611 of DATESQ010000020.1, read as the reverse complement.
GCTGACGTCTTCTTCGGAAACGAGGAGGAGATCACTCGAGTCGCGGGCCGGTCGCCGGTCGAAGATGCCGCGGAAACACTCCTCTCGATGGGGGCGAAGGAGGTCGTTGTCCATCAGGGAGGTCTCGGTGCAACGGCCTTCACCCGCACCGGCGTCCAGAGTGCCCGCGCGAATCCTGTCTCACCCGTGAATCCGACGGGTTGTGGCGACGTGTTCAACGCCGCGTATATCCGGGCGATGTTGGCGGGAGCGGACCTCGCACGTCGGCTGCGCTTCGCGAACGCGGCCGCGGCGTGGCACCTCGAAACCCTTTCGCGGCCGTATCCAACGATGCGGTACCTGCGGTCCCGGTTCAGCGTTTCCTTGGCGGAGGGTCTCCGGACGCACCGCTGACGACGCGGGCCCTCACCATCCCCCGGACCCACGCGGCCGCACGCTTCGACGTCGAAAGATAGATCCCCGCGAGGGTGACCGCGGCGCCGAGGATCACAATCGGGTCGAGGACCTCGTCCCCGACGGTGACGCCAAGGAGAACCGCCACGATCGGCGTGACAAACGCGATGTACGACATGGACGTCGCCTCGATTCGTTTGAGAAGCCAGATGTACGCGACGAACGTAACGACGGAGCCCGCGAACGCGAGATACAGGATCGCGCCAATCCCTTCGGGCCAGGATGGTACGAACCACGACTCTCTTGCGACGAGCGAGAAGCCCGCCAGGGCAATCGCGCCGGTGCCCATCGCGAACGCATTAAAGGTGATCGCGTCAACGTCGTGGCCCCAGCGCTTTACCGCCACGGAGCTCACGGCCGCGCACGTCGCCGCGAGGACGATCGCAAACATCGGGAACGTCCTGCCCACGTCGGCCTCGATTTGCCCTCGGAAGATGACGAGGATTCCCGCGAAGCCGAGGGCGATCCCCGCGAGCTTCTGGAGGGAGAGCCCCTCCTCTCGCAGGAGGACGTGCGCGAACAGCGCGGTCTGGAACGGGAACGTCGCGAACAGAATTGCGGAGAGCCCGCTCGCGACCCCGTTCGCCTCGCCCCAATAGATCAGACCGTAGTCGGCAGTGAACAAGACGATCCCGACGAACACGATCAGCGACCACTCGATGCGGCCCTTCGGGAGCCGCGACTTGAAGACCGCAGCGAGGCCGAGGAGTGTGAGGGACGCGACGACGAACCGGAGCGAGGCTGCAAGGAATGGGGGGGCGCCTTGGAGCCCGATTCGGATTGCGAGCCACGTGGAGCCCCAGATCCCGCACAGCATGCCGTACGAGGTCCCGATCGTGAACCGTGACGCCACAACGTGTGGCTATGCGGCAGAGGCGTAAAGCTTTGCAGCCGCCGGATGGCGTCTCCTCTTCACGAGAGTACTTTCACCGCCATCGTGCGAGATTTGTCATTCACTTTCGACGTCCCCTGCCGTTCGCACGGATATAGCGGCGTGGATTCGGAACCTCTGACAATGGCCCAAGCCCTCGTCCCGCCGAAGACGGACCTCGAGCGCGTCCTCCGCGGATGGGACGTGCTCCGCGACTACGACCTCGAGTCGACGACGCTCTGGGACTTTGAGTACCAGAGCCCTGCCGTCGGATCGTTCGGGGATCC